>JANLRK010000199.1:0-18065 GCA_031361585.1 Pirellula sp. | reverse complement strand
ATGGAGTTGTCTACGTCGCCAAAATGGATGCCCACACTCTGTATGCGTTCGATGAGACAAGCGGGAAAGAACGCTGGTCCTTCACCGTCGGCGCGAGAATCGATTCGCCGCCGACCGTGCATCGGGGCAAAGTTGTGTTCGGTGGGGCAGATGGCTGGGTCTACTGTTTGCAAGCCATCGATGGGCAATTGGCCTGGCGCTATCGAGCGGCACCATTGGATCGAAGGACGATGGCTTACGAACAGTTGGAGTCGCTTTGGCCTGTACATGGCAGTGTGTTGATTCAGGATGATATCATCAATTGTGTATCGGGCAGATCTAATTTTCTCGATGGCGGAATTCGACTGATTCGACTAGAGCTTGCTACTGGCAAAAAGTTGACTGAGAACATCATCGACGAAACCAATCCTGAGACCGGCAACAACATACAGGAGAAAATCAAAGTATTGCAGATGCCGGTCGGTTTGCCGGACATCCTTTCCTGCGACGGGAAGTATATGTACATGAAGTCGCAGAAATTTGACTTGGAGGGAAACCGATTGGAGATCGGTCCCAACTCAGGTGATTTTGTTGGACAAGCGTCGGTTCAGCGAGGCGAAAGCGCTCACCTATTTGCTCCGATGGGGTTCCTTGATGATTCTTGGTTCCATCGTTCGTACTGGGTGCTCGGACAGAGCTTTGCGGGTGGGCATGGGGGCTACTACCAAGCTGGGCGATTTGCTCCGTCGGGGCGTTTGATGGTCAATGGCAATGGTTACGTTTACGGATATGGACGCAAGCCAGAGTATTTGCGATGGTCAACAACGATGGAACATCAGTTGTTTAAGGCAGATCCAAACCCGCCAGAAATACCAGCCAATTTCAACCAAGCGCCCAACGCGGTTAACGCAAGTTCCTATGCTCAATTTCCAAAAGCGCCGAGTCTGAATCCAGCCAGCAAACCTATTACCATTGAAGCTTGGGTTACCGCAACGAAACCCAATGGAGTGATTGCTGCACGGGGAGGGCCCAGCGAAGGCTTTGCCCTGATTTTGGACGAAGGCAGGCCTGCGTTCCTCATCCGATCACAAACCAATCTGACCAGTGTAATGGGTCCAAGACGCATCGTGGGTGGATGGCATCACCTCGTAGGTGTACTAACGGAAGACAAACAGATGCGACTGTTCGTCGATGGCGAACGAGTTGGCGAAGCGGTCGCAACAGGTCTCATTGCAAAGGACCCAGCTCAAGCCATGGAAATTGGAGCAGATGCTGCTTCTCCAGTCGGGGAATATGCTACACCGAACTCCTTTGCGGGAATCATTGACGAAGTACGCTTGTATTTCAATGCGACGGAGGACGCGGCAATCGCTGAACGTTTCAAGAACGGTTCTGAGTTGGGAAACGATCCTCGACTCGTGATTACATTCGACGACGGAACGGCTCGCGATTTTTCAACTTACCGAAATAACGGTACGATGGAGGGGGGCATTGCAGTCGACGGAAAAATCGGAAGAGCCATGCAGTTCACCGCAAAAAACGGAGCCGCGAAAAACGGAGCAGGCAAGATCGGCGCAGGAAAGAATGGCGCAGGAAAGAATGAAACAGCGTCCAATCCAGATGGGGGCAATCAAGCTGGACCCGCGAAGTCGGGCAACAGTTTGGTGAAGCCCAAGTGGGCAAACGATGTCCCGATCTACGTTCGCGCGATGGTACTAGCCGGAAACAAGCTCTTCATTGCAGGGCCGCTTGACATGATCGACGAGGAGGCCACCTTCAAGCAATTGTCCGAAAGGGATGAAGAAGTTCAGAAGCTGCTCGCAAATCAGGATGATGCATTGGAAGGGAAATTCAGTGGCCTCCTTTTGGCTGTGAACTGCGATAGCGGCTTGATTGAACAACAAATCGAATTGGGCACATTGCCAGCTTGGGACGGGATGTCCGGAGCGAGCGGGAGATTATACATGTCGACAACAGACGGAAGGCTAATGTGCTTCGGCCAGTGATCATTGCGCAAACGAGGGATAGTCTTCCAGACTGTCTCTCCTGAACTTTAAAGCTTGTTCTTTTTCGCGGAACTAGGAATGGTATTATATCGAGTTAGTATTCAAACATGCGTTGCCATTGCAGTCGCACTCACCGCAACAATTGCTATTGCCTGCAATGTCCCGGTCTTTCGATACGCGTTAGAACGTTGGCGTCCGGATCTATGCCAGGTGATCGTATTTCATGACGCAGAGTTTTCAGAAGCTCAAGAAACCATTTTGCGATCGCTGGAGGTGAAGGTGATCGACAAAGGGGGGACGGCCAATGCGGAAATAGTGCGAAGCCACATCGGGAGCGACAAGGATCGTCAGCGAAACGAACTCTGGACGTCTCTCCGCGAACAACGGAACACAACTTTGCCATTCGTGGTGATTCAATCATCGCAAGGCAGTGGCAAAATCCTCAATCATTGGCATGGCAAACTGGAAGACACCCCGAAAGCGAACTTGTTTGAGTCACCCGTGCGACGTGAACTATCACGTCGCCTGCTTAGTGGCGATTCCGTCGTATGGCTCATGCTCAAATCGAACAATCCAACCAAGAATCAAGCAGTTCGCGATTTACTTACCGTGGAGTTGGATCGCCTGAGCAAGACGTTGCAACTGCCCGATGGAATTGGACTGCCGGGCTCTGAGCTGTATTCCGAAGTCCCGTTGTTTCTCAAGTTTACGGTGGTGGAGGTGGACCCTAAAGATCCCGGCGAAGAGCTGTTAATTAGGCTATTGTCCGATTTCAGAACAGACGCTCAAAATGAACCAATGCTTGCACCTGTGTTCGGACGAGGGCGAGCGTTAGAAGTAATACCTGCCAAGCAATTGAATGCAGGACTCATCGAAGATTTGACGATGTTTCTGTGCGGTGCCTGCTCATGTCAAGTCAAAGAGCGAAACCCTGGTTTCGATTTGTTGCTGTCGACCAATTGGAATCTAGAACTATATGGCGACGATGTCGAAACACCACTATCGGTAACGACTTTGGAACGTGCCCCGTCGAAGCCAACACTTTTGACCATTCCACCTGGCAGGAAGAAATGAAAATGGCGAGTATGGAGGATTGCCGATGAATCGTCAAACAGTGGTTCTAATAGGATCGGTGATTGTTTTCTTCGGGATGTTGTTCTCAATGAATAATTCGACTCGAAAACAACAAAGCAATACTGACGTTGGCAGCCAGAGCGAGCCGCTTGTCCTATTCTGTGCTGCCAGCAACCGGGCCGTGATGGAATCGATCCGGACTCACTACGAGCAAGAGTTTCGCCGTTCCATTCAGATTCAATACGGAGCGTCACAGACATTACTCGCGTCGATCGAGGTTAGCGGTTCGGGCGACCTCTTTCTGCCCGCCGATGATAGTTTCATAGAGTTGGGAAGCCAGAAAGGATTGCTCAGCGAAGTGCTACCCTTGGCAACCATGCGTGGTGTCGTCGCCGTCCGGCGAGGAAATCCCAAAGGCATTCACTCGTTCACCGATTTACTGGGTTCCAATATTCGGATGGTGCAGGCTAGTCCTGATGCGTCAGCAATTGGCAAACGAACGCGATTAGCCTTGACAGAAAGTAAATACTGGGACCGCCTAGAGTCTGCGACGCTTGCCTTTCGAACGACGGTTACGGATGTTGCCAACGATTTGGTGGTCGACTCGGCGGATGCTGGTATTGTCTTCGATGCGGTGTTGACGACTTATCCGGATCTAGAAGCGATTGAGCTACCCGAGCTGAGTGGAATTGATTCGAAGGTTTCATTGGCTGTAATATCTAGTTCCAAAAAGCCGGAGGCTGCACTTCATTTCGCACGGTATGTCGCCGCCCGCGATCGCGGTAAGAAGCAATACGCCGCTCATGGATTTCGTGTTTCTGACGGTGACCTATGGAGCGATGTGCCTGAACTATCGATCTTCGCGGGTTCGATGCTCCGCCCTGCTATCGAAGACACATTGGTCGCATTTGAGCAACGCGAAGGTGTACGCATTTCACGTGTCTACAACGGCTGTGGAATTCTAGTGGCTCAAATGAAGGCCGGCCAACATCCCGATGCCTATTTTGCATGCGACCGCGAGTTTATGAACCAAGTACCAGACTTGTTCTCAACGCCGGTCGATGTCTCTATGAACGAGTTGGTGATTATGGTTCAAAAGGGGAATCCTTTGGGAATCCAAACTCTCCGTGATCTTGCGCGAATCGGTTTGCGTGTCGGCGTCGGACATGAGAAGCAATGCGCGATGGGGTGGCTCACCCAAAACACGCTACGCGAGGGCGGCGTTCAAAAAGAGGTCATGGAGAACGTGACAGTGCAATCACCGACGGGGGATATGCTTGTGAATCAGCTCCGCACCGGTTCGCTAGACGCGGCAATTGCATACATAAGCAATGCCTCGGGCTCAGCAGAATTTTTAGATGCGATTCAAATAAAGGGGCTTGCCTGTGCAGTAGCGACCCAGCCATTCGCGGTGGCCGATGGTTCGCCAAACAAGCTGCTGGCGGAACGGTTGTTTCAAAGACTCTGTTCGCAGGGTTCGAAAGAGATTTTCCAAGCCGAAGGGTTTCGTTGGAAAGAGCCTAAGCCAAGACTTAGCTTCGGCCAGTAGCCCGCCGGCCCGAACGATCTATCGGTCAAGCCGGTGGGATTGAGAAATACCGCAGGCTTGTCCTGCTGGATTGTTCTGTTTTCATGTTAAACGAGGCGAACGGCCCCACGAGGCAAGCTCCCTCTCATCCTCCAAACCGTTGCTAGTGTGGTACGATTAATAGGAGCTTGGGTTGTCGTAACCCGAGCTCCTTTAGCTAAACACACCTATCATAAACTTCCTAATGCTTGAGCCACCATCGGCCGAATCGAACGCAAACAACCCGTGGAATCCAAGACGACGTTCGGACTCGTTGTTTTTTCTAGTGATGGGTGGAATCTCTGCTTGCTTCATTCTATTGATCGTTCTTTTGCTTGCGGCCGACGTGATGTTCACGTCGCCGCAAAAGTTTTATGAAGCCTTGTCCAAGCCTGAAATTTTGGCCGCTCTGCGATTGACGATCCTTTCGTGCACGGTAGCCGCGATCCTCTCCGTTTGGGTTGGAACGCCACTAGGCTACCTGTTGTCTCGCTATTCCTTTCCAGGTCGATGGCTTATCGACACGTTGGTCGACATACCGATCGTGCTGCCGCCGTTGGTATTGGGTTTGAGCTTGTTGATATTGTTTCATCAGCCCTTCTTGGGTTGGCGAATCGAGAGTACCTTTCGCGACAGCCTAGGATTTCCCATTACCTATCGTTGGCCCGCAGTGGTGCTTGCTCAGTTTTCGGTAGCATGCGCTTTTTCGGTTCGTACGATGCGTGTTACTTTTGATCAGATCAATCCTCGCGCAGAAGACGTGGCGCGAACATTGGGGTGTTCTCGCGCTCAGGCGTTTTGGCAAATAGCATTGCCACAAGCCAGACGCGGGGTTGTCACTGCGTTCACCATCGCTTGGGCTCGTGCACTGGGAGAATTCGGACCTATCCTTGTGTTTGCAGGCGCCACACGCATGCGAACCGAAGTCCTCTCAACCTCGGTGTTTCTGGAATTGAGCACAGGAAACCTAGATGCAGCCGTGGCTGTTTCCTTGTTAATGGTCATATTGGCCGTCGTCGTGCTATTGGTCTTGCGTGTTCTTGGAACAGGATTGACGTCGTGATCGAACTTCGAAACGTAACGGTCAAGAGCGGTTCGTTTGTGCTCTCAGGCATCCACCTTCAAATCCAATCCGGTGAGTACGCTGTATTGATGGGGACAACCGGCCTAGGCAAAACGACTTTGCTTGAGAGCATCTGTGGTTTGCGTCATGTGGCTGCCGGGCAAGTTCTAATCCATGGTCGCGACGTGACGCGATGGTCGCCTGCGGACAGGGAGATTGGGTTTGTACCGCAAGATCTTGCATTGTTCCCAACACTGACTGTGCGGGAACACCTGGAGTTCGCATTGCGTCTTCGAAAATACGCCGTTAGCGTTGTTGCGGAACGAACGCATGAACTTGCGGAGGTGCTTGGGATTGGGCACCTATTGAAACGAAAGATTGTCGGACTTAGCGGAGGAGAATCGCAGCGAGTTGCATTGGGTAGGGCGCTGTCATTTCGACCTACCGTATTGTTGCTTGATGAACCGCTAAGTGCCCTCGATGAATCGACACGGAATGATATGCATGCGTTGCTAAGACGTGTGAAAGAAAGCACCGGAGTAACAACTTTGCATGTCACGCATAGTGCCACTGAATCGGATTCGTTGGCTGACCAGTGTTTCTGGTTGGCTGCAGATGGAATTCATCGTGGCAGACGCTGCTAGCGTCGGTTCTACAATTCTCAGCCCCTTCGCCGACGAATGGTATTCCACTCATCTTCGATCTGGGTATACGCATTCAACCAAGCAGCGTCGTCATGGGCCATTCCGATTGGCGATAGGGCCGAGAGCTTTTCTTTTGCCTCGCCCTCTCCACGGGCTTTGTTGTTAATGGAGTTAATGATTGCAAGCACATCGAGAGGGTTGAGCGATCCGTCTCCATCTACGTCGAAATCCGGCAAACTGAGGCTGCTAGCCGGTCTTGGGAACGGCAATCGCCCGAGTTGACCAGCGTTGATCGCATTGATGATAGCAAGCGCATCGAGAGGATCGACTCCGCCTGAGCGATTGGTATCCAATGGGTTAAGTCGATTCTGCCATGGAGAAATATTTGAAAAACGGTTCAGCGCAACGTTTAGCGAATACGACTTCGAGTCTGCGCCAATTTCCGTAACGATGATTGGAACGATCATTTGGAGCGGGTCAGTTTCGTTGACGCCCTTTCCAGGGGCCAATACCAGATTGCCGTCGATAACAATAAATCGATCGTCACTTGAAACAACCGTATAGAGTTGGCCTGGGTCCTGGTCGGCGATCGTGAGCTTGCCAAGACTTAGGTCAGAAACATTCGACAAAATAGTTGGGTTTGCCACGGTGGCTGCGGTCGGAGGATCATTGGCATCCAAGATTAGCAGGGATAGAGTTCTCTCGACTCGCCTGGAAGGCGTGCCAGAGTCTTCCGCAATCACTACAATCGAATCTGTTTTGCTCGTTTCAAAGTCGAAAACTCCGGAGCGAATCAGCGATAGATCACCGGTATTTGCATTCACGGTGAATCGCGTTTCGCTGCTTGGCAATGAGAATCGCACGGATTGGCTGGTATCTTTATCCGTAGCCGTCAACTTACTAAATGGAATGCCTGCGAGTTGACGTTCCGAAATGGAAATGGGACCATTGGTGATCTCCGGAGCAAACTCGTTTACGTCGGTCACATTGATATTGACGGAGGCGGTGGTGGAAAGGCTTGGAAGCCCGTTGTCAAAAGCTTCAACGAAGAATTGGTAGGATGCCAATGACTCGTGATCTAGCGTTGCATCGGGTTTCAAAGAAATGCGTCCTGTTTCACCGTCGAGTGCAAACTTAGTGGGCGGAGTTCCTGAAAACCGAAATCGAACAACATTACTGGTGTCTTGGTCTGGGGCCACCAAGAATGCTATGTCGGACCCGCCAGGTGTCGCCTCACTCACATTGAACAGTGACGCTTTCAACGACGGTCCAAACTCATTTGCATCTAGGACTTCGATGGTCTTCTGCAATTGAATGGACAGCGGCGGCGTTCCGCTGTCGGTTACCTGGATCTGAATATCGATGAATGGAGTGACTTCGTAGTTCAGTCTGATTCCAGGAGCCAAGTACAGCATATTGTCAAGCACAGCGAATCGCTGATCAAATACCGTCCACACGAATTTATCATCTGGATCTTTATCGGTCGCAATGAGGTTTCCGATGAAGACGCCCGACTCGTTTTCGCGAACCGAATTGTTGGACAGTGCAATATTGGTCGGAGCGTCGTTAACGTTTAAAACCACCAACTGAAACTGCAATGTCGTAAACAAACCGCCTGTGTCGGTAGCCTGGATGATTAAATCGTAAACACCAACATCTTCGTTTGCAGGCATGCCTGACAATCGTCTTGTCAATGGATCTAGCCCCAACCAAGCGGGCAAATTCGTACCGTCAGCCAAATAAGCACTAAGCGCTAAGGTTGGATTGTCCACGTCCGTGAACCAGAACGAGGGGATGGCAAAACTTAACAGTTCGTCTTGTTTGATGCTTTGGAACTGACTCGATACCGTTGTAATCGGGGCATCATTTACGGGAACGATCTGAATGCCGAGATTGGCATTCAGGATCGCGAAAGAGCCGGCGGCAGTCGGGGTTGTGGTGTCGAGAACCTCGCGGTTCGCGGTTGTAAATGCCCCAGAATAAGTATCGTCAAGGGCTCGGAATGTGAGTGGGGATGGTCTTCCAAAATAGTCTTTGAAGGACAAGAATCGAACGCGTGTCGACGCTGAAAGCACCAAGCTAGCGGCTGGGGATACGTTTCCAATTGGCAACCAGTTGACGCCATTCAGAGAATATTGCCACTGCCCAGTGGAAGCCAAAGCTGTGTTGGAAGTGACTGCGATTCCCGCTAGAGTGCCATCAGGGTCTTGAAAGGATGGTCCAACCAGGAGAGCGATGGTGCTACCCGTGGGATTCTTAGTGTCTTCATCAATGGATGGCAAAGATGCGTTGCTCGAGCGAGGAGCATCATTGATCGGAACAACACTGACGAGGACGGTAGCATTGTTACTTAACCCGTTTAGATCGTTGTCTAAAAACGCCGTAACTGTCCGTGGATTCGGCGACGGATTGTCTGTCAAATGAATAAACGTCACTCGAGCAAGCAGTCGCTCGATCGCGGCTTGGTTTGCACCGGAGTTGAAGGCGACATCGATTGAACGCCCTCGTCCCGAATAGGTTCCAATGAGTGTTCCCTCGAAGGAAACCTGGGTTCCAAATACGGAGATTTGTCCCGCGCCGATCCCTTCATTTGCTAGATCAAGGAAATCTCCAGTTTGATAATTGTTACCGACCGACAGGGTCAACTTTCCGCCTGCGAACGTCGGAACATTTGCCTGAGTGAATTTGGCTGACGGAGCGACAAAGATCGGAGTGCTGTTTTCGACGAACGTAGAAGGAGCACCTAACTGAATATCGATGGTCTTATCCCTCGACTGTATGACCTTAATTACCTCTGTTAGATTCCAAGCCCCGCGTCCCATGGTACCCAGGACCAGTACGTCGTCGGCAACGTCGTATTCCATATCAAACGCTAAGACATTGGGTAATCCGTTGCCAAGCTTTCCCCAGGTTCCGATGGTGGCCGAGGAAGTAACGAACACGCCAAGATTTGTCCCGACGAGGATCGAGTTGCTAACCGGCCCCGCTACAAACGCGATCGTGAAAAGATCGCTGGCTAGGCCAAGTAGGTCCCCAGTAATGTCAGACCAATTCGCACCGGCGTTGGTCGATTGAAAAACATGACTGCCATCGATGACAAAAGCGTTATCGGAATCGCGATAATTCACAGCAAGATCGCGAATCAACTGGGATGTCGGATCACCCGCCGTTTTGAGGATGCTGCCGGTACCGGTTGTTCGGAGGAATACGTCGCTGCCACTTGCGGCCCAAACTAGATCCGGATTCGCTACGTTGTTTTTCGTCCCGCCGTACCAAATCGCATTGGAGAAAATGCCGTCGATGCTTACGCCCTGTCCGTCTCCAATCGCGGTCACGGTCGCGCCTGCGTCCAATGACTCATACAAAGCATTCGATGCGTGAATAAGCAATCTTCCGCCCGTAACTGAATTTGTTTCCACTGACGTTCGGAAAGCCGGAACAATTGCAGGACTTCCTGCAGCAGTCGTGAGCCTCGGAAAAGTCGTCGAAACGAGACCACCTGACGAATCCCACACGGTACTTCGGAACCCGCCCAAATTCTGGAAACTCGAATAACGTACCGATTGACTGCTGCTTGCTAACTGAATGTTGTCGATAGCGATGTCCCCACCATCTCCATTGGAAATCGACACCCACTGCGTTGCACCCGCACTTGGTTGGTAGGTCGAGCCAGTGTCCTGATTGCCAGTCATGGCAACGTTGCTCAAAGAATCCCAAGCAACGTCGTGAGCCTCCGTGACTTGTAAGTTTCCAATTACGGAGAACCAATCTCCGGTATTGTCTTTCGGTGAGGAACGACGATAGACTCCGCCATCGTCAACTTCAATGATGTTACCGTTCGCATCGAAAGTCATATCACGCGAGTCTGCATGGGGCGCGCTGCTGCTGGCCGTACCACCGCCAGCTGCTCCCAGGTTGTTGCGATGTGTTAGGTGAACGAATTGGCTTCCTGCGGGCTTGCTGGCATCTCCACGGAATAGTCGACCGCTGAAGTCGTTGGCTCCAATCGCATTCGGAAACGTGCCTTGATCCCTGAATCCGCGCGGTTGCCTATCACCTCCGACATACACCAAGTTTGCGTTACTCGGGTCCGCTATGATGGAAAAATGTATGTCGCCTTGACCACCAGCGATGGTTTCTGGGGGACCAGAGCTTGGCCCTTTTCCACCTTTGGGATTGAGACCGACGTTTCCACCGGTTTCATTGGTTTGAGGAAGGTCCAAGGCTACCCATGTCGCGCCGTTATCTGGCGACCGAAATAAACCTACAACGACGCCAGCATTAACTATGCCGGCATAGACTTCGTTGTTGCGGCCCGCAGTTAGCTCCAGATTACTTGTGCTGTTTACGATCAGCGCATCCATAGCTGGCGAGCTGACCTTCGCCCAGGTTGCACCTGCATTTGTTGACTTATAGACTCCATTCGTTCCACCGCTGGTAGCAAAAACGATCGGCGTGTACATAACGCTTGGGTTCAGGGGGTCGACGACAAGATCATAACTCACGCCACTTGGAAGTCCCGTGGCTGCCCCATTGCCCGTTGAGATTTGAGTGAAACTAACACCACCATTCGTGCTTCGAAAAACTCCGATATTGGCTGGGGCAAAGTTATCCGCAACATTTACCGATACCACAATCGTATTGCCGTTGGCAAAAACACCAGATATGTTTTTTCCGTTTAAAACACCTCCTCCATTCACGACTTGCCAACTCTGACCCGCGTCCGTCGTTCGCATTAGACCGATTCGCTTGTTTCCAAGTTGAGCGTAGCTGCTGTAGAATCCAGTGCCAGCGTAGATCGTGCGAGAGGTTGTATCCGCCACATCAAATGCCAATGCACTGATAGATTGCGATGGCATGGTGTCCGTCAACGGCGTCCAATGCGGTTGCGGCAAACCAGCGTCGACTGATTTCCACACCCCCCCGTTAACTGAGCCTACATACAACGTATCGGCATTGGTCGGATGCGCCAGAACCGCGTCGATTGCTCCAACAACAGGCTTGCTGGTGATGTTTTCGACTTGACCATTCGATGCCGAAAATGGTCCTAATGGGTTCCAATCGCCAATAACCCCTGCGAGCAAAGCTCGTTGCTCAAGACTTTCAAACTGTGGACGGAATTTTAAGCCACTAATTGCTTTTTTTCGGTTGGCAATGCGACGATTAAACTTGTTCATGTTTTCGATTTCTGGGACGAATTGAGTCAAAGAAAATGGAGATGCAGATATTCCGGAGAACTCCTTAATCACCAATGCTATGCAACCATCCGGGAGGGCGGACAAGCAAAACGATTATGATAGGCGCTGGTGAAAAGGTCAATCAAACCGAAGGAAAATCGAATGTTCACAGAAATTTGCTTGAATCGTTGCTGGTAATCCAAAATTCCGCGAAAATCCAAGTTCAATCGCCTCCGAACGAAAGGTGATTCGGCCCATTTTATTGAATCGCGATCTGGTTCCCGAACCCCCGACTCCATTTTATGACACCTATGCCTAACGCGAAAACGGATGGAGTCAGTCTAGCCGCAATCGAAAATGCCCACATCGTCGATGCTATGGATGGTTTGGGTCTATCTCGAGAATCGTCGCTTTTATTGCCAGACGTGAATTCCCACAATGCAGATTCCACTAAGAAATCGATTGAGAATTCCTCCGGTTCTCCAACTTACTTCGAGAAACTCGACGTCCGCTCGATCGCCCTCGAGAAGGTGATTTGGTGGATTCGATCGACGATGGAAAATGGCAGGCTTGTCGATCGATACGGCCGCTGCGGGACCAGCGGATCACAGAATCGAAATCGGTTATCTCGATTCTGAATTTGCGGCTCGTGAATTCCGTTCCATCGTGGCGGATGCTGCCAGCATCCGAGCCGACGCTGGCAGCGTCGGCCACGTGTTGGAAGTCGGCCACGTGTTAGAATCGAGGCAGTGCGGGAACAGTTGAGGACAACTGTTTTATACTACCGGATCGAGTTCGTACGTGCGTTCGGCACTCGTTCCCGAGACATGATTTCGTTGCGCAATGCCGTACAGTTTTTGCCCCCAAGGCGTTGGGTAGTTGCCCGTGATGCAAGCTTGACATAGATGCGACGTCGGCAATTCAATTGCGCGAGCAATCGAATCGATGGGTAGGTACCTTAGCGAGTCACAACCCAGTTGCTGAGCCATGCGATCTTGTCCCTCCTCAGTCAATACACCGTTCTCAAGAAATTTGGGGGCGAATAGTTCGCCAATGGTTGACATGTCGATGCCGTAAAAGCAGGGTGCAATAATCGGAGGGCATGCAACGCGCACGTGAATCTCTTTCGCGCCGCCCATGTCTCGTATTCGGTTTAACAACACCTTCATGGTCGTCGATCGAACGATCGAATCCTCCACCAAGATTACGCGTTTCCCCTCGAGCACTTCTCGCAATGGGGTATATTTCAGAGAGGCCTTGGCCTTGCGAGCACGGCCGCCTTCGATAAACGTTCGGCCGCTATAGCGATTGCGAATTAGCCCTTCACGGCTCGGTACTCGCAAGTGAAAGGCCATGGAATCCGCAGCAGCCTTGCTCGTGTCCGGAACCGGTACAACGATTGTGTCATCGTCGAGTGGAATTTGGTTTCTTGCAAGTTCGATTCTCGCCAACTCTTCGCCAAGCCGCGTTCTCGAAAGATACACGCTTCTGTCGTCCAACGTACTCGCGACGTTGGCAAAATAGATCCATTCAAAGAAGCAATGGGCAGGTGGCTTGGCTAAGCTAAACTGTTCGATCTTGATTCCTTGAGGTGTCACTAGGACCGCACTGCCCGGCGGTACCGACTTGATGGCCCCTCGATCAAAGCCCAAGTTCAATAGCGCAACACTTTCACTTGCCGATGCAAACAGAGATCCGTCAACCGCATAGCAAAGCGGTTTCATTCCAAGCGGGTCGCGCGCGAGCAAGAGTTCGCCACTGGCATTTAGCAATGCTAGGGAATACGCGCCATCAAAATTCTTGGCTGCTGATGCAAATACATCTATCAAACTGCGATTCGACGGGCCAATGCTGAGCTCACGCCCAATCTCATGCATAATGATCTCAGTATCCGTGTCCCGAGCCAGGTGATGTTCACCCTCAAACGTCAACTTGTCTTTCAATTCTTGGTAATTGGCTAACTGGCCATTGAAGCAAAAACTGAACCATTTGTGTTTGTGAATATGTTGACGTTCGAATGGCTGCGCATAACTTCTATCATCTTGACCGCAGGTTGCGTAGCGAACGTGCCCGATGGCGGCACGCCCGGCATAGTGCTCCATGATCGCTTCATGTTTGCCACGATGCGAAAGGCGAAACACTTCACTAACCGTCCCGATGTCCTTAATCGTGTCGAGCAACAACGAACGCATCGGATTGTAGGTCGTCATGCCTGCCGCGAGCTGACCACGATTCTGTATATCTTGGAGCATTCGCGGTAGCAGGTAGGAAATTGCCTCTCGTCCACCCTCCGGGCAAAGCGTACTTTCTTCGCCATTGGCTAGGTGGTAGATAGCGGCAACACCGCATTCGTGGTGCAGTTCGCTCATAGGTCCAAATCAATCCTCGAAAACGGGGTGGTTCGGAGTAACAGGTCAGAAGGACGGCCCTTGGATCCTATCCGATGTCTTGCATTCGTGAAACCGCATTTAGTTCAGCTTGTCCGTTTCCGTAAAACCGAAACTGTCCAACCATGCGTAGTCCAAATCGGATTCCGCGGTTCGACCAAGCTCATCAAGAATGCAGGCGCGATGAAACCGAAGCGCTGCAATTTTCCGGGCAAGCTCATCGATGTCCGTTGGATTGATGTACGCAAACCGTCTCTTGATTTCATCCAATCGATTGGTATTCGGAATAGCATTGGTTGTTTTTGTCTTGCTATCGCCCTCCTCCGTTGGATCGGCTGCTTCTGGTTTCGCAACGGAATCCGATGAAAGCAAAGCATGAAACTCAAACCGATCGGCCGCCCGAACACCGTTGTATTTCTTGAGATGTGCATATAGCTTTTTTATGGCCTCTTCCGCAAAGGGCAGTGCATCCTGATCTTTGTTAAGACCATGCAATATCCACGCTTTCGTATCCAGGTACTCCTCTCGAGCGCTTCCGTCGGCAACCAAAGCAGCGTCAATTTCCACAAGCGCGGTTTCCAGTTTCTTTTTGGACAACGACCGAAAATACGAAATGCCGTTGTTTTCAGCGGGATCTCTTTTTGAAATTGGCTCGAAAAATGTTTCCATGATTTCAACTGCCAATTCGTTTTCACGACTGATATGAAATAGTTGACTCACGTAACTGGCAATGATTGCTTGCTGAGCTCTTGGGACTCTCGCAATATTGTCTACCGACTCCTCGAAAAGACGAGCGATTGCCTCCGAATTGGGTTTTGCTTTGTTGAAAACCAATTCGAATTTTAGCTTCCAAAACTCGATGTCGGTGGCCAGTTGGTTGGATAGTGAACTCGCCCGCTCAATCGCTTTTTCTGCTTCCTCAGGATGACCATTTTGGTATTCGTTTGCAGCCCATGCCAAAATCCAACGGGCTCGCCAATCCGGACCAAAAAAACCAGCAAAAAGTGGTCCAATTACCAACGCGCAAACTGCGACAATAATTACCGAAGTGAGATATCTTTTCATTTTTACTGGCATCTACCCGATCGATGGCTCGTGCGAATCCTTCCGCTATTTTCAATTGCCTGCTACCATCTCGGAAAATCTTTTGCAACGCAATCACCCCCACACAGGGACTGAGCTAATGCCGCTATTCGAGATAGAAACAGATTCTCACATAATTGTTACCTGGGCGAAAGACGAAGCAGCAGCTCGCGACGTACTTCGCGATGCTTACCCTGTGGACAACATCGTTCGTATTACCAAGCGTCCGAGGGACACCTGGGTTATCTCCAAAGCGATATTGGGTGCGACCGGACGGCAACTCGATATTTGTTCGATTGCGCGCGATTGCCTTTCAAAATCCTCGGGTGATAAACTTCATGCCATCCGGTTGTACATGTCCGAAACCGGTTCGGATCTCGAAAAAGCCCGTCGCATCATTGAATCCAACATGGTGATGGGCTGGTAGTCCTTATTTCCATCTCCAACTCATGACTAATTCAATCTCCAAACGCGTCAAAAGCCAGGCCGCGTTCGCAAAAGCCAAACAACTGATCCCAGGCGGGGTAAATTCGCCAGCCCGTGCCTTTCACGGAGTTGGAGGCGAACCCATTTTCATAGAGCATGCTATCGGCCAATTTTTGTTTGATATCGATGGAAACCGTTATCTCGATTACATCGGTTCTTGGGGCCCAATGATTTTAGGCCATGCCCAATCACAAGTAATCGAGGCCATCCAAAGGGCCGCCGCGAAAGGAACTTCCTTTGGTGCTCCCACCGAAAACGAATCGCGGCTAGCAGAACTAATTATGCGAGCGGTTCCAAGCATCGAGCGTGTTCGATTGGTAAGCAGTGGTACGGAAGCAACGATGAGCGCAATCCGTGTCGCGAGGGGGGCCACAGGTCGCGAAAGAATTGTCAAATTTTCAGGTTGTTATCATGGACATGTGGACTCACTTCTTGTTGCCGCCGGATCTGCCGCTGCGACGCTCGGCGTTCCCGATTCGCCAGGTGTGACCGAAGGCACTTCCAGGGATACCATCGTGCTCGAGTACAACTCCCCAGAATCAATCTTGACAGCTTTTCGGCAATTCCCAAACGAAATTGCCGCAGTGATATTGGAACCAATCGTGGGGAATATGGGTACCGTCCTGCCGACGCCCGATTTCCTGAGCACGCTTCGCAACGAGACAACGAGACATGGATCAATCCTCATTTTTGACGAGGTCATGACCGGATTTCGAGTTGCCTACGGCGGTGCTCAAAGCCTCTTCGGCATCGTGCCCGATATGACCACGCTAGGTAAAATTGTTGGAGGTGGGCTGCCGCTGGCGGCTTATGGCGGCAAAGCCTCAATCATGGACAACGTCATGCCAGCCGGCAAGGTCTATCAAGCGGGAACGCTGTCGGGCAATCCACTCGCGACCGCAGCAGGAGCCACCACACTGGAGATCCTTCGAGACGATCCACCCTACGAATACTTGGAAAGTCAAGCAAGTCGATTAGCCGATGGCCTTCAAAACGCTGCTGTCGCCGCAGGCCTGCCAACGCAAATGCAGCGAGTCGGCAGCATGATGACCCTTTTCTTCAACGACGCTCCCGTTGTGGATTGGCCAAGTGCAAATCGATCGGATCGAAAACGCTTTGCTAAGTACTTTTGGGGGTTAATCGAAGAAGGCGTTTACATGCCTTGCAGTCAATTCGAAGCCCTGTTCTTCTCGCGCACACACCGTCCTGAAGATATCGACTATACGATCGATGTTGCCAAACGAGTCCTCGCAGCGCTTGAATAGCCTTTGGCAACCATTAACCGGGGGCAAGTGACTATTGTCCACCGATTCGCTTGAACACCGCGTCCAATGTCGGCTTGATCGCCGCCGCGCTGGACTTGAGCCCCTGCAGCTCTTTCGGCCATAGTTCGATTTCAACACGCTGGACCGCGCCTGCTCGACCGACCACCGTTGGCACCGAAATGGCAACGTCGCGAATGCCGTAGCATGCTCCGTCCTGAACAGTACTCACAGGCAGAATGCGATGTTGATCTAGCGCGATCGCATGTATCACATCGCGAATAGCGATCCCAACCGCAAAGCCAGCCCCACCCTTCTTTGATAAACACTCCGCGCCCGATTGCTTCGTGCGCGCGAAAATCTTTTCAGCCAACATGCTGTTCCAACCTGGGTATTTGTCTAGCGACAAGGAACCGACGGTAGCGCTCGACCACACTGGGATCATGCTATCGCCATGCTCTCCCAGGATCAAACCATGTGTTTGTGTGGGTGCCGTTCCCAATTGTTCAGCTATCAAAGAACAAAATCGAATCGTGTCAAGTTGCGTTCCCAAGCCAAGGATCTGCGTGGCCGGCAGCCCCAACTTTTTTGCCGCCACAAACGTCAAGATATCGACCGGATTAGAAACGACCAAAACGATGGCAGAGGACTTTGGACCAGCCTTCTTTACCTCATCGAGAATCCCAACGAACAAATCGGTATTGCGATTGATTAAGTCGAGTCGTGACTCTTCGGGCTTGCGCCGAAGACCAGCCGTAATACAAATAATATCGGAAGTCGGAATGTGTTCGTATCCGCCAGACGATATACGTTGGTCTGCGACGCTTGGTCCGCCGTGCATGATGTCGAGTGCTTGTCCAGCCGCCAAGTTCGCGTTGAGGTCCAGCAGCGCGATTTCTCGCACAACCCCACCGCATTGCAACGCAAAACCCGCGCAGGAACCGACCAGGCCGCCGCCGCCAATAATACTAACCTTCATTGCATGTTTCCTGAATGTTATCGTAGGTTGATTTTGTGATTGATGCGATAGGTACGCTAGCCGGCGCCAGCGGCTCGGGGTTAAACGGGGTTAATCGATTGATGCTCGCGCCACTATTGCGAGAGTTGCTTTATGACTTGGGCGGTAATCAATTTGACCAGCTCTTCCTGATCGATGCCAGCGAGCCCGCTTCCCGTACTTAGGGATGAATTCGCCTTGAGCACAGGAGCAATACCTGAGAGCGATTGATTGACGGCTTGTTCGACCTTGCTTGTGTCGGCAGCTGGCATCGGTGGGGGGGCAGGAAACGCGCGGCGCTGAACACCGGACTCCTTCCACGAGTTGCGGAAAATATCGT
>JANLRK010000167.1:0-2977 GCA_031361585.1 Pirellula sp. | reverse complement strand
GCCGGAATCCCGCTTCAGTCCAACCTGTGGCAATGGTGGCTGCTTGGTTACTGGCTAGGCCGATCCTGCAGGAGTACGACGCTTTCCACAGTTGTTGTGCTAGCCATGATTCCTGCCAGCTAATGTTGGAAGCTAGCACATAGTCAATTCGTGTGGCTACCTTGAGCATTATTGTGCAGGAAACGTCACTTTGGTCATGTTCCCGTACCCCGCCGGCCAGTGGCTCTCGACTTCGATTTGCCCAATAAAATCTTCGTCGCTAAGTTTAGCCGTGAAGTCCTTCTGGAGCTTTCCCGATTGGTCAATAAACAGTTTCACCAAATACTTGCCGGGTGGCAATCTCTGGGCTGAAAGTTGCTTCGCCCGGGTGCATGACATGGTTCGCAACGGATTTCGATATTTCTTTTCTGCGCGAGAGAATTTATGATAGGCCGTGCCCAAATGGGCAGGATACGCAGTTTAGGAATGCTTTTTCGGAGAATTGCCATGGAATCGGCGACTAGAACGTTGAGTGTGAACGAAATCTCGGACGCGGTTGTTGAGAGACTCTTGCTTTCGGGAGAGCTAGCCAATCTTTCTCAAGCGTCGTTTGATTCGATCGAACAGGAATCCATTTCCTTAGTTGATCAGGTTACCCGCGAAACCATTTCCAAGTTGCTTGGCATACAATCTGAGCAGACCCAATCGACCGAGATCTGCCCGAAATGTGGTGGCCCTGTTCACCAAAAAGCAACCCAAGGACGCTCAATGCATAGTAGGCGTGGCAAAGTTCAATTCAAGACAAATGTCTTTCGATGCGAGGCTTGCCGCCTCGATTTTTTTCCCTCAGTTCAAAGTACTGGGATGTGATGTCGACCAAAGTCACACTCCGGCCGTTTTGAGGAAAATCGCGATAGCTGCTGCACGCAATTCCTTCGAAGTCGCCAGTAAGAATCTGGCGGATTTGGCAGATCTGGAAGTCTCTCCCAAACAATGCCAACGCATTGCCATTCGCATTGGTAGCGAACGAATGCAGGAGCAGGAAAAACAAGTTTCCAATTACCAACGTCAAACCCTTCCTACACAGCAACACGGCCAAGCACCCGATGCGCCAGCGAATAATTGGACCGGGCGAGTGGCCGTTGTTCTGTGCGATGGTGGCCGAGCCCAGATTCGAGACGAACTGTGGGGAGAAGAGAAACCAGGCGATAAGAAACATCGTTGGTGGCGTGAGTCGCATTGCGGTGTCCTACAGACGATCCAATCCAGTCCAAGTCCTGGCGATCCGCATCCGATGGTCCCAAAAGAGCTGCAAGATCCACTATGGATAGTGCCGAAAATGAAGGAAATTCATAGGCAAAGAGCTGCTAATGAGCCCGCCAATGAGGCTGATATAGATTCCGCAACAGACCCGAAGTCGTCTCCCGTACCGCGTTCCGAGACGAAGCCGAAGTTAAAGGAAGAAGTTGCTCGGTGGAGCGGAGGTGTCCCGTTGGTGAAGACGGTCATTGCCACTCGTCAAGGGTACGATCGGCTTGGAATTTTGATGGCGACCGAAGCGTATCAACGTGGCTTCAACAAGGCGACCTTCAAGGCTTTTCTCGGCGATGGTTTGAAGGTGAACTGGTCGCTATGGAGCCGACACTTCCCACACTACACTCCAATCACAGACTTGATGCATGCAATCAGCTATGTATACGCGGCAGCTATCGCAATTTGTAGCCAGATCGATGAGGGCTGGACTCTATACTTACGTTGGCTGGAATTGGTGTGGTGCGGCAAAGTAATGATCGTGGTCGAGGAGATGAAGTGCCTGATCGTCGACGATAAGACACGGCCCGAGGAACTGACCAGTGCGGTTACCTATCTGACCAACAATGCCAGTCGTATGAAATACGACGAGTATCGCAAGAATGGCTTGCCGATAACCACTTCTCGCGTGGAGTCGACTCAAAAACAAATCAATAATCGAGTCAAAGGAACAGAGAAATTTTGGAATGACGAGTCGTTGGAGCCCGTTCTTCAGTTGGTGTCCGATGATCTCAGCGAAAACTTCAATCCAGACGCGTTTTGGAATAGGCGGCAACTACGGTTTAACGGCTACAGAGAACGACCACCCCGACGCAAGTCCGAAAAAGTAAATTCCTAGCGAACCATGTCATGCACCCGAATATGGTAGTTCAATGCCGATCGACCCTGTTGACGTCTCGCATGAACAAATGTTCCATGACATTCTGGGCCATAGATTTCCGTCACAAAAAAGATTGGTTTTTATCCAACGAATCAAATCCAAGCGAAGTAACAAACCATGCGGCTAAGATGGTACGACAATTGCTCGTAGGATATGTCATTGAGCTCGTATCGGACGTGTTCAAACTAGTAAAAAGTCTTAGGGAGCATATCCATGGCAGATAACGTTAAAGAGACAATTAAAGATGCTGGTAAAGCAATCAGCGACACCGCGAAAAAAGCAGCGGAGAACGTCAAGGCGGGTGCTAGCAAAGTAGCTGAAAAAGCCGCTGATGCGACCAAGGCGGCTGGCAACGCTGTCAAGAACGCTGGCAAGACCATTGAAAAAAGCGGTACCTAATTGGACTGCGGAACTACGCGTTCAAGCTAACAAAAACTCAAAAGGTCGAAAAGCGTTTTCGGCCTTTCGGCCTTTCTTTTTTTTTGGATGTCTTTTCGGATTTAGCAATTGGGCTAACGCGTCCCTCCGGTTCACCCACATTTTCTTACAAGCGCCTATGCGACGCTTTGGATTCTCCCGATGGATTCTCAAATCGGTGGTCGACGAATATATCTTATGTCAGTTTTGACGTTCGCTTGGTAACCGCGAGATAAAGTCCGAGGACCACCAGCGCCCCGATCGTTGACATGATGAGACCAGATGTTTGTATGTTGGAATCACGAGGATCCGTTCCAATTAGGGCGGAAGAAATGAAGCCGCCCTCGACTGAGCCGATCAAGCCAAGCTCAATTGTAAGAAGCCATCCCA
>JANLRK010000149.1:0-1407 GCA_031361585.1 Pirellula sp. | reverse complement strand
GCCCCATTTCACCCAATGTTTTTGCTTTGTATTGTTGTCCTCACTATTCACCTGCAAAATCGCAACCACGGCTGAACTGCCAAATGTAGTTATCATCTTCATTGACGACATGGGTTACGCGGACATCGGTCCATTTGGCGGCAAATCCATTCCGACCCCCAATCTCGATCGAATGGCTCGCGAAGGTAGACGTTTTACGGATTTTCATGTTTCCTCTGCTGTTTGTTCGGCATCGCGGGCCGCATTATCCACAGTTGCCGCTCATCGAAGACACCAAAATTATCGACGCTGAAGTAACCGGTGAAGATCAAAAGCAATTGACGACGAACTACACCAAGCGTGCCGTTGATTTTATTCGGAAGCATCGCGCCGAGCCCTTTCTGGTCTACCTGCCGCATTCTATGGTTCACGTCCCTTTGTATGTATCGTCGAAATTTGCTGGCAAAAGTGGAGCAGGATTATTTGGCGATGTGGTGATGGAGGTCGATTGGTCGGTTGGACAGATACTCGACACACTCAACGAAGTCGGCGTTGACGATAAGACGCTTGTGATTTTCACGACGGACAATGGCCCATGGCTGTCATACGGCGACCATGCCGGGTCCGCGGCACCGCATCGCGAAGGAAAAGGGACTGCATGGGAAGGTGGAATTCGCGTGCCAACACTCATGAGATGGCCGACGAAGATTCCTGCTGGAACCACGTGTGATGAATTGGCGTGCACGGTGGATATCCTGCCAACGGTTGCGTCTATGATTGGGGCTGAGCTGCCTACGCTCAAGATCGACGGTCGCGATATCATGCCATTGATGTTAGGAACCGTAGGCGCAGTTTCGCCGCACGAAACGATGCCTTGCTACTATGCAAACGACGAACTCCAAGCGATTCGAGATCCGCGTTGGAAACTGATCCTGCCACATCAGTACCGAACACTGGCGGGAAGACCAGGTGGCACGGGTGGTGTTCCAACCAAGTACGAGCAGATCAATGTAGGCTTAGAACTCTATGACATGAAGATGGACCGAAGTGAAACGACGAACGTAGCCCAGGACCATTCCGATGTGGTAGTTCGACTGAAGGCTGCAGCCGAAGTTTGGCGGGCCGACTTGGGTGATACGCTGACCAACCGCAAAGGAGTTGGTATACGTCCCCATGCAGAGATGACGGCGAATGACTTGAGATTGCAGTGAGCTGATCTTGCTATTTTTTCGTGCTCAATGAAACGGTGCTCGTGATCGAATCGATCAGTCCAGGCGAACACGAGCACCTTCCTATGGACTCAGCGCGAGCACGTACACGGAGGGAGTCTTCCGCTGTGTACGTGCCACTTTCGGTGGAGACCACCGAACCACACTTAGCCGAATCGCCGGTCGCTCATGACAAATCCGATCGCAATGCCAACCACGA
>JANLRK010000144.1:0-22712 GCA_031361585.1 Pirellula sp. | reverse complement strand
AAGCTAATCGCTTCGGCAGTTTCGGGCGACTGGGATAGTCGGCTTGACGAAGCTTGCTTTGGAGACGAGGAACTACGGGATCGAGTTAACGCACTGCTCCAAGCCCATACTAGGCCCGGCAGTTTCCTTGACCAGCCAGCTGTGGGGACTGCCAGTTCGTTCGCAAAGTTTGACCAGCCTGATAGCGCAGCCATCGGCACTCAAATCGGTCCATACAAACTCATCGAGCAAATCGGCGAGGGCGGAATGGGCGTGGTCTATTTGGCCTCGCAGAGAGAACCCGTCCGCCGCACGGTCGCCTTGAAAGTCATCAAGGCGGGCATGGATACTCAGCAGGTCGTCGCGCGCTTCGAAGCCGAACGACAAGCCATGGCCATGATGAACCATCCCAACATTGCCAAAGTTCTCGACGCTGGTGCGACCGACACGGGCCGACCCTACTTCGTCATGGATCTCGTCAAAGGAGCACCTATCACCGAGTTCTGCGATAGTCACAAACTTGATACGAAGCATCGATTGCAGCTGTTTATCACCGTCTGCCAAGCTGTTCAGCATGCACATCAGAAAGGCTTAATCCACCGCGACCTCAAGCCAAGCAATGTCATGGTTGAAATGCATGACGTGACTCCTGTCCCGAAAGTTATCGACTTCGGAGTAGCCAAAGCCATCGGTCATCAATTGACTGAGAAAACTCTGCACTCGGGTTTCCATCAAATGGTCGGCACACCGCTCTACATGAGCCCCGAACAAGCAGGCCAAAGCAGCATCGATATCGACACTCGCAGCGACATCTATTCGCTCGGGGATTTGCTCTACGAAATTCTTACCGGCCAGACTCCCTTCGAAAGCGAAACACTGCGCAACGCGGGCTACGACGAAATGCGTCGCATGATTCGCAAAGTCGACCCGCCTCGTCCCAGCTTGCGAGTCAGCACGCTCGATGCCAAAGCGCTCTCTACCATCTCCGATAACCGCAACGTCGACGCACGCAAGCTCAGCCATCAGCTTCGTGGCGAGCTCGATTGGATCGTGATGATGGCTCTTGAGAAGGATCGCAACCGACGATACGACACGGCCAACGAATTCGCGGACGATGTGCAACGTTTCCTCAATGACGAAGCCGTTCACGCTTGCCCACCTTCGACTCTCTACCGATTCCGCAAGTTGGCCAGCCGGAATCGTGCATCGCTTTCTGCGGCAACGCTTGTCGCTGCGGCTTTGATCATAGGTACGGCCGTCGCCACTTGGCAAGCCATGCGGGCTCGTGAATCTCAAGCACAAACCGAAATCGCTAAACAGCAACTCGATCAGCGTTACCGTATCGCCAAGGAAGCTGTCGATACGTATCTACTTCGCGTCACGCAGGACGAAGAACTGGACCATCCGAGCTTCCGTCAATTGCGGCGCAAGTTACTCGAAGCAGCGCTCCCCTATTATGACCAGCTCCACGACATCTCTCCAACCGACGAGCAATCCAGAGCAGCACGCGCAGAAACGTTGAATCAGCTAGGCAATGTCAAACAGGAACTGGGGCGATTCGATGAATCCCTCGCCTCCTTTGAGGAATCTGCCAAGCTATTCGATGAGTTGGCCGCCCGCAATGCAACGAAGTTTGCCTATCGCCAGAGCCTTGCAAAGGTTCTAGCCAACTTGGCCGACCATTACCGAACTCGCGATGCCAACAGCGAGTCGCTCGAATACGAACAACATGCGCTGGCATTGCGTCTACAGTTAGTCATGGAGAATCCAGATAACGATTTGTTGCAATTGGAACTGGCTCAAAGCTATACGAACGTGGGTGTCGGCACACAGGAAATGGATGGCCGCGAAATGCTCGAACGAGCGATCGAAATATGGCAAGAGTTAGCCGATCGATTCCCCGACCAACCGATCTACCGCGAGTATTTGAGCTTGGGTTATCAGAACCTAGCCAATCGCTATGCGTGGGATCAAGCCGAGGAAGCCATCCCGTTTCATGACCTTGCCATTGGCTTGCTTGAGCGACTAGCCATAGAGCAACCTGATTCCAAGAAAGCGCATATGCAATGGGCACAAAGCCATCAGCACTTGGCCGACACCTTGGAAAAACTCTCTCCACGATTATCCGATGCTCGAGTGCATTATGAAGAGTCGATACGCATATTGAAGGCTTATTCTAAACGGCATCCTGAATCACCCGAGGTCAAATCTCATCTAGCGAATTCGCTGAACAAGCTTGCGCACACTCTCAAGGAACTTGATGAGTTAGTCATGGCTCATGAGACATGCGACTCATCGCTTCGATTGTGGGAACAACTTCAATTGGAATACCCCGACATGCTCGAGTACGAGGTAGGCATGGCCGCTGCCCAGCAGAATCTAGGTGCCATCGTCGTCGCCCAAGGCCAAGCAACTGAGGGCCTGTCTATGCTGACACAATCGCGCGATCGACTGCAGAAGTTGGTAGATCGCATCGGCCCACACGATCGGAGCAACGATTTGCTGCGCACGATAACGAGCTCGCTTGCGGATACTCGCAAAGTGTTGGGCCAAGGTCGAGAAAGATCTTCGTAAGCGAGCGATATTTAAACAACCACAAAAACGGCCGGTGAGGCGTTACGGCCAAGTAAATTCCTCACCGACCTCTCCAATTCTCCAACGCAAGGTCTGCGCGTTGGAGGGATGGCTCCTAGTTTAACGCAGACCGAGGAACAGGAACAATCCATGAAACGTTTACGCAACATACATTCCCGGTCTGCAACACGCCCGCAGATCCGAAATGAACGACCTCTTCGATTGGAGCAATTGGAAGCGAGGGCATTGCTCGCAGCTGTTGCAGCCCCGAGCGGACTGGTAAGTTGGTGGTCCGCGAATGGCAGCGGGGCTGACGCGATGGGACTAAACAATGCCACGCTTTACAACGGAGCAACCTACGCAGCCGGTGAAGTCGGACAAGCGTTCAAATTTGATGGAGTGAACGATCGTGTACAGGTCGCCGACTCCGCTAGCTTGAAGCTGACGGGTTCCTTGACGATCGAAGGTTGGATAAACGTCAATTCTTTTGGCAGTAGTCGCGGATACATATTCTTTCGAGGCGATGACACACGCCCACCGTATTTTCTCGCCACCGAGCCAACTGGGTTGCTAAAATTCGCTGTTTTCCCAACAGCTACAAATGGGAATGGATCGGCGATCGAAGCTTACGTTACTCCCGGTCAACTTACACACGTTGCCGGAACACTAGATGATGCGACGGGTTTGATAAGCCTGTACTTGAACGGAAAGTTGGCTGGGCAATCGACGACAGATGTGAGACTATATGCGGATCTGAACCCTGCCAGTAACCCTGGAATTGGGATCGGCAACACCGGTGGCTATTCTGGAACAGCAACAAATTATCCATTCAACGGCCTGATCGACGAACTGTCTGTTTACAATAGGGCGTTGACACAAGGCGAGGTATTAGGAATTTTCAAGGCCGGCAGCGATGGCAAGATACTTAGCCCTATTTCCGTCAATGGTCCCTCGTCAATAGAGGGCCAGACGGGAACAACAACGCCGATTAGCTTTACGATTCAGCGCAGCGGCAGTCTTAGCGGCTCACTTACGGTTTCGTATGCTACCGCCGATGACTCGGCCATTTCGGGAGCGGATTACGCAGCCACATCTGGAACACTGACTTTCGCTGATGGCGAAGCAACCAAGACAATACAAGTTATGGTTAATGGCGATAACACAAGTGAGTCAAATGAGACATTTCGATTGATTGTCACTCCAGCGAGTGGAATAGCCGTTATGGGAGTGGCAACGATTCTCAACGATGACGCAGCATTAACTATTAGCAGCGCATCGGCAACGGAAGGTGATACTACGATCCGCTACTTTGACGACTTCATACCAGTGCAGAGCCAGTTGGGAGGAGGGAGGCATTGTGCTTTCGGACCTGACGGTAACTTGTACATCGCGGGCCGATTTACAGACGACGTGCAGAAATTCGATGGTAAGACTGGGGCATATCGGGGTGTGGTAATTCCAAGCGGCAGCTTCAGTCTACACTCCCCGTGGGCCTTGGTATTCGGCCCCGACGGCAAAGGCCCTTCTTACAGACGAATTGATGAGTGTGTTGGGACATGTGCCGGAGCAGCCCAAGCTTTCGATTAACGATGGCCCAATGGCGACGATCGTGTCTGACAAAACGATTGATCGAATTTCACGATTCGAAGCAGAGATGCAAGTGGACAAAATCGATGATTTGATTGGCATGGTTGCGACTGACCTTTCGAGACATGTTGGCGCACCAAAGCTGCATTGATCGGGCACAAGGGCCGAACAACGCTGCTGCGATACGATTCGATTCAATACGATGCGATTAGATGCGATTAGATGCGATTAGATGCGATTAGATGCGATGCGTTTTCTCCCCCTCGCCCCTTCGGGGAGAGGGGGTCGGGGGGTGAGGGGATGAAGCACAGATTGCAACTCTCCACTATGATAGAGCCACTCAGCAATATGCGATTGAAGCTCCGGTTCTATAATGAACTTTAGGCAATGCGACAGCCTAAGACTGCCATTATAAAGTATCCGCTAGCCTCCTCATCCCCCGGCCCCTTCGACACCCGAGGGGGGGGAGGGGGGTTATGTCAACAATTTGTTTTCTTTGCTCCTGTGCCCACTGTTCCTGACACTCATAGTGAAGTGCGCTAAACGCTGTGCGTCTAAATTCATTTACACCAAATGTGTTTCCCCCCCAGTCGCCTCTACCGTTGCCGTAGCAACATTTCGATTGGACTTTCGGTTTGAAGAACGACCCCCTTGATTGAACTTGCTGACAATCCATCCGGCCATCGGTCGCGAGAGTCGCTCGACGCGGAAACGTTGTCTCCCAGAACGACAACATGTTCACCCGATTCCCACGTTTGAGTTATCGAATCCCCTTGTCCACGATAAAACACATCGCGAAAAACAAGAAGCTGATCCAACTCGAGTTTTCCCGAGATGATTTCAATGGAGATCGGTGCTTGGACATGATCGTGAGCATGACCCAGTACGTCGTTGCCAGATGCTAGCTTCGTTCTTAGCCATTCCTCGTCTTGGCTGCCCACTACCAAGTGTCCGTCTACCATGACAATCGCGATCCACAACGATTGGTCTTCCCTATGCAACAACTCAATGTCACTTGTTCGTTGATCCGTTGCAACAGTGAGTTTATTGCCAACCAACTCTATCGTTACTTCCGGCTGGTTAAATGGGGAACTCACCACGCACTTTATTTTCCACGCATGGTCGGGCCGCAACAATTGAAAAGCGAATCCAAAGTCGTGAACTGGCACACGCAGATGGGAATCGTGCGCATTCATCGAAAGAGAATTGTCAATCAAGCGAGGTGACCGATATCCAAACGAAATGGATCGCGGATACTCTACACTATCGTTGATGGAGCCGCTCGAACTAAGTACGCCTGCAAACTCTTCTTGTCCGAATTCCCATCTACCATTCGGTCGAAACGAACGCTCAGCCTGACTGTTGGGACTACTTCTTTCCCAAGCGTTCAGCAGGACCGATTGCCGAAGCGATTGTTCGAGCGATTTGCACCAACGCTCCCCATTGACAAACACATCACCTCCTTCAATCGCAACGCGCTCGAAGGCGAATCCGATTATCCTTTTCACTTCTCTTTTTGCCCCCGGACGTTCTTGGAAAACGACAACGTCTCCGCGATGAAGCCCTGACGTTTCGACGCGACCATTGGCGATTTCGTTGGCTCGAGTTTTGCGGACGGTTCGAAGCGAGGCGAATTGTACTTCAGCACCTGGGCGAGAGCGCTTACTCAAACTCTCGATATCCTCGAAATCAAACGCCGAGTCCATGTCGATCTTTTCGCAGAATCTGCAACGAAAAGGTTGGTGGCTTTTGCAAGTGTCCAGAGCAAACTCTTGCGATTCAGAACAGTTCGAGCAAGTCCAAAAAAATCGAGGGCCTCTCAAAATGGGTTCCATGGAACTGCCTGTGATCAAACCATTCCGAGGAAGGTTTCCGCGACGAAGCAATAGGATGGCAGCAAGGACAATTGCCAAACAAAGAAAGATAAACAAGCCGCACAAGCTATAGATGAACCATCGACGAGGATGGCTCGACCTCGAACGATTCATGGCTTGCCGATTCTATAAATCCCCTCTTCTGAGCGAACAAGCAGATCTTGATCGATCACCGAATAGGAAGCAAAAATACGGCCTGGCAACTTGTTGCGGGATATCTCTTCGGCAGTGGTCCCGATCTTGAACACCAGCGCCTCACCCGCTTCGCTTTGAAAATACGCGACATCTCCAGAAGCGATTGGAGATGCCGAGTAATTCCCACCGAGTCGCTTTCGCCAGACCTCTTTGCCTGTTTGCATATCGAGCCCAGTAGCGATCCCGTTGTCGCTGGCCATCACGATTTGATTGTTTACGCAAAGAATCGATGGCGTTGCAGGTACGCTTGTCCCGTAAGTCCATTTGACATGCGTTTCGGTCGTGTCGCCCATTCCGCTGGGATCAATGGCTAAAAGTTTTGGGGTATTAAAGCCAGTACAAACAAATAGCGTTCCTTGGCAGTAGATTGGACGAGGAACTACCGAAAAGCCGTCGTATCGAACAAACCAAAGAACTTTGCCATCCGAGGGTGACAATGACTGCACCACATTCGAACCGGGCGAAATGATCTGCGAAACACCATTGCAACTAATCCATTGCGGGGTGCAGAATGAAAACGTTTTGTCAGCAACGACATCCCTCCTGGTTCTCCAAATTTCTTTTCCATTCGCTGGATTCAAGGCAACGGTGCAGGGAGCATCGCCGCCGTCGCAGGTCAGCACCAACTTGCCATCAGCGATAATCGGCGAACCGCCGTTTCCATGCGTTGGTGGATAAGCATTCTCGCGATTCTCCCAGATCTTCTTCCCTTCCAGATCCATGCAAGCAGTCCCTTGGTGCCCGAAGTGGACATAAATGCGATCGCCATCGATCACGGGAGTCGGGCTTGCATGTGAGTTCTTGTTGTGAATTTTAGGCGCGTCTTTGGACTGTTCGAACACGGACACGGTGAACCGTTCTTTGCCGTCTTTACCATTCAAGCAAATCAACTGCAGGCTTTGGTGTCCTTGTAACTCACCGCTTGCTGCAGCGGTGTTTTCAGCGTTGACCGATGCAGTAAAATAAATGAGATCACCGTGCGTAACAGGAGATGACCAACCAAGCCCTTTGGTTTTTGCAAACCAGCGAACATTTTCCGACTCGCTCCAGTGAACTGGCAAGTTGTTCGCGTCGGAAAGCCCATTTTGAGATGGTCCGCGGAATTCGGGCCAGTCGGCTGCAATTGCCTTACACGGCGCGAGAAGTCCTACCAAAAAAACCGACATTACGATCATAACACGCATATTGATATTTGTCCTCAAGCCGTATGACAGTGCAAGTCACTATCGGCAAGAGTGACCTACGGGTGGGATCGCACTTGGCGGGTGCGATGGTGATACAACACTAAGTCGAATGACAGCGCAAGTCACTCTCGGCAAGAGTGACCTACGGGTAGGGTCGCGATCAGGCTGCGGCTAAATCGTCTGCCCGTTCCGATACCTTTTCAAGAATATCCAACAGGACCCGATCGCATTCGATACCCTCCGCTTGAGCCTCAAAATTCAGAAGCACACGGTGTCGCATCGCCGGCAGGAACACTCGACGAATGTCTTCGAAACTGACATTGTATCGACCGTCTAACAACGCGCGAACCTTTGAGGCAAGCGCAATAGTCTGGGCCCCCCGAGGACTTGCTCCCCACCGAATGTATTGGTTCGTAACATCGGGCGCCAAGCTACCTCCGGGATGCGTGGCAAGGACCAGTCTGGCTATGTAATCTTGCACATGCTTTGCTAAAATAACTTGGCGAACCAGTTGTTGCCAGTGCTTGATTTCCTCTCCATCCATAACTTTGTCTGGCGTAATAATCGTTCCGCGTGTGGTGCGGTCGATGATTGTATTTAGCTCTTCACGAGTGGAGTAGCCGACGACGAGTTTGAACAAGAAGCGATCCAACTGGGCTTCGGGGAGTGGGTAGGTTCCTTCCTGTTCGATAGGGTTTTGTGTGGCTAAAACAAAGAAAGGTTTCTTTAACTCGTAGCGATTGCCTGAGACCGTTACTGTCCCCTCCTGCATGGTTTCCAATAGGGCCGATTGCGTCTTTGGAGTGGCCCGGTTGATTTCGTCCGCGAGGCAAATCTGGGTGAAGATCGGTCCTTTTTGAAACTGGAATTCCCGCTTTCCATCGTTCTCCACGATCATGTTTGTACCGAGGATATCGGATGGCATCAGGTCTGGAGTGAACTGAACACGATTGAAATCGAGCGAAAGAGTTTCGGAAAGAGTTTTGATCAGCATTGTTTTGCCGAGCCCTGGGACTCCTTCGAGCAAACAATGACCGCCAACGAATACGGCCGTGAGTACCCCGTTTACTATCTCATCATGTCCGACGATGACCCGGCCTATTTGTTCTCGAACAGCGGCGTATCGATTCCGAAATGTTTCCGCTTGTTGTTGCATCGAATCTGCGACGTTACTCATGTAGTTTCCTATGTAAAGTTTTAGTTGTTCTTTTTGGCTTTGCGTTTTGCATCGAGCAGCCTAGACGTATAACTCTGCTCCTCTTCGATACCCATGCTAGGCTTATTGGGTTTTAGTTCCGAACGATTGGACTTCGGATCTCCCGAGGCAAAGGCGTCTTCGGCTGTTGTTACCGATGCTGAAATACCTTGTTCGGGCTCGAACTGAGTGCTGGCTCGCTGTCTCTGTAAATCGTCACCGATGACGTTCTTACTGCTTCGCAATCGATCAAGACGAGTCTTTTGTTCGGCATCAAGAGCCTTTGAATCATCGCTACGGCGTCGAAGTCTTGCTGCAAGCATTCTAAGGGGCAAGCCCATATCGATGGCAACTCGTCGCACGAAAACGTCACCAAAAAACATGGTAGCGCCAACGAGGACTGCTAAGGGCCAAATATCCTTCAAGCTCTTTGCGGGTGGAAGCCCCTTCCGGTAGGTATCGACTCCGAGCGCTTGATTCATCGAGTCCTTCTCGAGCGAAGCGGAAATGGTACCCGCCGTTCCGCCGAGAGGCTTGTGTGCAGCCAATGATTCCAGCAATTGCATATTCGCTTGCCGAACTCGGTATTCATCGGAGAAGGGCATCGTAACCCCGGTGGTAATCGGAGGCTTGCCTCCTCCTGGAACGATGCTGAGCATATAACTGCCGGCTTGCTCCGGCGTCAGCTCGCCAACGTAGCGACCGCTCGCCTGCTGCCTCATCGAAACGTGTATGGGTTTTAAATCCGGCCCGACAGCGATGGCATTCATATCCAAAAAGTTGACAAACTTATCGTCTGCATTGAGTGCGGTTACGACAATTTGGATGCGACCATCCTTGACGTTGGTGGCAATATTGTATTTGGAATCATCATTGGATGGCCGCATGGTCCATCGCACCATCTGCGAGAAGAACTGATCGTAAAAGGGAGCGTTGACCCAGCCTTCAGCCCAGCGATTGCCTGCATCGGTCGTAAACACAGCGGTGCGTCCGAGTCCATAAGTCCAGGTAGCTAAGATTGATGCATTGTCTGTCTCAGCCGGTTTGGTCGATCGCAACGGTACCTCGACCAACGGACTCTCCTTGCGTTCCGTGAGCACGTAGCCACGAAGCGTTGGCAGGTCTCCCGCAATGCCTGAAAGAATCTCATGCGGCTGAGTTATGACTGGCTGCACGCCACCCTCAGGTTCGTAGACCAAGGGTCTCGCAACGCGTCGGGCCTCTCGCATGAAAATCTTAGGTAGGGCCGATGCGTTTTGAACAACATAATAGTTCCCGCCTGTCTTGCTGGCGATCCTTTTCAATTCGTTACTACCCGCTGGGCCGTGCGAACCAACGGCCACCGTCGATATTTTAATCTTGGCATTGGTGTATTGCGACAAGATCCCGGCAGAAGCTGGCGTGGGGTCACCATCGCTGATAACGATCATGTGTTTGAGTGAGGCAGGGACGGTTTTCAAACCTTTCATCGACATGGTTAATGCGGAGTCGAAGTCGGGCATGTCGCCTGGCGTCATGGCGTTCATTCGCGACTTCATCATCGGCTTGTTTTCTCCAACTTTCAACAATCCAGCTGAACCGCCCCATAGCCATTTGTCCCCGGACATGTCGTATTGAACGACACCACAGTAGTCGCTTGGCCCCAATGCCTCAAGGGCCGCTTGGCCGATCTTTTTTTGCCAGTGGTTTCCCTCGGGGATTTCACACGCGTGCATCACCATTGCAAGTGCCCCAACGGCTTCTACTTTGCTGTTCTTGATGGCGAAGTTGACTGGCATTGCCTGCTCGAGTTTTGTGTTGGTCCAACCTCCTGCACCAAAAGCCTCGGGCCCGCCCAGCATCAATATTCCCATTCCAAACTGCTGCGCGCTTTGGACGAGCATATCGATTTGGTCGTCGGTGAAGGATACGATTTGAGTTGTGTCATCGCCACTCGTTCTAGGGGCCCCCGCCAAAATGACAGAGTCATACGATTGCAGTTCGACCAAGCTGGAAAAAAGGTTGCGGGTATCTCTCACGTCAACGTCGATATCGTTCCGTCGAAGAGCATCGACAAATTGTTGATAGTTCCCTGGAGTCATTCCATCTTCAATCAACATGACCTTGCCTTTGCCGCGAGCATAGGAAAACGCAGTTGCACGGTTGTTCTGAGTAATCGTATCGTCTGCAATGTCGTCCGTGGTGAATTCAGCTTCGTAGGTATAGCCTGCGGTCTCATCGACTTTATGCGGAATGGGTATGACGTTGATATCGCGATCGAGAGTGTACGGACCGTCCGCTAGTACCTCCGATTGATTTCCAATGCGACGAACGACCCTGAGTCGTCCAGGAATGTCCTTGGCATTTCCAGATTCGCTGTAGCGATTGATCACAACGCGGGCGTCCACGGTTTGGCCTTGGCGAACAAATCCGGGTACATCGATTTTTTCGACTAGAACCTCCGTCTTGCTATCCAATCGGACCGGAACAACGTCGATGCCAATGCCGGTGTCGCTGAGACGTTGCGCGGTCGCTTCGGCGGATCCAAGGGTTTGGTTGCCATCCGTTAAGATCACGATCCGTTTGGCCGAGTCCTCGAGAAAGCTGGCTTGGGCGAGTTTGAGTGCGCTTTCCAAATTCGTTGCATCCGACTTGCCGAAAAAGGATTCGGGCCGGTTTATGTTTGGTAGGTCTTCATCGAAAGGCGGTACCTCAATCGAGGCCTCTCGACCGAAGACAATCAGCCCGGCTCGGTCCTGCCGCTCGGAATGACGATGTTGCTTAACGCTTTGAATTGCGTATTCAAACATGAGTTGACGCTTGGCGACGGGAATCGAATCGCTTTGATCCAAGAGATAGATAACGGTTAACTTCTCGCTAGACCATATCCATTGAATTCCAGCGATTGCGAATATGACAAGCAACATGACGGCCGTTCGCAATGCAATCGCGATCGACCGCCGCCATGGCCCAAGTCCGGCCAAGGACTTCAATCCGAGCCACCAAACGAGCGGAATAAGCAAAAGGAGCAATAAATACCACGGGTGTTGAAAACCAACTTCAATTCTGCCCATGATGGGTTGCCTTTGTTAGGTTTATAGCAGAGGGCGGAAATGAAACCTTCGTGGATCGATCAACCACTATCTCGCAAGCAGTAACCGAAAACATTATGGTCGATGCCGCTGCTCATTGCCCAGACGACATGCTAGGATTTTTGGCAAAACTCAACGACCGCGAGGGAGTAATGCAAATCAATGGGATCGAGGTAGAAGACACTTTCGCTGAAGCCTTTGACATGACGGGAACTCGCATCATCATAACGGTTGCCGAGCCTTTGTGGGCCAAGCGGGCTGCAGAAGCCATGACGGGCTTTGCAACGAGCGTCATTGGCTGCCGGGTCGAAGCCGGAATTGATCGCTTGCTTGATTCCGATGAGAGTTTAGGTGGCCGGCCGGGCGTCGCCATCTTGCTCTTTAGTGTTTCGGGCGCTGAGCTTGGAAGACAGTTGGTTCGTCGCGTTGGGCGATGTGTCCTGACATGTCCAAGCACCGCCGTCTTTGCTGGGCAATATAGCGAAAAACGGGTCGCCATGGATTCCCATTTGCGTTACTTTGGCGATGGACATCCAATCTCCAAGAAGATTAGAAACGAACGATACTGGCAGTTACCGGTCCTGGATGGGGAATTTGTTTGCCAAGATACGGTTTGACGTCACAGTGCTATTGGCGACGGGAATTTTCTCGTGGGTCGTTGCTTGCATAAACAAATGTGCCTGCCAGATCCCGAAATTGAGCTGCGTCCCCTTTTTGGTTTTCTGGAGGGCGAGCTTGAAGGTTTCGATAATGTCTTTAATCTTTTGAATGCTCGCCTGCGTTTTTTTCGATTTTATCTAGCACATCTTTTTTGTCGCGGCCTTCGTTGCGCTGATCGTTGGGTTTTTTCTTTTTCGATCCTGTCCGCAAATCGTCTCGAGCCCGCGCTGTCGAGGATCCTGTATCGTGCGTATTCTGTTGGCTGCGATTATCTGACATCGGTCTATCTCCTCTGAAAAAACCACAAATCGCGAAGGACGATTTGCCGATTTTAGTAGAGGCAATTGTTGTGCCGTTCCCCTAACACCTGTTTTCAAGGGTTCAATCCGTCACGACTACCTACTAACATGGTCGTTGGGCGATCAAGGCTTGGTCGCCAAAGAGCCAGTGTCGTCGGCGGGGACGACGTACCAGGGAGCGGCTGCACTACGCGTGGCACTTGGGCACTCTTCATAGATCAGCATGCAGAGAGACCAGCTTTCCCGCTCGAGATCGTCCGGGAGACTGAATGGCCCGAAAAATGCAGTGATGGTCAGGAGTCGAATGTTTCTGGCCGTCGAGTTTGCGTAGACTCGAACAAGTCGGAAGAGTTTGGGCGGGGATTTGTTAGTCTAAAGTTAGGATAAAAAATGAGCACTGAGTTACTAATCTTGATTATTGTGTTGGTTGTCTTGTTCGGCGGTGGCGGTGGGTATTATTGGAACCGTGGACGACGCTAGGGAGCGCGCCCTGAACAAATATATCGTCGATCAAATTCTCGAGGCTGTTGCATCGCGAGCGTCGATGCAACCATTTGCGTGAACCGCGATGACCGAACAAAGGGATGCAGCGAAGCCCTAGATCTACCGGGCTACTTCGTGTCATCGTTACTTTCTCGGGCTTAGCTGATCCCTGGCGTTCGCCGACAGTCTCTACTTCAATCGGGTTTGAAACTCACTTGAATAGTCCGTGCTAACGTCCTTCCCGGAGTCGTTCGCCTAGAAAATTGTCGAGCTCAGGGATCGCAAATATCTTGTTCACTGCGGTATCGATGTCGTACTCGACACGGCGGAATTCAATTTTGGGGTATTCGAGAATCACAAAACAACTTCGCCAGTCTCCGTCGCGCGGCTGTCCGACGCTTCCCACATTGATCATGGCTTTGTCGTCTGGCAAGGCCATTTGATACCCGAACTCATCCGGGCGCAAAAACTGCATGTTGGTTGTGAATACACCCGGAGCATGTGTGTGGCCTTGAAAGGTATAGCCTTGGATCATCGAAAAGAGTTTTTCCATCTTCCTTCGATTGAATACGTCTTCTGGGAACACGTATTCATTGAGTGGATTGCGGACCGAGCCGTGCACAAAGGCTATATTTCCTTCGGAAATTGTACGCGGCAAACGGGCCAAGTACTCTAGCCGGCGCAGGGCTTCGACAGGATGGGAATTGTTTTCGAGTTGCTTGCGTGTCCAAAAGATGGCTTGCTCGGCAGCCGTACTGAAGCCTTCTGGATCGATTAATGCTCCATAGTCGTGATTCCCCAAAATGCACTGCTCAAACGTCGAAACGATATCGAGGCACTCGCAGGGATTGGCACCGTAGCCGACCACGTCGCCGAGGCAGATAATCCGATCGCAGCGCTGGGACTCAATATCCTTTAATACAGCTTGCAACGCTTCCAAGTTGCCATGAATGTCGCTTACGATTGCAGTCCGCACGAATGGATATTTCTATAAATTGATAATGATGAGGGTGGAAAATCCCAAATTAGCGCCCACTGCGCAATCGATCTCCAAGCATGTTATCGAGTTCGCTAACAGCGTAAATCTTTTGGCAAGTCGTTTCGAAATCGTATTCCACTCTTCGAAAGTACATTTTCTTGGCATCGTGATCGATTATGACATAACAAGCTCGATTGTCTTCGTCTCGAGGTTGGCCAACGCTGCCAACATTCACCATCAACTTTTCCTTGGCCAGGGCAAAAACGCTATCGCATTGCGACGGTTTGATAAACTCTAGGTCCGGAGTGAACACACCGGGCATGTGCGTGTGACCTTGGAAGCAATATTGAGTTACACGGGTAAACATGTTTTCCATCTTGTTCTTGTCATAGATGGTTTCCGGAAAGACATATTCGTTGGTTGGATCCCTGGGGGAACCATGAACAAACATGAATTTTTCTTGGTGGTGCAATTTAGGGAGCTCACTCAAGTAATCCCATCGCTTGTTAACGACAGACATAATCCCTGCGTCCAATCGATCTCGAGTCCAATAGATTGCCCGAAGCGCTACAGGATTAAAGCCTTCAGGATCAAAAAGGGCTGCCTGGTCGTGATTTCCCATGATCGTTAGCGAGGTTTTCCTCATCACTAAGTCAAGGCACTCGCAAGGGTTAGGCCCATATCCAACGATATCCCCAAGGCAAATGATTTGGTCTACGGATTGGCTCGCAATATCCGTCATTACGGCTTGAAGTGCTTCAAAATTGCCGTGGATATCGCTAATCAGTGCTTGCCTCACTACGGGCTCCTCGACTGGACGGCTTGCATTTCCGCCGTGAGGCGGGTGGGGATACTTCGGGATTGAACCAAGCCTAATTCTAGTCCGTCTCGTAGAGCATGGGCAGCCCAGATGTTCTGACCCGCAGTTTATTTGATCGGAGTCTAACGAGTTGGGCGGTACGCAGGGTTCCGTTGCATCAACATTTCAGGATGTTGAGCGGCATGCAGCTATTCACATTTATGCTACTTCATGCCGAAAAAAGGAATTGGGCTCAAAGTGTAGTTCGGCACTCCGTGCCGAGAAAAACGGCACGGAGTGCCGAGCTACACTAACTGTACGGCCCTCAGAATTGGACTTGCAGACGCACCAGGATGTTTTTCCGCGTAGGATAGCTCCCTTCAATGACGCAAACACTTATCACGATATGGAGATACACAAGGAAATGATCGGCAAAAAGGTTGCGTGGATAACCGGTAGTGGAGCTCCAAGGGTAGGTCAAGCTATCGCCAAATACTTTGCAAATCAGGGCTTCCAAATCGCGCTACATGCCAATAATTCGGTGAATAACGGAATGCAATGTGCTTCCGAGTTGAAACGAAATGGAACGGAAGCAATTGTCGTTCAAGGCTCCGTGGAAGATTCCGATTTTGCGAAATCTTCGGTGCATCAAATTGTTCATCATTTTGGACGGCTTGATGTATTAGTAAATTCCGCAGCCATTTGGGATTGGCGTTCTTTCGAAGAAACCACGGCCGAGGATGTACGGCGCCAATTCGAGGTCAACACGCTGGGTACGTTTCTTTGCAGTCAAGCAGCTGGATTGCAGATGGTCGCACAACCGACGGGCGGATCCATAGTTTTGATCGGTGATTGGGCAGTACTAAGGCCCTATCGTGATTTTTCGGCGTATTTTGCAGGGAAAGGTGCCATCGAAACCATGACGCGCTCCCTGGCCGTCGAGCTGGCAACACGGAATCCGTCGGTTAGGGTGAACGCGATATTGCCAGGACCTGTGATGTTAGACCCATCTATTTCTCCAGCCAAGGCCGATGCTATCCTGCAAGACTGTCTCCTGAAACGACTGGGTCGGCCTGAGGACGTTGCGCAAGCCGCTTACTTTCTAGCAACCAATGAGTTCATTACCGGCGTTTGCATTCCGGTCGATGGGGGGCGAAGTATCTACTCTGGATCATCGATGGACGCGATCGCTCACCCAACCGTCAGATCGTCGCTTAAGAGATCAGCAGACTGAAGTCTACTAGTAGCATGGCCCCCGGGGCCGTGTAGCACTAGTAGCATGCCCCCCTGGGCCGTGTAGCACTAGTAGCATGCCCCCCTGGGCCGTGTGGCACTAGTAGCATGCCCCCCTGGGCCGTGTGGCACTAGTAGCATGCCCCCTTGGGCCGTGTGGCACTCGGGCCAGGGGCTAAAGCAAGCGTAACCCGATTCCTGCCGCTCGAACTAGAGATATCGGTTGAAGATATTCTCAAGCATTTCTTGGCGGCCGCTTTCATTTGGTGCAGCTTCTCCTTTATCGAGCATGTACTTTTCTAGGCTTTCAAAGGTTGTCCTATCCTCTTCGATTTCGGCACCAATACCGCTATCCCAACTCCTGTAGCGGTTGGAAACAAATTGGCCGATAACTCCGTCCCTACGAATATCTGCAGCGATTCGTAGTCCGCGTGCAAAAGCGTCCATCCCGCCAACGTGTGCATGAAAAAGGTCGATCGGTTCAAAGCTCTCGCGACGGACCTTGGCATCAAAATTGACTCCGCCTGTTGTTAGCCCGCCATGCTTTAGAATGGCAAGCATACACTGAGCCGTAAGGTAATAGTCCGTTGGGAATTGGTCGGTGTCCCAGCCCAGAAGCAAATCGCCGGTATTGGCATCGATCGACCCAAGAGCTCCCTGCATGCCAGCATAATCAAGCTCGTGCATCATTGTGTGTCCAGCCAACGTTGCGTGGTTTGTTTCGATGTTCAGTTTGAAATATGGCATCAAGTCATAGTTACGCAAGAAATTCAGACATGCGGCAGCATCGCTATCGTACTGGTGTTTGGTGGGTTCTTTGGGTTTGGGTTCGATCAAAAACGGACCCTTGAAACCGATCTTCTTGGCGTATTCGACAGCCATGTGGAAAAACCTGGCTAGATTGTCGAGTTCGCGTTTCATGTCTGTATTGTAAAGGCACTGATAGCCTTCACGACCGCCCCAAAAAACGTAGTTTTCACCTCCCAATTCCTTGGTTACTTCCAGGCATTTTTTTACTTGTGCAGCTGCGAACGCGAATACATCCGCGTTGCAGGTCGTTGCTGCCCCGTGCATAAATCGGGGGTGACTAAACATGTTGGCCGTGCCCCAAAGCAGCTTCACGCCAGTTTTATCTTGATGTTCCTTCAGGGACTTGGCCACCCGGTCAAAGATCGCATTGGTCTCACGCAACGACCCGCCCTCTGGCGAAACATCGCGATCATGGAACGCGTAAAAGGGAGCATCTAGCTTTTCGAAAATTTCAAATGCCACCTCGACCCGTCTCAGTGCGTTTTCAACGGAATTTGAGCCGTCGTCCCAAGGCCGAATAGCAGTACCAGGTCCGAACGGATCGGAGCCTGTTCCTCGCATGGTATGCCAATAGACAATGCTAAACCGCAGATGATCCTTCATCGTCTTCCCATCTATTACTTCCGAGGGGTTGTACCAACGAAATGCCAAGGGATTTCTGCTTTGATGTCCTTCGTATTGAATCTTGCGGATGTCTGAAAAATAACTCATGCCTAAAGCCTTGAGAATTGCGAGTGAGGAAAGGACTAGATTTCAATTGGCGGATTGCAACGAGATTCTAGCAACATCAACAAAAGTCGGGAGGGCAGGCCCAACCGAAAGATAAAACGTTGCGAAAGGAACCGGATTAGTAAATCAACGGTGAGCATTCCCGCCCGGAAAAATGGGAAAACCTGTATTCTTGTCGGGACGCCAATATGCTTTGAAAGAAATTTCAGTACACTAAAGGCAGGCGGCATAGCGAGAAGATGGATGCACTGACGCACTCTTCTTGTGTTTACAGGTTCGTTTTATCGAGAACTCCAAAAGGTCGCAACACTGGTGGAGCCTTAGCGGAACAGTTTGGCATGACGCAGATTACATCTGACCGAATATTCGAGCTAATCGAAAAAAGTCGTCTTGTTGAGTCAACTAGGCTTCGTTCGCAACTTGAACTAATCCGAGTGCGTCATGATGGTGTTTTGCCTGAGGATCCTGTGGTTGTCTGCAAAGAACTTGAAGACGCAGGATTGGTTACCAGATGGCAATGCGAGAAAATACTCCAAGGAAAGTACAAAGGCTTTTTTCTTGGGAACCACAAACTGCTAGGTCACTTGGGCTCGGGGGGTATGAGCAGCGTCTATTTGGCAGAGCATCTCGTGATGAAACACAAGCGAGCCATCAAGGTGCTCCCAAAATCGAAACTTGGTAACAATAGCTATCTCGAACGATTCCAACGCGAGGCCAAAGCCATCGCTTCGTTGAATCACCCAAACATCGTTCGAGCATTCGATATCGATAACGAAAAGGACACGCACTATTTAGTGATGGAGTATGTCGATGGAGCAGACATGCAAACCCTGGTACGCAAGCATGGGCCATTGCCTTTTGCGGTAGCGGCCGACTATATCGCGCAATCGGCTCGCGGCCTTCACCATGCTCACGAAGCCGGTCTGATACATCGGGACGTCAAGCCGGCGAATATCTTGATCAACAAGAAAGGGATCGTAAAAGTCCTCGACTTGGGGTTGGCACTCTTCTCGGAAGATACCGATCCCTCGCTCACCATGGAATACAACGACAAAGTACTCGGTACCGCTGACTACTTGCCTCCCGAGCAAGCCATAAATAGTCATAAGATCGACAGCCGCGCAGACATGTATGGACTGGGTTGCACGCTCTACTTTTTATTGACTGGTCATGCGCCTTTTCCTGAAGGAAGTATTCCCAGCCGAATTATTCGTCATCAAAACTCCATGCCACCTGATATCCGGAAGGACCGGCCCGATTGCCCCGGCGAATTGGATGGCGTCTGCGTCAAGATGATGCAGAAGGACCCAAGATTCCGATACAAGGACTGTTTGCAGGTTGCCGAAATCCTTGAAGCTTGGTTGGCAAAATATCGCAAAGAAACTGAGGGGGACCCAACTAAGGCTAGAAACAACAATCTTTCCGTGGCAGACCTGCTCGACGAAGGTACAAAGAAATCGAAACACGATGTGGATACAGTTACCAATCGAGGCAACAGCACGAAAGTAGCAATAGGTAGCTCTGTTGTCAGCTTATCGGCCTCGGATAGCGGCGTACTTAGGGCAATTGCAAAAAGTGAAGCCTCGAACATCGATAGCAAAATCGATTTGGTTCATGACTCGAATGCGCCTAACCCTAAAAAATCAAAGAGCCAAGCGATTGCAAAGGCAACCTCTCCGATTTCCGGCTCACCGAAAGGGAACAGCGGCGGCTCTTCGCCTTTGCTGAAGCCGATAGACAAGTTAGCGGGAAAGAAAACGCCAACCGTGTCGTCCGGGAATTCTCAAAGCACTTCATCCAAAGCAAAACCAAAATCCAATATTGCGTTGACCGTCGGTATCGGAATTCTAACCCTGGTTTTGTTTGCCGGCATTCTATTTGTCGTATTGATGAATCGATAGATTCGGCTGGTTCTTGACGGTCTCCCCGGGAAGCAGATTCTACCATCATGCAAGTGGAAAAAAGGATTCAAAATGCCGGGCGAGTTTTGTTCGGACTCGTGTTGTTTCTGACGTATTCTGGAGTTGGTTCCGTCCTAGCACAAGACGTAGCTCGAACACAAGGTCCTATAGATCTTCTGGCGATTCAAGAGTCGGTAAAGAAAGCAAGTCAGCTACTCAAAGACAGGAAAGTGGTGGAGTGCGTTGACCTCGTCGAGCAATCGACGAAGCGTATTCTAGAGTTAGTCGAAATCGCCTCTGCCAAGGAGTTGGTAGAACTCAAGAAAGTGCATGCTGAATTGGCAAAATCTCATCATTCTCTGAGCATGGAGGGTGCCGAGCTCACTGAATTGCCTGCATGGGAAACTATGATACGGGCAAAGAAAAAAGATGCGTCTCCTAAGAAAACTGCTCCCTCTGGAAAAGAAACCGTTAGCTTTGCTCGTGAGATAGCGCCCATACTTATCGCGAACTGCAACGGTTGTCATTATAGTGCCACTCGAGTTAGTGGAGGTCTGCAATTCAACCTGTTCTCGCAAATTATAAAAGGGGGAGACAGTGGCCCTATCGTTGTGCCAAGCAAGCCAGATGAAAGCCGCATCATTCGCAAGCTTAAAGGCACCGAAGGAGCAAGAATGCCTATGGGGAGGCCTCCATTACCAGATTCGCAGATTCAATTGATAAAAACTTGGATTAAGGAGGGCGCAACTTTTGATGGCCAGGACAAAGACGCAAAACTGGATCAAGTTGTCGGTCAGGCCTTTGCCGCCAAAGCATCTCATAGCGAACTTATGGCTAAACGCGCGGAGCGAACTCGCGATAAATGGAAAACGGCCTTTCCAAAAATTGATCCAGACCAAGCGACGGACGAGCAGTTTCATGTAATCGGCAATATTGGCGACGAAAACGCTAATGCATTACTAGCAAATGCAAACATCGCTGCGAATCAAATTCGCAAGATGTTCAAGATTCCAGGAAAGGGTCCGCTGGTCAAAGGCGGAATAACGATCTTTGCTCTCAAGCAGCGCTATGACTATAGTGAGTTCGGCAGAATGATTGAGAGCCGAACTTTGCCAACAGAGTGGTCGAGCCATTGGCGAAGCGAGGTTCTTGATAGTTATGTCGCAATGGTTTTCGACAAATCGGAAAGCAAGATTAACGAAACTTCACTATTGCAACAGCTAACAAGTTTATGGATGAGTTCGCACGACGGAGTCCCGCGTTGGTTTTCCGAAGGAGCAGGCAGACAAGCCCTGGCTATAACGGTCGGGGTCAATGACGCACGTGTTCAACCATGGCTCAAACGGATGCCTTCATCGATGGATCAAGTAAAGAACTTGAAATCGCTTTCCGATGGATCAATGAACGATGAAGCGCTGGCGACGATTGGCTTCGGTATCATACGTTTCATGTACGATGCTAAGATGAAAACTCAATACGAAACGATCGTTCGGTTGCTTGCTAGTGGAACAAGCTTTGAACAAGCGACGGTGAAAACAATTGGGTCCATGGAAGTTTTTTTGCAAAGACTCCTCGGTAAAACCAAATAGCCGAGTAACAGCCAAAAAGTTTACCAATATGGTGTCCCCGACAAATCGCGCGTTCCAAGGGATCGTACCAAGCATGAGCCGCCCTAAGCTGGATTCCGTCCCGATGCAGGCTATCATGTTGGTTTCCTGCTTTCTGTGGTTTGCTGCCGCTCCATTTTGGATGAAGGCAGAATAGACCTGACCATTCAAGCCGCCCAAAATCCATCAAATTGCTTTTCAATATGACTGCTTTAATTCATTCCCGTCGTTCGTTCTTAAAAAGCTCTGCAGTTTTTGCGAGCACAACCGCACAGCTTCTTGTTTTTCCCGAAGTGCGGTCTGCTGAATTCGCAAGGCCGCTCATTGCCTATGTCGGAACGTTCAGTTCACCACTTCGAGACATGTTGCCGACGCAAGTCGATTTGCCACCTGGCAATGGTCGCGGTATTCACTTGTTCACAGTGAATCGTGAGACGGGTGCAATGAACCCGACAGGACTCTACGAGATGGGCACGAGCCCTAGCTGTCTGGCCATGAATAAGGACCGAAACAAATTGTACTCCGCCAATGAGACCGACCGAGTGGGCGAAGACAAACAGGGCACCGTTAGCGCTTTTGCGATCAATCGAATAGATGGACAATTGACTTTGCTCAATACAGTCCGGTCTGGCGGTGCTGGTCCGACCTACGTGAGTGTCCATCCATCCGGCCGGTTCTTGCTGGTGGCCAACTATTTTGGAGGCTCCATTGCGGTGGTGCCAATTCTCCCGGACGGCAAATTGGGGGAGGCAACGGATATCCAACATAGTTCGGGGAATATCGGTCCAACCAAAGCAACGAATGCACCGCCCGGCAGTTTTGCCTTCAGCGGACACGATCGAACCCACGCCCATATGATTGAAGCGGACGCCGCTGGTCGTTATGTGTTTCATGCTGATTTGGGCCTGGATCAAATATTCATATGGAAGTTTGACGAGCAAAAAGGGATGTTCAGTCCAAACGAGCAACCATCGGTCTCTCTTCCACCAGGAGATGGGCCTCGCCATTTCCATTTCCATCCTAATGGCCGATGGTTCTATTCCATTCAAGAAGAGGGCTCGACCATCGTGTTGTTCGACTACAATGCAACCAAAGGGCAATTGGCTTCGAGGCAAACGATATCCACCCTGCCGCCGGGATTCGCGGGCAGTAATTTTTGTTCGGAAATTTTGGTATCTGCGGACGGGAAGTATGTCTACGCCGGCAACCGATTGCACGACAGCATTGGGATCTTTTCCGTTGGGCCAAACGGCGACCTTACCTTTGTTGGAGAGGAATGGACGCGCGGAAATTATCCCCGTAGTTTTAACTTCGATCCGACCGGCAAGTTCCTATATTGCTGCAATCAGCGAGGGGACAACATCGCGGTTTTTCAAGTAAATGTCCAAAGTGGCGAACTCAAGTTTACGGGCCACTATACCAACGTCGGCAATCCTTCGATGATCATCTTTGCCGATCTTGCAATTGGAGTTTAAACTCATTCACACGCAAAACTCTTGCGCATTAGCGTAACTCGCATGGTTGCCACTGTCAGCCATGAACGCAATTGGGTG
>JANLRK010000101.1:0-3296 GCA_031361585.1 Pirellula sp. | reverse complement strand
CCCGGAATTCGAATGGAAGTTCAGACGACGAAAGGAACTTTCCGTTGGCAGAAGAACGTTGCAACATGGGATGTTCGAAGGCCACGACATGATTTTTCTCTGGATCGCTCTTGTCGATGAACACCAGTTCTACAGTGTCGAGTTCATAGGCAACCTGAGTCCGCTGGCCTTCAAAAATCGCAATGCGTTCTTCACGTTGTGCGTCCCCGAATATGAATTGTCCCAGCATCAATAGTCCCACACCCAAGTGAATCAGAACGTTGCCACCTCGATTGCCAAACAGAAGCAACAGGCCTGTCAAAAGCACTGCACTCACGATGAGGCTTTTGGTCAATTGCCAAACGATTCGAAGACCTGGATTGGGAATCCGAAAGGCATCATTGGTGTAAATCAAGAAGAAACTTATGCCGAGAAGAATCGCGGTAACGGTCCAGATCGTCCATCGAACAACGCTGGTCTTCGGGTTCCAACCAATGCACCATACCAAGGCACTGGCAGCCAAGCCCCATACGCTTGCCTTCACTCCACTCCAAAGCCAGTCGTAACTGAACGGTGGTTCGCCTTGTAAGCCGTCACCCAAATGAGCGCTCAAAACGATCAATCCAACGAGCGCAAAGCCAGCAATGGTGAAGAACAATCCAGCAACGAATCGGCCCCCCTTTGCGTTCATCGCAAAGCGCGTCATCTTGGCCGCAATCAAATTGATCAAAAGAATCAAACCGACTGAGGCACCGCCAGGAATCGCAAACGCATAAGGGAGCGGGTCTTTATGCGGCCAAATCGTTTGCGGCATGAAAACGTCAAATGGAACCGATGCCACCCAACTGTTAAAATATTGCTTCTTCACGTCAACGATCGTTTCTTCGTCTTGAGCAAGCGTCCCTACAAAGAGAATCATGGTCCCCAATGCAAACATGGTGACCGTGATCTTGAGCGAACCCAATGCTCGCATAGCGAGCCATGCAACCCTGGTAAGATCCAACGGAGTTGTCGTCGTCGTTACTCTACCGCTACTATATGTTCCAGTTGCCACGCGGAATTACTCCCATCGCAATGATTTAACAAAGCTTAAAAAGGTTGACTTCTCTTGTTCTATCATCCGCAATTCGCAGTTTAACTTCACGAAAATGCTCATACCATTGTCACCCATCGGGATGGATACCACCAATAGCGATCTCGCGTCCGGTTGATCGGAAGCTCGAATCGAATAGAGTTTTGCGGTTTTTTCACCGGCAAGAATTGCCTCTGCCTCATCAATGGCCTTTTTTGCTAACGACTCCAGCATTGTTGGGTCGTTGGTTGACATGACTTGCCCAACCCACATTGCGGCATTTTGCATAGGTGCGTCTCTGGCTGTACTGATGGTTACTTCGCCATCTTTGGCTCCTCCAATCACTTTGAACGTTGCTTCGCGATACGGCATAGGTTCCTGAATTTCCCAGCCCTCAGGTTTTTCATAAACTAACTTGAGCGATGAACTCGCTGGCGGGGTAGACTTAGATTCAGGCTGCTTGCTTGGCGCAATTGGCCGCTGTTCTTTGGCTGTTGAGGAACTCGAACCGCCGCCATTGGCGTCAAAAAGATATGCTGGAAAGGATCCTCCAACGCGAGAAATCATTGGCAGCTCTTTTTTCATATCGACAACCGTCGTTGGGCTCAACTCCAATTGGCCTCGCCAACGATTGATCTGTCCAAGTAGATAGTCGTCCCACATCGCCTGCTCGCGAGGCATGTCATATTTCGAGACGGTAAATCGAATACGTCCATCGGCTACCTCAAAGTTGATTTCAGCAATCATTTCAGCCAAGCCTATGCCTGCGCCTGAATTGTCGAGAAGCTTGAGCGACCAACCGGCTGGCAATTCAAACTTCGGTGAACCCGAATTGGGGTCGACTGCAAACTGCTCGACCACGGTACGGAATCCGGATTCCGCCAAAGTTAACTTAGCGATTCGATCAGTTGCTTTTACGAAATACACGTTTCCTGCATCGGGAATGACGGCTCCTAGGATGCGCTTATCTTCTAGGGGGATGCTCGACCCTCCCATCATTGGCGGTACAGAACGACGGGGTTTCGGTTCCCGCCCCTTAACAAACTCGCTTTCAATTTTTGGGGCGTCGTAGGTACGCTCTTTTAGTTCGCTCCAACAGCCCGAGAGCGTTGCAACTAGAACAACGAAAACGGCTGTCCGAGATGGCGAGGATAGGGAAGCAGTCGACAAAATCGGCTTGAACTCACAGGATTCGGGGAATGCAAACTTTGGTGGGGCAAGCGTTTATGGCTTGTGTTGGCGGGTAGCCTGACACAAAAGGCTATGTTGAATAACAAGCGAAAAGCCCCGCCGATAGTACTCAGACTCAGACAGTATAGGGGCGACCGGGGCATTAGTCATGCCGAAATAACCGGCTCGGAGTACCGCAAATACCGTTTTTGCAGTTAGATGCACCGAATTATTCAGTTGAATGATAGAAATGCTAGAAAATGGGCTCGACCGAAGAATAGTCGATCAATCCGCCTTTGCTTTCCGAAACGTCATAACTAACCATTTCATTCGATTCCCGTTGGGCCATCATGGCCAGCAATCGTTCCAATTGCTCGCCATACTTTTAGATCGACAGAGTCTAGAACAAAGGAAGCATGACCATCTACATACGCAAGATTGACCCCGCTAGTTGGGCGAGTGCCGATTCGAGCAGTCCGAGGCCTCGCAACCCATCGCTCCCTCCGTATTTTGCAATTTGGCCAGCGTGGATCTCAAGAAAGGGAAAAGGGGACGGGGGTAATTTCTAAACGACCCCTGTCCCATTTTTGCCCCCGCCGATCCAATCAAGGCATAAACCAGCGTTTGCCGCTACCTGGCGGAACGATCTGAAAATGCACCCAATTTGTGGTTACAGAGAAATCCTCCATCCATAGCCCAATAGATACAAGACAAGCTTCATTCGACTTACACCAAGCCTGAATCTTTTGATTAGGATCAGATATATCAACAGCCTGTCCGTACAGGTGCTTTGACTTCATCGGAATTTTCTTTGGATCGGTAATTCCTTTATTTTTATAAATCCTCAAGGCTCATCCGGCGTTTCGGGGAGGTCAAGCGAGGGGGCCATGAAAAGGGGTCAGGTCTCTTTTTCGAAAGAGACCTGACCCCTTTTTGTTTTTCGAAAGAGACCTGACCCCTTTTTGTTGTTCTCAGTGTTTGCATTTCGCCTAAACGCATAGAATTTTACCTCGGTAGGTCTACTGCGACGACCGAGACACTTTCGACAGTTACCTTAAAATGTAAGTTAGACAAA
>JANLRK010000085.1:0-20681 GCA_031361585.1 Pirellula sp. | reverse complement strand
CATCATTTGCAGGAGCTTTGCGCGATTTCGCCGGCGTTGAACGCGGGTACTCTTGTTGTAGTCGATGACTCCTATCGCCTGGTACGATGTGTGCGAACAGGTGCAAACGATGTTTCCATGATTGGGGATCAAGGAATTGACGGAAAAGCTAAGTTTGTCGCGCAGTACTTTCAACAAATTGGAATTCCGCTCTTCTTCGAAGGCTATCAATGTGCGTGGATAGCCAAGTAATAGAATCGAGCTTGCGTCCCACGGCGTCGATCTTAAGCTGGGCCGCGAAACACTTTCGCTAGCGTTCCCTGGTAGCGGAATGCGTCAAGCATTTCGTTGGCGTCCAGCATTCACGAAAGCTTTGACAGCTTCCGCTACGATTTAAATCGGCCCGCCTAAAGATCGACGCCCGTCCCACGGCTAATGAATAATCCGGTCCAGGCGGTATAATGGCCGTCCATTAGCGATCTCAAAATCAAACCACTTGCACATTAAGCAACTCACGAGTTGCCGAGAAGGTACCCGATAATGTCCCAAGGATTATCTGAAGCCATCAGCGCATTTAAAGCGGGTCAATTTCCAGAAGCCGAATCGGCATGTCGTCAACTGCTAGTAGGCGAGCCAAACAATCCAGATGCATGGAATTTGATGGGTATTATTGCGGGTGTGGCGGGCGATCATCGACAGGCAGTCGAACACATGGGTAGAGCGGTCAAGCTTTCTCCCAAAGTGCTTGAGTTTCGAAAAAACCTAGCGCGAGCATTGATTCATCTGGGTCAATTGAAAGAGGCCGAGAGTGTGCTTCAACCTATCATGGCGTCGGCTCCAACCGCAGATGTTTGCTTTCTCTGGGGAATGATCATCGGGCAACAGGGCGATCTTGCGGGCGCAATCCAATCGGTACAGAAAGCGATCGAAAAAGTACCCAATGAGCCCGTGTATCATTTTAATCTTGCCGAGCTCTTTCGACGTAATGGAGATTTTGAATTGGCAAGGCAGAGTCTTCGGAAAACCCTAGACATTGCACCCAATCACGTTGATGCCTTGAACAATCTGTCGGGTCTTCAAATGGCTGACGGTCGTTTTTTGGAGGCGATGGGGTCGATACAGAAGCTACTCGAGGTGAACCCAAGATCGCTTCAGGCTTATTGCAATCTTGCAAGCTTGTTGGGGGCCGCTGGTGATTCGGGGGGAGCCGTCCAAGCTCTTCGCAACGCGCTCATTTTGCAACCCAATTCGGCCCGAGCCAAATACCAATTGGTAAACATGCTTGTTCGCGAAGGCGGACTTGAAGAAGCCGAGCGATTGGTAAACGAACTTAGTCAATCCGTAGAAATTGAGGAGGTTCCGCTCAAGACAGTACACGCTAGAATTCTTGAAAGAAAAGGGGAAATCGAAGCAGCTTGGGTGATTGTTGAATCGATTGAAAGTTCACATTGGACGCAACCTGACGTCGCGATCATGCGAGCCCTTTTGCAAGAACAACGAGGTGACAAGGAAGGCGCGGTCAAGACACTTGAGGCAACCCTAATTTCTAATATCTCGGCATCCATCGAGGGAATTGGCATTAATTTCACGCTGGGCCAGTTGTACGATTCCCTAGGTCGATACGATGAAGCATTCCAAGCATATCAATTGGGGAATGAAAATCGAAAAAAGACATTTCTCATTCTCGGGCCGGATCAACCGAAGAACGACGCAGCCGCCCAAATCCGAGGGCTGTACGCACCTGAGATCTATCGAAAATGCCCCACTTCGTCTCTCACGACGCGTGTACCGATCTTTATCGTGGGCATGCCACGAAGCGGTACGACTCTCATCGAGCAGATTCTTGCATGCCATCCTGCGGTAAGCGCGGCGGGGGAGTTGTCCGCATTTCAAGATTTGATGAGTGAATCGTATTCCAGTTCTCGAAAAACCAACGCTGCCTTACAAATTCAGATTGAAGATCCGTCCAATGGCCGAAATTGTTTAGTACCGAAGGAATGGGATGACATTTCGAAAGCGCAGCTAGACGCGATCGGCAATAAATACTTGTCACACATTCAAAAATTGGCTGGACAATCTCAGAGAATTACCGACAAAATGCCCTACAACTATTTCAATGTAGGCATCATTGCAAAAGTCTTTCCAAACGCGCAGATAATCCATTGTCAGCGCGACGCATTGGATACATGTTTATCGTGTTATTTTCAAAATTTCGCGGCAGGCAGCCACTATGCATTCGATTTGAAGGAGTTAGGACAGCAGTACCGTGAATACCTTGACATTATGTCGTTCTGGAGGGATGAATTGAAGCTGCCGATGCTGGAACTTTGCTATGAGGAACTAGTTGTTGATCCTGAGACCAACGTAAGAAAAGTTCTCGATCATTGTGGTTTGGAATGGGAGCCCAATTGCTTGAAGTTCCACCGATCGGAGCGAGTCGTAAGTACCGCAAGTTATCAACAGGTTCGGCAACCACTTTACACGAGATCGGTGCGTCGGTGGACGCATTATATTTCTCACTTAAGACCTTTGATTGAGTCGATCGGTTTCGAATTTGAAGAGTACAACCGACTTGCCATGGAGAGTTAGCAGAGATAGATAACTGTTAAAAACAATTTAATCGTTGCTTGCGCAATCGTCTTTATCGAAATGACCTGCTTGGTCTGATGCAATCGTCAGACAATCTCACCTTCTTGAGGGCTGGAACAAGAGTCTAGGTTGCATTGACGAGCAACAAAGCTAGAATATCGATCGATACCAAGATTCGTTACCGAATGGCATTCATTTACCATTGCAAACACTGTCCTTAGGTAGTTCCTGGTACGTTTTAGACTCTTCTTTGAATACACAAGGGCGAATATGATTCCCACGCAAATCACAGGCCAATCTTCGACGGTATCGGACGCTTCCTACGATGAGATTCCGTATCCCGGCGGAGCCTTTCGCCCGACCCATCCAAGTCATCTAGCGATGGTTGCGAGACTTTGTGGGTTAACGCCGCCCTCGCCGCAAAAATGTCGCGTTCTCGAGTTAGGGAGCTCGATGGGTGCCAACTTGATGCCGATGGCACAAGACCTTCCTGACTGCGAGTTCGTTGGGATAGACTTATCCCTCAAGCAAATTGAAGAGGGACAAGCAGCTATCAAGGAACTCGGTCTTACCAATATCAAGCTTCGGCATCTGTCCATTCTGGATGTCGACGATTCGTTAGGCAAGTTTGACTACATAATCTGCCATGGCGTCTATTCCTGGGTTCCCCATGATGTTCAGGAGAAAATTCTGGAAATCGGAAGAGAGCACCTTACTCCAAATGGAGTGATGTACGTCAGCTACAACACGTACCCCGGTTGGCACCTCCGAGGGGTGGTTCGCGAAATGATGCGATACCACGTGGCTGATTTCGATTCACCCCAAATGAAGATCAAACAAGCTCGCGGTTTGCTTGAATTCCTAACGAAATATTCGAAGACTCACTCGCAAGCGTACACTCAACTTTTGAAGGACGAGGCAGCGATGCTCGAGGGTAGCCTCGACTCGTATCTCTATCATGAGCACTTAGAGGAAGTAAACGAGCCGCTTTATTTCCATCAATTTGTAAAGCGAGTCGATACCGCAGGCTTGCGATACCTAGCAGATTCCCATATCAGCTCCATGGTGGCCCAGCTCTTCGACGAGTCGGCTGCAGAAATACTCAGAGGAGCGCCATTGCTTCGCCGCGAACAGTATATGGACTTCCTGCGATCACGAATGTTTCGAAGTTCGCTGTTGTGCCATCCGAATCTCGATCCAGATTACTCGCTCAAGTCGAGTAACTTAGTGCATCTTCATGTTTCTCTCAATCAACCGGTTGTTGCCACGTACCAGCCTTCAGGCGAGGCGCTTTGGAAGCATCCAGCAGGAACTCTCACGACCGAGGCGCCTGTTACAGGTGTGATCGAGCAACTCAATTCGAGGTTCCCGGAGTGGGTTTCCGTGAGCGAACTTTTGGCGAGTGTGAACCATCCGGCAAAATCCATCGTTCTCGATGCATTGCTTATGGGATTGGTTCATGGTGTCGTCCGGCTTGCAGAGCAGCCCGTGGGCTTTAGTACCAAGGTGTCCGAGAAACCAGCTTGCACTGCACTCAGCCGCTTCCAAGCAAAACGTGGGAATCGCGTCACTGGTCGACTGCACAACGATTGGATGCTGCAACCTCAACAACGATTTCTTGTCGAGCATCTGGATGGAACTCGGTCTGCCGACGACGTCGCAGAATTGCTGCATTCAGAAGTAGCGAATGGTCGATTCAAAGTATCGAAGGAGGGCGTCAACGTGACACCTGACAAGCAGGAATCCGTCACGCTTGTAAAAGCTGAGTTGCAACGACTTTGTAATCTGGCGTTGTTTGTAGAGTAATCCGAGCCTCGCGACCCTCCCTCGAATTCCTGATCTCGGAATGATTCATGTTAGCCAAGAACGACTCGCTGCACGTCTTAAGACTTCCGCGTGAGCCGTTCTTGGCACATAGCGAGGTTCTTCTCAATAGCCTCTTGGCGGACGTTCCCCAGCCTTGCAAACGAATTCTCGAGTTGGGATGCGGTCCGCAGAGTCCGCTGCTTCCCATGCTGCAACGCAAATGGGGTGACATCCATGTTCACCAAATCGATGCACTAGCGGAGGTGGTCGCTGAGGCTGCTAAGTTCAACCCGAGAGGCGTCGTCGAGCAAATGCTCGCATCGGACATGTCATCGATACCCTCGCAATCAAAAGACCTGGTGATTGCCATGTCGGTGTTCGATCAGAACCCGTCGAGCATCGCTCCCGCGGTAGCACGTGAGATACACCGGGTCCTGCGGGACCATGGATCGGTCATATACATTCACAATGAGGAGCTCAATCTACCTGCAACCGCCGATTCTTTCTTGAATCGACATAACGAAGCGAGATTGCTTTTGCCAAGCGATTCTTGGAATCCAACCAACGATCTTGAGTATTGTTCAGGAAATCGCGCCGACATTGAAAACGCGGCAAAAAGTTTTCAGCAGGAATTGGGCCCCCTTGTGTGGTATGTGCGAGGGATGTATCCACAACTCTACAGCGAACGCTTAATCCACGATTCCGTTGGAAAAATCTCCGTCCCGTTCCTTCGAGAATGCACGGTTCCAGTCATGGCTCAGATTCGAAATTCCGTAAAATTTCTTCGGACGGAGCGAAAAGTTATCCTAACGGATCATCGTACGGCGATTCTCATGGGAGAACTCATCGAACAAAAATTATTCTCGCAGGAACACGGTTTTCAAGTCATTCAATCTGGTGTTTTCGAAATTCGGCAAAGGACACACTGGAAAAACCACTTCGGTGAAAAACCACCGGTGCATCATTTTGTTCGCGGTCTATCAAGATTCGGATTTACGTCCGAGTCTGAGCCCGCCCCACGAGCGGACTTCGATCAGACGCTGAATCGGACCGAGCTGAAATCCGTCGACACCAAATCGGACAACGATGTACTGTTGGTAGCGTACCAGTATGGATGTGTCGCGCTCAAAAACTAGCCCATCGCCAAATGACTCTTAAAAAAAGAAATGGGCTATGGCTGATAAGACACTCATCATCACTGCGGCTGACAGCAATTATTTTAGACTTGCTAGATCCTGTATTGGTTCTCTTCGAGACATGCCGCAGGGAAAGTCGTCGAATATTGCGTTCCTGGATTTGGGATGCACTAGCGAGCAAATACATTGGCTTTCAGACAAGGTAAGTGCAATACAAACTCCCAACTGGGATTTCGAATTCCCGGATAGAGAAAGCCGACCACTATTTCTGCGTGGGTTGTTGGCCCGGCCTTTTCTGCGACGCTATTTTCCGGGCTTCGAAATCTATCTGTGGATCGATGCCGATGCCTGGGTTCAGCGTTGGGAAGCGATCGAATGGTTCGAACTCGGGGCGAGATTGAGACGAGGGCTAGCCATCGTTCCTGAAGTCGATCGTTCGAGCCTCCGACAGTTTGGCGGACTTCCCGACTATTGGAAGACGGCTTTTGGTTGGTACCGTAATGCGTTTGGCGAGCAGGTAGCCCATGCGCTGTGCAGCTTTCCAATGTTGAATGCAGGTGTTTTTGCACTCCACCATGAAGCCCCGCATTGGGCTATTTGGGAGACATGTTTGAATCGTGCTTTGCAATCCACCTGCACAACGATGACCGACCAGATTGCATTGAACTTCGCGACCTACTCTCATGGATTGATGCGACAGACGGAATTGCTGCCGCTCACCTGCAATTGGATGTGCCACAATGGCTTTCCCTCGTGGAATGCGAATTCAAATTGTCTCGTGGAGACCTATGTGCCAAATGCACCTATAGGAATACTGCATCTAACCAATCGCGAAAAGGAAATGATACGGAGTATCGCAACGGTTTCGGGGGGCACGGTAAGAACGAATATGACTTATCCGTTGCAACTTGTAGACTAGACAGATTAAGGATCGTTCGATCAATAAATGTTCGATTTGGAACGTGGGATAGGCTTCTAGCCTGTCCAACGACCATGCGACGAAAGTGCTTTGGCGATCCTGTCAAAAACCCCCGCCCAATCCCCCATGTCCGTTTGCCGGAACAATCGCATCGTGGGGTACCATGGACTGTCCTCGCGATTTAGAAGCCATCGCCAATCCGCGACCTTTGCTAGTGGCAGCCAGACGGGTGCTCCCAGTGCGCCGGCCAAATGAACGATCGCACTGTCGCACCCGATTACAAGGTCCAATGCCATGATGACCGCGGCAGTATCTACGAACGCATCCTCACCCATATCGATTCGACTCCCAAAATCCTCAACCGCAAATCGTGCCGAATTTGCGGCTATTTGTTCAGATCCAGCGCCTTTTTGAAGACTTATCAATCGCACACCAGGAATCTTGGCGAGAGGCTCAAAGCAACTCAATGGAAAGGAACGTTGTCGATCGTATTGATAAATAGAGTTTCCCTGCCAGGTAATGCCGATTTTGAAACCCGGGATTGCATCTAGTTCTTTTCGCCAGCACTCGACCAAAGGTACTTCGGCATGTAGATAAGGCACCGTTGCAGGAAGCGTTTCGAGTGTTGTGCCTAAATTAAATGGCAGGCTAAGCAAAGAAGCATGGACGTCGCATGGCGGCGTTTGTTCTCCCAAATTGACCCAACGGTCGATGCCCTCCAAGTTCGATAAGATTCTCTTTATTTTGGGTTGGCCATGAAAGACCACTTCTGAATTCTGAGCCTTTAGAAGTGACGCAAAACGAATGAACTGAAGGGTGTCTCCAAAACCTTGCTCCGCATGCAGCAGGACGGTTTTCCCATCCAGAGGAGAGCCATCCCATTTCGGCCGGTCGTAGGCAGGTGCATAGGGGGCAAATGCGCTGCACTTCCATCTCCATTCGTACTCCTTCCAACCTGATTGGAAATCGCCAAGTGTCAACATGCTCATGGCTAGGTTCCAGTGTGCTTCGGCATGCTGCGGTCCAAGTTGGCACGCTAATTCGTAGTGGGACACCGCCTCCTCAAAGTCTCCCCGTCGCATCAACGCATAACCGAGTTCAACATGCAGATTTGCATTCGATGGCTCGTTATCAAGCGAACTCATCAACTGCTCAACGGCTTCGTCAAGTCTTCCAAATTCTTGTAGTAAACGCGCTCGATTGATGGAAGCATCTGTATACTTCGGACGAAAGTAGAGTGATGCATCAAAATGATGAAGCGCTAGCTCGGATTCTTTTTCCTTTGCTAAAATCACCCCCAAGTTATTGTGCCCTTCAGCGAAATCAGGCCTTAGTTTCAAGCAACTCCGAAAGCACTCTGCGGCGACCATCGGATTGTTTTGTCGAATTAGGATGATGCCCTGCAAAAAGTGGGTATCACAATGGTCGGGCGCGAAGCTTAGAATTTGGTGGCAGATAGCTATCGCGTCGGAACAGTTACCTGCCCGAAAAAGCGATTGTGCATGGCGAAAAGCCTCGGCGGTGGTCGTCATTTTGTCGGACACGGAAGATTATTCAAGAAAATTATTGGAAGAACAATGAATTCATTTCCTAAGTTTAACACAGTCGTCGAAACTCGATTTGGTAAGATGGAGGAGTCGGTGTTGCGCGGAGGCGAAAAGACGATTCGTAAGCATCGGCCCGTTCTCCAAACCTCATGCCTATGGGCGTCGTGCAGTCTTGATCGATCATCCTCCCGTCTTGCGTTTTTCCACTTCCCGTTTCAAGGACTGTTGGATGCGCGAAAAAACTTCGGTCCAATCGTTTGCCGTGGATTGGCGAAATAAGCGGACCGAAGGATACCAAGGGCTGTCATGTCGATCTATCATCCATCGCCAATCTGGCTGCGTGTTCAATACAATCCAGGTTGGGATGCCGAGTGCCCCGGCCAAATGCGCTATTGCCGTATCACAAGCAATCAACAGATCTAGATTCTCTAAAAGCGCCGCTGTGTCCATGAGCGGTCCGGTCGACTCATCCAATTTGCCGGAAAAGTCCATTGGGCTAAATTCCACTTTCGCCAATTGCTCGATCCCAAAACCTTTTTGCAAACTAATGAGCTGCACGCCAGACAATTGCGATAGCCCTTCAAACTGCTTTAGCGGAATGGATCGAATTTTGTCTTTGGGGTATCCAGTTCCTCCTTGCCAGACAATCCCAACCCTGAAATCATGGATCGGCTCTAGTATTTTTTCCCAAAGGACGACGAGCTCAGAGCTAGCCTTGAGATAGGGCGTTTCCGACGGGATGTCTTCAAGCGACGTCTTAACAATGCGAGGTAAACTCATGAGCGGAGAGTGCGTGTCAAAGTGGGGCAAAACTTCGCCGCGAGGAATCAACATGTCAATACCATAGCAGCTTTTCAGCAGTGGTACCAATGCTCTCTGACACTCGACGATCACTTGATGTGGCCCCATTTTCTGAATCCGTCGAGCATATCGAATGAACTGGATGGTGTCGCCAAGCCCCTGTTCTGCATGGAGCAGGATGGTTTTGCCGTGCAGCGGCTTGCCATCCCAAATAGGGCACGCGAATTCACGAGCAGGACAGGAGTCCTTCCAACGCCATTCAAATTCCTCAAAACCCCTTTCCAAGTCCCCTTTCAACAGGAAGACCAACGACCGATTGAACCGAGCCTTAGAACAATTGGAATCCATATCGATGGCCTTGCGATAGCATTCGAGTGATTCATCTAATTCACCGTTCTGTTGAAGAACTTGTCCCAGATTGCTCCAAGTATTAGCGCTGCTTGGCTTGATTGCTAAAGAGCGTCGATGGCATTCTACGGCCTCAACCAAATTGCCCTGATCGGAATAAGCGTTGCCAAGGCTTGTCAGAGCTTCAGCCGAATTTGGCTCGATTGCAAGTGCTTTTTGGTAGCTTGAAACAGCTTCCTCAAGCCTGCCGAGTTTGCGAAAAATAACGCCGTTCGCAATATAAGATTGCGAATCACGATTGTTCAGTTCGATTGCGGCTTGATAAGCCGAAATCGCTTCGTCGAATTTGGCTTGGTCTGCGAGTATTTCGCCAAGTCGTTGATAAGCGCGGGCGTATTTGTTATTGAGTTGAAGTGAACGCTCGATACAGGCTTTTGCTTCGTCCAGTCTCTTGATTTGTCGAAGAGTCCCAGCGAGATTGAAGTACGGAGTAGCTTGGTCAGGTCTCAATTCGACTGCCCGGCGGTAGCATTCTAGTGCATCGGAAAATCTACTTAGCGCATGGTATGCATTCCCAAGATTGACAAGTGCTTCAAAATAGTCTGGCTCAAGTTTCACTGCGGTTTCAAAACTACTTACAGAATCCTCGGGTCTTGAAAGAGAGTGTTGAGCGTAACCAAGATAAAAGTGCCCACAAGCGAGAGACGGGTTAAGTCCCAAAATTCGATTCGCAGTCTGGATGGCTTTCTCAAATTGCTTTGCGGCGAGTTGAGCTAAAGTCAATTCCAATAGAGTTTCCAGGGCATCGGGTATTTGCCCCAAAAGGCGTTCCAAGACGCGTATGGCATCTTGATGCATTCCCCGTATTCGAAGTAGTCGTGCCAGTAAATGCAATGCCTTTGAATTGTTCGAATCGCTGACTAAGACTCTCTCGCATAGATCCTGTGCAATATCGATACTTCCTGATCGAAGGTGCTCCAAGGCAGTGGCAATTTGATGGTCTGGGTTTATCATGAAGTCAGAATTGTCCGCTGATGCTTGATTGCGATGCGATTCCAGTTGATTATGAATTTTTTTGGTGAAAAGACTAGGGAGCTTCTAGCCAGAAAACCTGAACGAACCGCAGCTCAAGGCTGCGGGATTCCTGAGAAATACCGCAGGCTTGACCTGCGGATTCGTTATGCTTTCAGGCTAAAAAGGCTAGCGTCCAGAGGCAACCCAAAAAGTCGCTAAAATCGAATAGGTGATCAGCAACTATTGGTCATGCTAGAAAATGGAATTTACGAAAGTTAGACGGCACCGCATGCAACCTACTAAGGATGGAATTTCACCAACGACTCTCTATCTCGCCTTGTCCGTGGGAATCAATTTCGGCTGGGGTGTATGTAGCCACTATTTGCGTCAAGAGCTCGCCAGAATGTACAGCGACGTACGGCTTATCGAAGACAACATGGCGGAGTTTGTAAAAGGCTGCGTATTCCAGGCCCTCACCGACAATGAATTCAATCCCCTTCAAAACGTAAGAGGATCAAGAAATTTTGGATATACTTTTTTTGAGAATGAGCTCACCCCATCTGCGATCGAACGCAGTCGACAATACGATTGTATTTTAGCTGGCTCCTCTTGGTGCCTCAACAAGATTCGATGTCACGGGGTGAACAACTGCGAACTGCTGTTGCAAGGGGTTGACTTGTCTCGTTTTTCACCATTGCCTGCAAAGCAAGACAACGGTCAGTTTGTTATTTTTTCCGGCGGGAAGTTCGAATTGCGCAAGGGACAGGATCTTGTGCTCCATGCGTTCAAAGTACTTCAAAAAAAGTACCGCGACATGATTCTGGTCAATTGCTGGTACAACTCTTGGCCCGAGTCGATCCGCCTTTTCCGGTTTTCTAAGTACATTGACTGGCAGGTAAGCGGTAATGACTGGCAGGAATTCATACAGAACATATACAAGAAAAACGGTATGGACCCGTCAAGAATTATTACGCACGATTTGATCGACAACCAAAACCTGAAAGACCTTTATTCCACGACGGATATCGGTGTTTTTCCAAACCGATGTGAGGGGGGCTCCAACCTCGTGTTGATGGAATACATGGCGTGTGGCAAGCCGGTGATCGCGTCCCATACTAGCGGCCACAAAGACATTCTAACGAAGGAAAATGCATTGCTTTTGGATCGATTGGAACCATTCCAAATCTATCAGGAAGATGGACAGCTATGGGCCGACTGGGAAGAGCCCTCCGTCGACCAGCTGGTATCCCAAATCGAATATGCCTACCATCAGCGCGACAGGGTTCGACAACTTGCTGTGCAAGCAGGGAATGATCTACAAAAATTCAGTTGGACCGATTCGGCAAAATCCCTGTTGAACACACTCACGAAATACGGTGCCATCGGTGAAGACAGTCTTCTTGAAAATCACTAACCTACACGGAGTGCAATCGCACGATTTTTGGGGTCACGCTTCTCCGGCCCACAAACCTGGGCAAAAGTTTCTTTTGAACCTTTGAACGGAAGTCGACCAATTCATGGGAGGGTGTTCAACTAAGAAAGGGAAAAGTCGGCAAGCATTGAGCCTAATCCTGCTTTGCCGTTGTTGCCTTGTTTGCACCCAGTGCTCAATATTAAAATAATCGCCCTGTAGATGGGACAATATTTGGACGTCGATTGGAGCAAATATCACTTCGAATATTTCCAATAGTTTTTGCGCTCCTTGGTTCGTAACGATATACCCATCGGTGCCACATCCATTCACAATAGGAAGACAGAAATTCGATTCACTTGTGATCTCAAAAACGGATATCGAATGATACGACGGAACTATTCTGTTATTGACAAAAATGATGTCGATGTCTGCTAGCGTTTTACCCAGCGAGTCGATCGGTGGCCTTCCCGTCAATACCGCATCATCCTCTAAAATGAGAGCGAACTTCAGGTCTTCGTTAACTATTTCGTGCCATACTTGAATATGGCTGGCTAAGCACCCCAAATCACCTGGTGAAGCATTGAATTGGATGTTTTTGGCAGTGAGATCGATTTCGGAACCAGAAATTCCTCGAGACTCCAATGACGTGATTCCTAACTGAAACGCATTCGCAGAAAGTCTCGAAAATCGTTTTTGATGTTGCGGTATCGTGATGACGAAAACAGGAAAATCGGTCTTGTCAGAAAGTTCGTCTCGAATGCTAAGTGAATAGTTGTTTCGAATTGCTGCAGACAAGTCTTGGGACACGGAGCGCTCGTACCGTAGCCGTGATGCTATCCTCTCCTTAATCAGATAGAGCGTTTCTATATCATTGACGCCCGACGAATACTGGTTGTACAGGTGAATAGCGTCGGCTACTGGTAGAGACGAATAACTATATGTTGCGAACAGCAAAAGGTATTGGTAAATGGCGTTCGCTTGATTTCCAGTCGAACTCTGAGCATAGTTTTTTAGGAACTCGATCGCTACATTCGAATTTCCCGTTGCCAGTTCTTCAAAGCCAACGACTTTATTGTCGGATGTGATGAACATCGGAAACCTGAATTCACTAGGTGCAAAGAACTTGCGTGGAAATGGATCGAATCAACTACTAAGGTAAAACGCCAAACCGCATGCTAGTGATTCTCCAACGAAAAAGCAAACAACGCCATGTCGCGATGGATGGCGGTATCAGTACAACTTGTAATGTCCTCATTTTCCCCTTCCGTGTGTTCCGGGGTATTCCGTGGTTCAAAAAGACGATAATGCGTTCCCGTTCAGGTTAGTCGCCGGACCATTCTCGATCCTGTCGGTTTTTTTAGGATGGCCTTTTTTTCTTTTGGGGCGCGAGCTTTCCGAAGCAGCGCTCTGTTGCTCTTAAGGATGAAAGCGTTTACCATGTCGTACAGCTTTTTACGCTCGCAGTCAGCTCGACAACCTGCTTCTCGATTTCTTTGCACCAACGACATTTAGGTTGTGGCGATTGTGGCTCTATCTCCACGGCGGAGAGCAGGGGCTGGCACTCTGATTGTTTTGATTGGGTTACTATGAATGCGGCCAGCAATCCTTTGGCGGCTGGGCGACGCCTCGAACAGCTTGGCGATTTAGCAGGAGCAGAAATCGCGTACCGAAAAATCCTTGCAACGAGTTCTGATCTTGCGGAGGGTTGGTATCGCCTAGGTATGGTTTGCCTAAATCAAAAGAGACTCTCGGAAGCCATTAATCATTTTGAGCTCGCTCGCTCGATGGATTTTCAAGTCGCCGATACCTGGAACCTGCAGGGGATCTCTCTCGCCTGGCTCAATCGAACCATCGAAGCGGAAATCGCCTTTCGCCATGCAGTCGAACATGCCCCTCGATTCGCGGAAGCGCACTTCAATCTTGGCAAAGCGCTCTTCGAACTGGATCGACTGCAGGACGCAGAAGAATGCTTGCTCAAGACTCTCCAATTGTCACCAAAACATATCTCCGCTATTGAGTTTTTGGCTGCGATATACCGGCAAATGAAGCAACCAGTGAAAGCACTCGAATGCCTAGAGCATATTTTACGATTCCAACCTACTTACGTACCCGCCATTGTATCCATAAGCAAGATTCAATCCGAACGCGGGCAAGCTCTCGAAGCGGAAACAGGATATCGGATGGCAATCCAGTTGGATCCCAATTCGGCTGACGCGTACGTTGGATTGGGGGTCTTGCTCGCAGACCATCGACACTATGCGGAAGCTTGCGACCTTTTTTGGAAAGCGATCGCTATCGTCCCTAACTCCGCACAGTTCCATTCGAATCTTGGCAATGCACAAAGGGAGTTGGGGCAATATGGACCAGCCGAGGCAAGTCTCAAGAAAGCCATCGAATTGGATGCCTGTGATGTTTCCGCCCACCACAACTTGGGAAAACTATTTTCTGACTTAGGCGATCTAAATCTAGCAACTGACCATTATCGTCGAGCAATGAGCCTCGAACCCAATAATGCGAATGCCCAAGTGGGTCTTGGTTCCGTGTTTGCCATGCAAGGCAATTTCAGTCACGCCGAAGAATGTTTCCAACACGCTCTGGCGATCGACCCAAAAAGGGCTCAAGCGCATTTCAACCTTTCATTGATTCACTTGGTGCGAGGCGACCTGGCGGACGGATTTCGAGGATATGAATACCGCTGGCAAACGTCTAGCTTTTCCCCGCGAGGTCTGCCTCAACCGATGTGGAATGGCGAGACTGTGCCGGACAAAACTGTACTCATTCACTGTGAACAGGGCTTAGGCGACACGCTTCAGTTTTGTCGCTACCTCCAGCTAGTCAAGCAACGTGTAGGGCGTGTTGTTCTCGAGGTACCACGTTCACTCCTGCCTCTGTTGCGGACCTGTCCCGGAGTCGATTGTTTGGTTGCGGCCGGGGACGAACTTCGGGACTTTGATTTTCAGTCACCGCTGCTGAGCCTGCCTCGGATTTTGGGAACAACTTTACAATCACTGCCTGACAACGTACCTTACTTGACCGCGTCCCCTGACCGAGTTGACAAGTGGGAAAAAAAACTTGGCCCTAAAGATGGTCTTCGCATTGGAATTGCATGGCGAGGCAATCCATGTCATCAATTCGACAAGGACCGTTCCATTCCACTAACAGCTTTTGAGCCATTGGCTAAGATAGATGGCGTGACATTGATCAGCTTACAGAAGGGGCAAGGAAGCGACGACATAAAGGCGATTCGCGATCCGTTTGGCTTAATCGATTTCGGAAGCGAACTCGATTTACATGGCGGAGCATTTATGGACACGGCGGCCCTCATGAAGAACATCGACCTTGTCATCTCCGTTGATTCCGCACCCGCGCATTTGGCGGGCGGGCTGGGAGTTCCCGTTTGGCTCGTTCTTTCTCGGGTAGCCGACTGGCGTTGGCTGCTAAATCGCGAAGACTCACCTTGGTATCCGACCATGCGATTGTTCCGGCAAACCATTTCGGGTGACTGGCAGCACGTTTTTGGCCACATTGCAGATCAACTCAAGGCCTATGCTGAAACGGAACGAAGAGGACAGTGATGAAACTGTTAGAGCAGTTGGTCGACCGAGCGGATCGCTTCTTTGAGCAAGGGGCTTGGCAAGAAGCCGAGTCTGGCTATCTGCAGGTTCTGCAAATCGATCCGCCCAACGCCTACTCAAATCATCGCCTTGGGGTGATTGCAATACGCTTGGATGATGGTGCCAAAGCCATGGTGTTCTTGGAGAAGGCTTTGGCCTATGTGCCTAATCACCCGCACTACATGCAGTCTTTGGCTATGGCATTGGCAATGTCGAACCAGTTGGACCGGGCGGTTGCACTCATGCAGCAAGCCACGCGGCTTGCCCCAGAAATTGCCGACTTTCATTTGCAGCTGGGACAACTGTTAGCCGCGACTGGAAAAAATGAAGCTGCAGTAGATTCATTCTGCAGGGCTTGCGAGCTCGGTTCCGACCGTCTCGAAGAGCTACAGTTATTCACTCATGACAGGCTATTGCGCGGTGGAACAACCTATTCCATCCTTCCAGTACTTCGTTACTTAGCTCAAAGACTGCGATCACCGGAAGCATTCAATGAACTTGGGTACGCTTTGCAGGTACTCAACGATTCTCGCCAGAGCATTGACGCCTTTAAACAAGCCATTCAACTGAGGCCCAACTATGCAAGTGCACTTAATAATCTCGGAACTGCCTACCGAAAACTTGGCTTATTAGACGAGGCCCGCGATTCTTTTCAGAGAGCCATTCAAGCTGATTCCTCCATTGCAGAAGCACATGTGAATCTAGGAATTGCTTTGACCGATATCTGCGAGCTAGACATGGCGAGTCTCTGTTATCAAAGGGCGATTGCCTTACGGCCGTCCTACGAGCACGCCTACAGTCGCTACCTTTTTAATCTTCAGTACCAGCCCGGAGTTACCGAAAAAGGGCTGCTGGAATCCCATGTCGCTTTTGGCCAAAGATTCTGCGGCCCAGCAGCGAGTGAGGGCGATTCCAAGCGAAGAAGGCACGTTCCAAGTACACCGCTCAGGGTCGGATTCGTTTCGGATGGACTCGGACAACATCCCGTCGGAAGATTCCTTAGCTCGTTTCTCTCTCATGGTGATCCGTCTCTGATCACTTTTACCATGTACTGCGACAGAAATCGCAACGATAGTCTGACCCATGCCCTTCGTCAAAGTAGTGGCGTGTGGCGAGAGACTTCTGCGATGAGTCATGATACTCTTGCCCGCACCATACTCGAAGACCAGATAGATGTGCTATTCGATTTGGATGGCCATGCTGGTAGAAGGATGGGCATGTACAGCCGAAGGCCCGCCCCGATCCAATGTACTTGGATGGGATACGTGGGCACGACGGGGCTCGCCAGCATGGACTACTTGGTGGCCGATAGGTGGCAGATACCAGCCACTTCCGAGGCGTACTATTTGGAAAAGGTCATTCGTATGCCCGATGGATACGTTTGCTTCCCTCCCCCCGCGGATTCTGAAGGGATATCTCCACTGCCCATGTTGCAGAACGGATATGTAACTTTCGGTAGCATGAACCAACCGGCCAAGGCGAATCTGCAAGTCTTGCATTCTTGGGCGCGAATACTTCGAGGTGTTCCGAAATCTCGATTGAGACTCCAATACAAGGGGTATGATTGCAGTTCGATTATCGCTCGAATTCGGAACGTGTTTCGAGAGTACTCCATCGACGAAGAACGCTTGGAATTCGTTGGAAAATCATCGGGACTTGAAATGCTGACGGGATACCAGTCGATCGACATCGCGCTGGATACCTTCCCGTACTCGGGCGGGATCACCACTTGTGAGGCATTGTGGATGGGAGTTCCAGTTGTCACGCTACCGGGTGACACATTCGCTAGTCGACATGCAACAAGCCATTTGAGCAACGTTGGGATGAGCGAACTCATAGCCACGAATCTTGACGCGTACGAAGCGCTCGCCATTGATCTTGCAAACTCGAGCCAGCGTCTTGAGCTATGGCGAGACCGCTTGCGAGCCCAAATGCTGGCATCACCACTGTGCGACGGTGAACGATTCGCTCGGGGCTGGACCAACATGATTCAACGGATGTCACGAGACAGCGTCTAGGACGCTTTGCGCAAATGACTTCCAAGTAAATTGCTTCATGGTCTCTATTCCAGGCCAGTTGGTGTCAAGTTGCCCGAGCTGCTTACGGTGATGAATTGCTCGCAGGTGCGAGATAGCTTGATCCTGTTGAGGTTGGCCAATCTTCGCCCAGCACCCAAATCCGTTAAACCATTTGCCATCGAAGCACGGTTCTAGTTCGTCGATATCGACGAGCCAAGCGTTCTGAGGAGTCGCGAATTCGGTGTGGGCGGAAAAATTCGTGATGAGAATGTGTTTGCCCATGGCCAACATTTCCGCCGCATCTAGGTTCCATCCCTCGGCACGCGAAAGGAATACTCCACAATCGGCTTGTGCCATGATTCGCGCAAGACTGGCTTGGTCAGGAAGTCGAGAATGGTGGATCTCGACCTTGTCGCCAAACATAGCGAACTGGCCTGCCCAAGCGTCATGCTCGGCCTGGCTGAGGAACGGATTGACTGTTACCAAAATCAATTTGAAGTTATCGCGTTCGGTAAACGCTCTCGAAAATAGGGACGCCAACACGTCATGCCCTTTTCGAATTTCCCACTTGCCAACTACTAAGAACACGGTCGAACCGGTTGCCAGTGCGGCAGGATTGTTACCGATGATTGTTTCGCATCCATACGGCAGCGCTCTCTGCGCCTCCTCCGTATGGAAGTCAAGAACATAGGGATGAAATAGGGCCGGGTCGACGCCTGGACGGGCGATTGCCAGTTTCGGTCCTCGAATCTGTTTTGCCAACAGTTTTCGCATCCATTCGGAGGATGCAATTACAACATCCTGATTCTGAAGTTGCTTGATCTCATAGGCATGCAGTCTGTCACGCTCGAAGTAGCTGATTGCAGCATGTACTCCTTTTCCTACGTGTTGCGCTAAATTGATATGTGGTGAAATACGAATGGACGGAGCTTCGCGATCGTAACTCAGCGCTGCGTCCAAGGCAGCGTTCACTCCGTCGGTTTTATCACGCGGATATTCAACCGCACCAATACTCCACAATGCAGTTTTGCAACCAAGTTCATTAAGTGCAAGGAGCGTATTCAGTCCGACGATGCCGTATCCAAGCGAATTGATCGACGTAGTCAAGTTGATATTTCTGATTTTTCGCATTCGATGCTGCCTGACCACCAAAAATGAATATCGTTCGCCTTGCAATCGCTTATAGAATCGGACTGCTTTCCCGCGTTTGTTAACGCTCACAGGTTCTTCGCTGAATTATCGCTAGTCCTGAAACTTCGAAGGCCAACAATTTCGCACATTCCTATAGCGATCCAGTTGCTTGAGTTTTCTTGCCATGTCGTCGATGACGCTTGTCCAGTCGCCTGGGATACGCTGTCGAAAGATTCGCAACGTTGGATACCAAGGGCTATCCTCGCGTTCGCGGAACCAGCGCCAATCCGACGCGAGCCCTAGCCCCAGCCAAACCGGTACGGCCAGCGCGCCTGCAAGATGGATGATAGAGGTGTCACAAGCGATCACAAGATCTAAGGACTTCATGATGGCGGCAGTATCCAAAAAAACCTGTCCAAGAGAATCCATATCCAAGGTCTCTCCAAAGTTAATTACCTCAAACGGAAGTCCCGGACTATTCAGCTGTTCCTCGCCAGCATTCTTTTGAAGACTGATTAGTCGTACCCCAGGCATCTCGGCTACCGGTTCAAAAGCGGTAAGTGGAATAGAACGAAAATGGTCGAACGGATGTTTTGGGTTTCCTTGCCAGACAATTCCAACTCGAAAGCCTACATGCTCGTCTAACCGCTTCTTCCATTTCGCGATTCGGGAGTGATCGGGCTCGAGATAGGGAACTTCCGCTGGAATGGTCTGAAGAGTTGTTCCCATAACTCGAGGCAAGCTCATGATCGATATTCGATAATCAAACGGCGGTAGTTCCAGACCGTGTGGAACGACGACATCGATGTCTCGACAAGATCGAAATAAATTGGTTAAAGAGGCGTGAACACTCAAGAGAACTCGAAAGCCTCGTTGTTGGACGAGCTTCGCATATCGCACGAACTGAATCATATCTCCCAATCCCTGTTCGCACTGAAGCAAGATCCCCGCTCCACGCCTGGGGCAAGCCTCACCTTGCCATATCGGTTGCGGATAGTTCGCTAGCGGAGGGTTAAGGTCTACAAATCGATACTCATACTCTGCAAATCCTCGTTCCAAGTCTCCCGCTGCCAGGTAAGCTAAGCCCAAATTTTTTCTGGCAATGGCCAAGTCCGGTTGCGTCTCGAGAACCCCATTTAAGTACACAATCGCCTCATGCGTTCTACCCACCGCGACTAAGCAAAACGCCCGCATCATCTTGGCGTTCATCCATGTTGGCTGTTTCGCTACGCACAACTCATAAACTTCCGCCGCATCTGAAAATCGCTGTAAATGGCGAAGTGATTGTCCCAATCGCCAATAGCACTTAATCTCTTCGGATGACGACTCGTTCTCGTGTTCCTTTGGATTCAATAGATCGATACCAACCTGGACGTCGAGATCATCCGGGTAACGTTCGAGAATCAACTGCCATTTCTCTCGTGAGATGTCTGGGTTCCCCGAAAGAAAGAAACGCCAAGCTTCCAACCATTCCAATGAAAAACCATTGAAAAATCTTTCCTCGTTCAATTCAGGTTGCGCGGCATTCATTTCGTATCTGTCATTCGCATCGGGCCAGCCAAAGTCGTTTGCATCTTCCAAGTGGTGTGGGGTTGTTGACTAGTATAGATAGTCCGATAGTCTTAGCGACATGACGAATCATTCGTGCGAGCATGCCCCCGGCTTCAAGCAATTCAAGTCGAGGGTTCGGGCCAACTTTCTGGTTCCAGCCCGTTGTTGGCCAGACATTTCTCTGCCGAAACCACGAGAATCTTCCTACACCACTACTCGAAATCACGTAACAGTCACCTTGAACGTTTTTGAGTCAGTGCCCCCTTGTCCATCACTGACTACGACCGTTACATAAAAGTATCCCACGAAACCTGAATTGGGATTGATGGTCAACGTGTTGCCGCTGACCGAAACTATGGCAGGTGCGTTATTGGCAGCCGCAGCCCACAGAAGCGACGTATTGGAATAATCAGTCGTGCTCAGATTGGCAATCAAACTGTCGTTTGCGGGAATTCCACCGTTCCAACGGTATAGCCTGCCATTGGGAATAATGTAATACCATGTCCCCCCGGTTCCCGTCATCCACTTCTCATTCAAGCCGCTATAGTTAAAGTATTCGTTGCCTCCCGCGAATCCAAGTCCCAAGCTTTGATCGAGATTGTATTCCGCACTCTGCGCCGCTACCGTAAAGGTCAATGGGTCGTTGTTGGGATCCGTCGCCGATAGCGAGAGATTGATAAAATCCTGAGACGTTGGCATCGTCTGATCAGGGATGGCGGCCAAGACCGGCGGCTGCTGAGCAACCGAAATAGCCACCGTGTAAGTCCATGCCAAGGCAGCTAGATCGTTGCCAGCAAGGTCTTCGATATCGTTC
>JANLRK010000016.1:0-11816 GCA_031361585.1 Pirellula sp. | reverse complement strand
TGTCCAACCCGAACCGATAGGGAAACGCTTCCACGCTTCAAAAATTCACGAACGATCGACTCAAGATGCGGTTCAAGAGCCGAGGCTACATCCGAAATCTTCGAAACCACCTTGAGGTATCGGTTGTTGACCGGGCTAGGGGATCTAGACTCCAAAACAATTCCTCCAGCCGTCGACACGCCTCCTGCGTTGAATGATTCTTCAAAAGCATCGAACGGGGAAGCTCAGGCTCCTATCACAGACCCAAAACCGTAGTCCTGCCGAGTTTATTGATCACTAATTACTTCGAATTCAATTTTTCTTTCCGCTAGGTATTCGTTCTTTGCTACTCAGTATGACCGGGCATGGTCAAGCAACCACGCGGCACGGCGATTACGCTATTGATGTTGAAATTCGCACGGTCAACCGATACCTCAAGGTGGTTTCGAAGATTTCGGATGTAGCCTCGGCTCTTGAACCGCATCTTGAGTCGATCGTTCGTGAATTTTTGAGGCGTGGAAGCGTTACCCTATCGGTTCGGGTTGGGCAACTTGGCAAAAGCAATGCTGCGATCATCAACCAGAAAACCCTAGAAGATTATCTATCGCAATCAAGATTAATTGCAGATCGACTTGGCATTCAACTCGAATACAGTTTGGGGCAGATTTTGCTTTTGCCAGGAGTTTTGGAATCGACGCGACCGCCAGATGATGATCAACTGATCGAATCTGTTGGAAACACGGTGCGCATGGCCCTGGAGGATCTTCAGACGATGAGAAGCAGGGAGGGCGAGTCGATGCGCGGCCAATTTGTCGAAACGCTTTCTCAAATCGCTTCCGACAAAGCATTGATAGAATTGCGCGCTCCGGAGGTTGTGGCGGAATACCGCACGAAATTGGAACAGAAAATTCGCAATGGACTAGCTCACCTAGGTCACCAAGTCACCGAAATTGACTTGCTCCGCGAAGTTCTAACCTACGCAGATAGATGCGACATTTCTGAGGAAATAACAAGGCTTGGAAGCCACCTAAACCAATTCCAATCGGCGTTGTCCCACTCAGAGAGTCAGGGCAGACGGCTTGATTTCCTGATTCAGGAGTTGTTCCGTGAAACCAACACGATCGGCTCCAAAGCCAATGATTCACAAGTTTCTCAACTTGCTGTATCGATTAAGACAGCCATCGAACAAATGCGTGAGTTGGTCCAAAATGTGGAGTAGACTTAAAGGCATGAACCATTCAGGAAAACTTGTAATTATCTCGGGCCCTTCCGGTTCCGGCAAATCGACTGTCGTCAAGCGACTGCTGAGCGAGTCTGAGCTGCCACTTGCTCTAAGCGTTTCCGTTACGACACGGCCCCCGCGTAACGGTGAGGAAAACGGGAGGGAATATGTTTTCCTGACCGACGAGGAATTCCAAAACAAGCGTAAATTAGGCGAGTTCCTTGAGTCCAAAGAGGTGTTTGGTCGAGGTTATTGGTACGGAACCCTCCGAAACGTCGTTTCGACTGGCCTAAGTGAGGGAAAGTGGGTACTCTTGGAGATTGATGTTCAGGGTGCGCTTGCAGTTTTGCAAGATTATCCGCAAGCAATCACAATCTTTGTCCACCCAGGCTCCATGGCCGAACTCGAAAGACGGCTTCGAAACCGTGGCACGGACAGTCCGGAATCGATTCAACGTCGATTGGATGTGGCGGCGGAGGAATTGGAACTGCGACATCATTACAGTCACGAAGTCATCAACGACGAAATCAATACAACTGTTCAGCAATTGTGCAAGCTGCTCGCGCAGTACCAGGGAGAAAAGGTTCCATGCTCGAAGAATTGAAAGAAGAATTCATCGTCAACAAAGTTGGCGGTCGATTCAAACTATCCACCTTGATCCAGAAGCGATTGGTTCAAATCAATCGAGGCAGCCGTCCATTGGTCGAAATGAATACCGACGACAAAATGGAGGTTGTGATCCAAGAAATTTTGCAAGACAAGATCTTCTTGACCACTTCTGGCGAACTCAAGGTACTTAGCGAGACCGCTGACTTAGGTGACTTGCTCGATCTAGACACCAGCGATCTATAAGTGCCTTAAAGTATTCATGCGGTGATTGTTAGATGAACCAACGCGTTGTTGTCGGTATTACGGGCGGCATTGCCGCATACAAATCAGCGGCTCTTGTTAGCTGTTTGGCACAACGCGGTTTTGATGTTTTCGTGGTGCTAACCGAATCCGCGCAACAGTTTGTTGGTGCGGCAACCTTCGCTGCATTGTGCAATCGAGCCCCCATTACGAATGCCTTTGATCCACGATTTCCACTCGGTCCGCACATCGAACTGGCTATGGACTGCAAGCTCTTCGTGGTCGCTCCGGCAACAGCACACGTTATCGCCAGTTGTGCCCTTGGCCTAGCTGATTGTTTGCTTTCGACACTCTACCTCAACATGGAATGCCCAGTTGTATTCGCGCCAGCCATGAGCACACCCATGTGGGAGAAGCCTGCCGTCATTCGCAACGTGGACCAATTGAAGGCGGATGGCGTTGTTGTATTTGGACCAGATTCAGGATGGCTATCTTGTAGGCGTACTGGCGCAGGTCGAATGTCAGAACCTGAATCGATTCTAGCCGCATGTGAGCAGTTCCTTAAGTAACGCAATCGCAATCAAAACTCTCAGGATCGTATGGCTCGCATCGTCATTACTTCTGGACCAACAAGGCAATATTTGGACCCTGTCCGCTATTTGACCAACGGTTCAAGTGGGCGAATGGGTGCTTGTCTGGCACAAGCGTCCCTAGAACTCGGGCATGAAGTGACGATCATCAGCGGGCCTGTCTCGGTTGACTATCCGAATGCGGCCAGAGTAGTCGATGTAGTTTCAACGCAGGAAATGCTCGATGCGACGCGGTCTGCATTTCAGGATGCTGACGGATTGATAGGTGCTGCAGCCCCCTGCGACTACATGCCTAGGCAAATTGAAAAACACAAGTTGGCTAAAACAGGGGAAGGCCTTCAATTGTCCTTGGTCGAAACACCCGACATCATCGCCACGCTAGGTGCATCGAAACTGGATCGGCAATGGGTTGTTGGTTTTGCGCTTGAAACGGAAGACATTCGATTTCGAGCAATCGTTAAAATGTCACGTAAATGCTGCGACATGATCGTTTCCAATAGTGCCGAAGCCATGAACGCCGACGACAATTCCGTTGAGGTTATTTTAAGAGATGGTTCGATCCTAGCTCAACTTACTGGCCCCAAGTCCGAAGTCTCGCGTGGAATCCTCTTTCACATTCAGCATCAATTGATTGACCGACCGCTATGAATCTTGTCCATGGTGAATTCTCTGATCTGCCGGACGTTTCGCAACCCTTGGATGTCCTGGTAGTGGCACCGCATCCCGATGATGCCGAACTTGGTATGGGGGGAGCCATCTGCAAAATGATCCAACAGGGGCGTCGCGTTGGAATTGTTGACCTAACCAATGGCGAGCCAACGCCTTTCGGAAGCCCCGAGATGCGCGAACTTGAAACAGCCGCCGCGACCAGGGCGATCGGCATTTCGTGGCGTTACAATTTGGGGATGAAGAATCGATTTCTCGAGCCATCACTCGAAAATAGGCACCGTCTTGCGAGCTTATTTCGATTGACTCGCCCGCGTTGGATTTTTGCTCCGTATTGGTCTGATGCACATCCAGATCACACGGCCGCGACAGAACTGGTGGAGGCGGCACGATTTTGGAGCAAACTTTCCAAGAGTGACCTCGTAGGCCAGCCGCATCATCCGGAGCGGATCTACTACTACTTTTGCATCCACCTCAAGCTAATACCACAGCCTGCATTTATCCTTGATATCACAGAGCAGTGGCCCGCTAAAGCCGCTTCGATCGAGGCTTACCAGAGCCAGTTTGTAACGGGGCGTCCATCCGATCCACCGAGCTTCATCGAGAAATTGAGGGAGGATGCGGCGTTTTGGGGGAAGGCGATTGGTGTACGATATGGAGAACCGTTCGCCTCAAAAGAGCCTATCGGAATAAAATGTTTTGATCTTCTAATCTAGTAACACCAAATAAAACGGCAGAACAGATAACACAAATTTCGAACTCTTTAGATAACTAGCTTGACAAAAGTTTAGCGCAGGGTAAACTAATGAGCACACCCAATTGCAAAAAGCCGATATTGATATGACGCCGAGCCGGAAACACTCAATGCTTGCCAAGTTCCTATTGATTTGCTTGATCGGCGTTTGCGTCGTTAGTTGTCTGCGTCGTGATTCAAAATCTAACGCATCGAAAAAACTAAAAGTGGTGGCGACCACGGGCATGGTCGCCGACATGGTTCGGCAAATTGGCGGAGACCAAGTCCAGGTGGAGCAGCTGATGAGTAGCGGCGTTGACCCGCACTTGTATCGGCCCAATACGGATGACGTTAAATCGATTGGGGCCGCGGATGTGGTCTTCTATAATGGATTCATGCTTGAGGGGCGTATGGGTTCGTTGCTTGGACAAAAGACAACAGGACTCAAAAAACATATTGCGCTCGTCGATGCACTTCCAAAGGACGCAGCCCTAGGTGACCCAGATCATGAGACTGCGGATCCACATGTTTGGATGGACGTCTCCTTCTGGGCCATTACTACCCGGTTGATCGAAACGGAGCTAGCGCAGCGAGTTCCAGATCAAGCCGACGCATTCTCGGAACGAGCCAACCAACTTCGAGATCGACTTCAAAAGCTCGATTCGCTTGGCAAGCGTTGGATCGAATCCATTCCAAAAGAACAACGCATTTTGATAACTTCGCATGATGCATTTCGGTATTTCGGAAGGCGATACGGGTTGCAAGTGGAAGGAATTCAGGGCGTATCGACGTCCTCGGAAGCAGGCCTACGTCGTATTACGGACCTCGTTACCTTGCTGGTCGATAAAAAGGTGCCAGCTGCGTTCGTGGAGTCGAGTGTTCCAGAAAAATCGGTTCGATCTATTATTGAAGGAGCAGAGAAACAAGGAGTCAAAGTATCTATCGGTGGTGAACTATACTCGGACGCAATGGGACCAACCGGTAGTGGCGCGGATACGTACGAAGGCATGATGAAACACAACTTCAAAACGATCACGAAAGCGCTCGGCGGAAACCCAACGGAATGATCGGCAACAAATCCAACATCGCAATTCGAATTGCTGACTTGACTGTTGCCTATCAGCGCAAGCCAGTTCTTTGGGAAATCAATCTTTCGATCCCCTGTGGCGGACTTGTCGGCTTGGTTGGCCCAAATGGTGCAGGCAAGAGCACGCTCATCAAATCTATTATGGATATGGTGCCACGTATTTCGGGTAACATTGAGGTGCACGGCGAACCATTGGAAAAGCAGCGACAAAACATTGCATACGTCCCTCAACGCGAGTCGGTCGATTGGGATTTCCCAGCCACCGTGTTGGATGTCGTAACGATGGGGCTCTATCGAGAAATTGGTTGGTTCAAACGCATTCGGAAAGAACATCGAAAACGATCGATGGATGCTCTCGATCAAGTCGGAATCGCAGAATTAGCCGATAGGCAAATTAGCCAACTTTCCGGCGGCCAACAACAACGTACATTCTTGGCCAGAGCGCTCGTTCAATCTGCCAACGTCTTCCTAATGGACGAACCCTTTGCAGCCGTCGATGCAGCCACGGAACAGTCCATTATCCAAGTCCTGCGGCAACAGCAATCGCAAGGCAAAACGATTCTGGTGGTACACCATGATCTGCATACCGTTCCTGAGTACTTCGATCATCTCATTTTGCTCAATGTTCGAGCCGTTGCCTGGGGAACCATGCAAGCTACGTTTACACCCGAAAATCTGCGGAGGACTTATGGCGGTCGGCTTACGCTATTGGAAGAAGTCACGGAAGCCATGCGGCGACGCAGTTTGAGGAAGTAGTGTCGTAGTAATTCAAGACTCATGCCTGCAGTTTTTTTGAATTCCGCCGGCTTGACCGGCGGATCGTTCGGTTTTTTTGGCTACTCAAGTGGGATAGGCTTCTAGCCTGTCGTAACAGCATCAGCAGGCTGAAAGCCGCTGGTCGGTTCAAACTTATGCGACTTGTTTTAGCCCGAACAGCGGTTGAACTTATTCACTATAAAAGCTTGGAGAATATCTCATCCAAAACGGCGCGCTCATGGCCACCATCTGCCCAAGAAAGGTCAAGCTCGGTCACCCTTTCGCGGTCCGGGTTTTCATCGAGCCCTGGGGAATAGTCACGCAGAGTGGTTCTTTGAAATCGAATTTCCTGGTCGACCAAATGGGAAAGCCGGTCGATATCCATTTGCGATGTTTCCACTTCATGATCGTCCGTATCGGATTTGCTTTCGACAGGATTGTTTTGCATGACAGGAATTGGCATGGCCACTGGTGTGTCGGTCATCGCTAACAAACTTGCGACGTTTATCGAGGCTGGAGATGTTTGACCAGCCAAAAATGTCTCGACGATTTCGAAACTTCGCGCGATACTATTTCGAGTTGCATCTTGCATTCCAACATAATCCGACCCGGACGTCAATTTGCCTCCATGGGGGGCAAAAACCGTCGCTCTATCAACTCCACCTGCTGTCGAGAACGCTTCAACGTTTTCAAACCCTCTGGCGAATGTCGAAAAGCCTGGCCCGACTATGGAAGTCACCTCGCCGCTCGTACTGAACAAATCATTGCCGACCGAATCATAGAGTGCCGCACTATCGATGCCGCCGGCAGACGAATAGGCTGACACCCTTTCGAAGCCTGCTATGTAATTGAAATATCCAGATCCGCCTAAACTTGTAAATTGTGGTCGTACGCTCAAACTGTCATTGCCAACTGAGTCGAACACGAAGGCTTGATCGTCGCCACCTTGAACTGCATGAACAAATATGCGTTCGACTTGATCGACACGAAACGCGTATCCGACCCCAGTTAGTTCCGCTTTGTTTGGCCAAATGTTCAGGCGGTCATCGGTGGCGGCATCGTATAAATAGGCGCGATCTGCGCCTCCTCCGCCAAGGAACTGAACGTTCTCGAAATGGCTCGCCCGAATGTTCAATTGCAAGCTTTCTAGAGTTGCTAAGTCCGGGCGCAATTCAACTTTTTCGGATTGAGTTGAGCCAATGATCGTGAGGCTGTCATTGTTTTGCTGGCCGTCGATGACAATGCTCTTCGTTGCGTTGCTGTCTAGCTGGAAAGAAACTCCGGCAATCGTTGCAACCACGCCATGACTTAGATCGATCTGGTAGTTGTCTGCTGAATCTGTCCCAAAGATAGTCACGGCAGTGTCCTGCTGATGAAGCAAATTTACAATATGCACGTTACGATTTGCAAATCCCGGTAGCACGAATTCAATGCTTTGTCCCTCCGTAACATTAACATCGATTCGCCATTGATTGCCCTCTAACGTTTCGTCGATAAGCGTTCCATTTGCAATCGACGGACGTAAAACCTGCAAGGAACCGGAGGTTTGTGAACCGGCATCTGCAACAATCGTTAGTAACCCAGTGTGCTCGGCCGTTAGTTCGTATCTCGATGCACCACTGAACGTTTGTTCCAACAAGTCGACGGACCCAAGATCGATCACACTGGTCGGTAGGATCTGACCGGAACTGCCACCACCAGTACCCTCACCACCTGTTGTGCTTGCAATAAAGCTCCAATCCAAATGATAGGAGCCAATGGAGTCCGCATCAGTAATGCTTAGTCCAACCGTTTCGCCGGTGAGGACAGAGAACGACAGTCGACCATTGGTTGCGTGAACAGTTGTCTCTTGACCGCCTCTCAAAAGTTTGAAAACCGCATCGTCGACATATTCGCTGCCGAGTTGTAAGGATACCGTGCCATTGTGTGTCGGCGAGAGTCGATACACATCATGATCGGATAAAGAATTAATCCATCCATCCGATTGCCAGTTGCTTTGAATCGCTTGAATCTGACCCGTTGTCAACGTGTCACCGACGGTATCGATAGGCAGCAGACTTTCGATGGCGCGATCGAGATCCAAGGAGTGGTAGTTTTGTTTGGTGACGTTGTCCCAAACCGAATTTGAGGTAGACTTCAAGTGTTCGTAAATCGATTGTCCCGTAATGTTTTGGATTCCCACCATTTCCATCGCTTCGCGAACGAGAACGCTCGCACCGGCGATGTAGGGTGCGGCCATGCTCGTGCCGCTGGCCGTTGACCAATCGTTTGCGATACCGTCCTTTCCGTAGAAGTAGTCTGGAACAGTGCTTTCGATAGATCGTCCGGGTGCCGCAATGGATCGTGCATCGCGTTGGCTAAAATCGCTCAATTGCCCGTTGGCGTCGATACTCGAGACCGGAATGACATACGAGCTTGCCGCTGGATAAGATAGTCCCGGAGATTTGTACTGCTGAAATGAATTGCCTGCAGAAGCGACCACCACAATTCCATCCCGCTGCAGTTGAGCGAGCTCATCCTCAAACGATCCCCATGACGGAACGGTACTTGAGTTCCAAGTGGATCCGAGCGACAGATTCACCGTTGTGATTGGGTTTGCAAAACTGTTTCTGTTTTCGTGAACCCATTTGAGCGCGCTTTCGGTCCAGGCAAGTTCGCTTTTACCAGCGTCCGTAAAAACCCGCAATGCAACCAAGTCGACATCCGGCGCTACCCCCAGATGCACGCCATCGTTGGCCCCGATGATACCCGAGACATGGGTCCCGTGAAATCCAGCCGGAGCGTCATCATATGGACGCGCGTCATTCTCTGCAAAGTCCCACCCCCCGACCACCTTGTATCCGGGCCCGTAACCTCTGCCTAACGCTACGTGATCGAAGGCGATTCCGCTATCGATCACAGCAACGGTTTGCCCTTTTCCCGTCAAACCAAATTGTGAGTGAACCTGGTTCCAACCGGTCTGAGAGTGCGCTTCGCTCAGGTGTTGTTCGATGGCCGGTGCGACATTGGAATCCAACGGCTGCGAGAACGCAGCATGCGTCAATGCTTCGCTCGCATGTGAATTTTCGGCAAGGTACGGATTGCAAGAGGACTCATGCGGACCGATTTCCCACGGCATCCAAGGCATTGCGGACAAGGCAAGACGTCGTTCGCATTGTTCCCAATAAGGAAAATGTGTCCATGCCGTTGCCGACCGATTCTCCATTCCGGAGGGCGTATGCGATTGTGTCGATTTCATTCGGATAGACCGTAACTGAGTGCGTAAAAAGTCATGCCGCTGGAAATCTCACGAATTCCACTGCAACACTGGTTCGTGCAACCCTAGTTCACGACAGAGAATCACAGCAAAATACCGACGGTTATGAACCATCTCAATACGGCTGATTGCTAGCGTAATCGTTTCGACCACTACAATGGGCATTTTGCATAAGAGATCCTGCTTGATTCTACGAACGTGAATTTCCTTGTCTCTTTACGCCGAAAGAGAATTCAGGCATGGTGAATTGACTTTTATTCTGAAAGCCTTGTACCAAAAAAGGTTTTTTGAGTAGGTGTAATTTGCTGTTTCTATTTCTCCAGCGGAATGAATCCCTAGCACGGAAGCATGGGAGATCGATTCTGCATCAAATGGGGATTTTGATTTTGCCGCCTGGGTATTGGATTGATGCATGGATGCAGAAGTCCGGTACCAATCGCGGCCTTTTGATCTTTTTATCTGAATCGTTAGTCGCGCTTGCAACGGAGTGATCGAATCATGGCTCGGTTGAGTTGGGTACAACGTCTCTACTGGCGCTATTTTTCGAAACCCGTTACTGAACGGGCACTGATCCAGCACGTCATCGAAAACCAGCTGGTTTCGGTGCTCGAGATTGGCATAGGATCGGGTGATCGGATTAAACAGTTATTGCCCCTTTGCAGACTTGCTGCGGGTGCGACACAGATCCGATACGTCGGCGTGGATGCCTTTGAATCGGCAGAAGCAGGGGTTCCGCATATTAACCTCAAGGCCGCACATCGCATGCTTGCGGAATTTGGGATCAAAGCGCATTTGATCCCTGGTGACCCAACTAACGCTTTAGCTCGTGTTGCACATACCGTATTGCCAAGTGACCTTGTCATCATCGACGGCAGTTGGGGCGCGGATACTCAGCAGGGTCGCGCGATTGCCGATTGGTTACCAAGATTGTGTCATTCTAAATCAGCAATTTTCGCATCTGCGGAAATGGGTGGAACTCTGCAGAAAGTAGCGTTGCCAGCTACTGCGGTGGTACAATTGACACTCAAACGCGCCGCTTAGGCGAGCGGCGGCCAGACATGAAACGTGGGATAGGCTTCCAGCTTACCGCCATTTCTATTTTGGCCAATTACCTTGATGGAAATCGACCGGTTGAATTCTTTTGGGATCTACCACAACATGCCTAATCCTCTTGCGATTCCATGTGTATGTGATGTGGACAAGTCCATCGCGAGTTTGAATGATAGCGGGATAGCTGAACTCCTCCTTGGGGGTGTCCTCGAGTTTCAATGCGGCTTTCCAAGCAACTCCATCGTTTGATATCGCGACATTTAACGGTGACCTTGTGCCTTCCGTGCCAGGTTGTACGGAAACATGGTTGTAAACCAACAAGTGTCGAGAATCATTTAACGTAACCGCGTCTACACCCGAATCTGGATTGGGCAACGAACTGGCCTCCATCTTGCTCCACGTGCTTCCGCCATCCTGCGATCGCATTTGAAATACGGTATTTTGTCCAGTTCGACCAACGGCAAGAAGTTCCATTGAGCCCAACTTCATCAAGCTCGGCTGAATCGCGCCAAATTTTTTGCCGTCGTTGAGTGGTTCCGTTCTACGCCAGGTAAGTCCATGATCCGATGTCAGTTCCATGTGAACTCGCCACAAATCGGTGTCAGGTGTTTCCGTACTGCTTGGACAGACCATAACCCCGCTATCCAACTCGATGGGCTTGTTTTTGATCGGTCCTAAAATCCCCTCTGGCAGTCGACGAGGAGTAGTCCATGTCTTGCCATTGTCATTTGACGTGGTAAGTAGACCCCACCATGTTTGTGGACTTGGACCGGCTTTGAAGAACAATAGCAAAGGCCCGCTCTTGGGTTGAAAAAGCACTGGGTTCCAAGTTGGATGTCGTACAATCGTTCCGTCAACCTTCGTATATTGAACGCCATTAGCAACTTCAATGGGTGGCGTCCAAGCATTGTTCGCCCAGCGAGACACCCAAATTCCAACGCCCGGATGCTTTTCGTACTGGCCGCCGAACCAAGCCGATAACAGCGTACCATCGGAAGTCTCAACGATCGTCGATGCATGACAGCTTGGGAAAAGTGCCTCTTCATAAATAAACTCGGAACGAATGATGGATGACTCGTGGCCAAATAAAACGCCAACTGCGGCGAAAGCCATCGTCAAACAAACCGAACTGAATCGTTGGATCAATCGAATAGACCTTCTTGAAACACGGAACATGTGCAACTCCGAATATCTATCTCTGAAGTAGTTAAAAAATGGAATTCATCAACGAAAATGTTTGCCGGGGCTAAATCTGCCTCACTCAGAATATACCTGCCAAGATCGAGCGTGTGAATTTCAATTGTTTTATCCAGAACCCGTCCGGAATCTCGGTCTGTCAAGCTCCGCAATTACATCACGAAAACTTGGAGGGCCTGGGCTATGGCCGACGCAAAATCCAATAGGACAAATAAGACCAAGGCGACCGACGGCCCGCATCCGTCGTCTGAGTCTCATCCGTCCCATCAAGAGAGTTTCATCCCCGCTCACGGTGGCTACGAAGACCTGCTCTCCTTCCAAAAAGCCCGCATCGTCTATGACGGCACCGTGCGCTTTTGCGCCCGCTTCGTGGACAAACGCAGCCGCACTACCGACCAGATGGTGCAAGCCGCCCGCTCCGGCAAACAAAA
>JANLRK010000012.1:0-4533 GCA_031361585.1 Pirellula sp. | reverse complement strand
CGCGGGCTTGGCGTGGCAGATCGCTGCACCGTCAGTTCCATTGTCAATCATTTGGCTGACGACAATTATCGATTCGCTACGCTAATTAAGTCGATTGTGACAAGCACACCTTTCACTCATCAGGAATCAGGACGCTAAAGATGTCGAGTTTATTGAATTCCAAATTGTCTAGACGTACTGTTCTTCGCGGCCTGGGAGTTTCGATGGCGCTGCCCTGGTTAGAAGCGACCAGTACGATCGTCAAAGCGGCAACGTTATCAGCATCACCGACCCGCATGGCCTTCCTCTTTGTGCCTAACGGGGTAGTGATGAACAATTGGATGCCAAAAACCGAGGGATATGGGTTTCAGCTTCCGAGAACACTGGAACCGCTTGCAGCCGTGCAAGATGAGTTGTTAGTGCTGTCGGGACTAACTCACGACAAAGGGCGCGAGAATGGCGATGGCCCTGGCGATCATGCACGCAGCGCCTCCGTCTTCTTGACCGGCGCACAGCCAAGGAAGACCGATGGCGAGCACATACGCTCCGGCATTTCTGTGGATCAATTGGCGGCCAAGGCTGTTGGCCAAAAGACCCGCTTTTCTTCGCTCGAGTTGGGGGTCGATCCAGGTCGAATGGCTGGCAACTGCGATTCCGGTTATAGTTGCGCCTACTCATCCAACATATCTTGGTCTTCGGATTCCACTCCCGTCGGCAAGGAGGTGAACCCGCGATTGGTGTTTGAGCGATTGTTCGCCAGCGGCAAGCCGAGCGAAATAGACAAAGGGCAACTGCAGCGAGAAACGCTTCAAAAAAGTGTGCTCGACTTTATTGCGGATGATGCCAAGCGACTTCAATCGAAACTCGGCCGCAACGACAATAGAAAGCTCGATGAATATCTGACGGGAGTCCGCGAGGTTGAACGCCGCATTGGCATTCGTACCGCCAAGCCGATCGATATCGACGTGGACTATGCGATCCCAGACGGCATTCCTGGCGACTATCAAGATCACATGCGGATGATGTGTGACCTCATGGTGCTGGCGTTCCAAACGGATTCGACGCGAATCGCAACCATGATGTTTGCAAATGCTGGCGACAACAAGAACTATCGCAAGATCGGTGTGCCAGATGGCCATCATGATATTTCCCATCATGGTGACAATCCAGAGAAACTTGAAAAGCTTAGTAAGATCAATCGATTTCAGATTCAGCAACTGAGCTATCTGTTGCAAAAGATGAAATCGATTCGCGAGGGTGAACGCACGCTACTGGATAACTCCATGGTCGTCTATGGAAGCGGCATTAGCGACGGCAATCGTCACAACCACGACAACTTGCCGATTTTGCTGGCAGGTTCGGGCGGTGGTACGATCGAAACCGGGCGACATCTTCGCTATGACATAGAGACGCCCGTATGCAACCTGTTCATGTCAATGCTAGATCGCATGGGAGTTGATGCTCCGTTTATCGGTGACAGCACCGGTCGGCTTCCTGGTTTGAGTTTGTAGTAGTGCCCGACAAAAATTGGTGGAGAATCTCAGTGCGTATGCTTTTGATCGCAACGTCTTTTATTTGCTTATGCCTAGCTTTGCCTAGTTTTTGCTTTGGGCAAGAGCGCGATGCGTCGCTGGATGATCTAATCAAGCAACTCGAGGACACTACCGCCCAACGTAGACGCGACGCTGTCTACGAGTTGGTAAAACGCGCAGATCATTCGGAGAAAGTCATCGCCGCATTGGGAAAGGCGATTACCGACAACGATACTCAAGTTCGAGTGCAATCGCTAACTGGGCTTGCTCGGGCCGGAAAAAAATCCGAGTCGGTGATGCCAGAATTGCTCAAGTGCCTTGGTCATCGCGATGCGCAAGTTCGTTTTCGAGCTGCGGGAGCACTCGGAGCGATTGGCATTGCTTCGATCGAACCCATCCTAGCGACTTGGGCAGCAGCATCCAACGATGCAAAAATTGCTGCAGCACAGGCTTTTGCCATCATTGGTCCGGATGCAAGTGCAGCGATCTCAGTGTTAACCGCAGGTCTAAAAGGCGCCGAAGGATTGCCACGCTTTGCTGCTGAAGCCCTGGTAGCAATTGTTCCGCAGGATGAAGCCAATTTGCTGATGATTGCCGATCACCCTGATGCTGCCGCTCGAAAAGCCGGAATCAATGGCTTGGCAGTGCTCGCATCTCCATCGGAATCCGCAATGAAGCGATTGCAAAATGCGGCTAGCGATTCAGACCCCAAAATTCGCGAAACCGCCATTGTCGTGGTGGCCAAGTCGAGATTGCCGACGGCGGAAAAATCAACCTTGATCGAAGCTGCGCTCGGAGACTCGGTGGCGTCCGTGCGAGCAGCCGCGATCGTCGCAATGATGAAGGCTGAGCTGCCCGCAGAGGAGTTTTCATCACGAATAGCGGCTCGATTGCAGTCCGTCGACCCTGAATCTGCAAACGCTTTAGTCAGGGCAATCTCAATGCTTGGACCAAGCGCGAGGGGTACGTTGCCAGCACTTATAAACGTAACGTCTAAGACTGGTATCGATCAACAGCTACTTTCGAAGACCATGGCGAATTTTGGTGCGGGGGTAGTTCAAGATCTATTCGGCGCGATTGAACAGCATCCTGAAAACGAACAGGTGTACTCCACGTCGCTTGGGTTGATCGGTGAGCCTGCAGTAGAAGCCTTGACGCATGGCTTGGCAAGCAATATTGAGTTGGTGCGCGTAGCAGCAACGCGTGCCCTTGGAGGCATGCGTCCAGTAAACACGTTGGTTCTTCAGAAATTGCTAACTGCAATAGAAGACAAATCGGCCAAGGTACGTGAGATTGCCATAACGTCGCTAGTCGCTGTTGCGAAAGATGCTGACTTCGCCAAGGGTGCCATCCTCAATGCATCTAAGGATGTTGACTCCAAAGTGCGGGCGGCTGCAATGCAGTCCCTTGTGAAGTTTAAGTACACAGATACGCAATCGCAAGAAACCTTGGAGCTTGGACTGCTCGATACATCACCTGATGTCCGATCCAGTTCTCTCGCCGTATTGAGCGAAATGCCGAAGCTGCTGGAACCTCGCTCGGATCAAGTTGCCGCGATGATCAAGGATCCAGATTCGAATGTGCGGGCTAAGGCCGCAAAGACGCTGGGCAAACTCGATAAAACGCAAATCAGTGGAGCAGTGATCGAAGCGTGCGCTACAGCCCTCCGCGATAACAACAATGAAGTAAGGATTGCAGGGACGGAATCGGTTAAATCTCTCGGTATTTCCGATCCGACGGTCTTGGATGCATTAAGTGGTAATTTGATCTATGACCTGTCTTTGTTGCGAATGACCATGGAAACCGTTTCTGGATATGGCGACAAGGCATCGTCAATGATTCCGGCTGTTGTACATCTTTCCGCCAACGAAAGGGCCGACGTGCGAGCTGCTGCTCTAAATGCATTGTCTGTCATGGAAAAGGACCCGCGACAGCTCATTGGGCGACTGATGTTAGCGCTTGACGACCAGGAATGGGAAGTCCGACGCATTGCCGGTGTCGCACTAGGTAAGCTTGGGGCAGAAGCCAAGAGCGCCGTACCGAAGTTGTTCCAAATGTTAAGCAGCGATGAGGATCGAGACTTTGCGAGCAGTTCGCTAAAGGAGATCAACACCGCTCCGGTCGAAGCGATTCCATTGTTGATAGAGAAGCTCGAATCAGAAGAACGTCGCACCTCTTTTTATGCCGTTTCGCTGCTTGGTAAGATCGGCCCACCGGCCGCTGAAGCACTGCCAAAACTCGAAGCCATGTTGGCAAAGCCGAGAGGCGATGCAGGCCGCTCAGAATTTCGCCGAAAGTTTCTAGTCGAAGCGATCGCGGCAATCAAAGGCGAATCCAAGCCCAAGTAGCCTGGCCCCGTAAACTGGGTAGGTCGCACCTGCCGGGTGCGACTTTCCTGCGGCGTGGCTCGGCTAGCGCCTCAGGCTTATTGGATTGCATAAGCAAAATCAAAATTGAATCGTACAGTTCGATTTTTTGGCGCCGATCTTAAGGCGGGCCGATTTAAATCGTAGCGGAAGCTGTCAAAGCTTTCGTGAATGCTGGACGCCAACGAAATGCTTGACGCATTCCGCTACTAGGGAACGCTAGCGAAAGTGTTTCGCGGCCCAGCTTAAAATCGACGCTGATTTTTTTATTGTTGGGTTTGATCTTCGAGCCTTCCCTAAAGATACTCCGCCAGGAATCTTCCACAGGTTGGAATCCGCAATAACGTTCGCCATCTAAGGCGCTTTCTTTGCTTTGGCCTGGTTGTCGAAGCGATGGCCAAAGCTAACCGGCTGCTTGTTGTTGGCTGCATCTGCTTTCTTCGTGCAGTTTTTTGGTTTGTTCCGAAACGATCATTTAGCGATTGTGAATCAAGCAGTAACGTTTCTCCTTTTTGTTGGCCCGCTTCTAGCCAGCGGCATAGCGCTCCTCGGCGCGGGTGGATCACTTCAGAATCGTGCGTTTGGGCTCGGGCCCAACGAACACCACCAGGTTGGCGTCGTAGAATAGTAAGCCAAACCGATTGACGAAGCCGGGG
>JANLRK010000726.1:0-3526 GCA_031361585.1 Pirellula sp. | reverse complement strand
CCCGGGACGGTAGCCTGGGTTCGGCTTCTTGCTTCCATCCTTGGCTACACTTCGTTGCTGCTTCCTAGGGTTCTTTCGGCCCTGGCTTTCAATGCACCTGTCCGCATCACCATCCGATTTCACTTCCGCTTGTTGATCTGGGACAGATGGCTGTGAAGTTGGATTCGGAATCGTATGAACATACTCTCCGCGAAACCGTTTGTTGGCGTCTTCGCGCCGACGTTCCATGGCTTCCTTAGGTGGCCGTGACGGAATCAAGCAATCGCATCCTTCGCCAATAAGATCATTGCGATTGACCGATTTCAGTGCATCGCGAACCTCGAAATAGTTTTCCGGCTTGAAAAACTGCATCAACGCCCTTTGGGACTTACGATCTCGCAGTGCTTTAGCAATAAAGACCGGCTTTAGAGTAAATGGATCCAACCCGGTGTAGTACATGCTGGTCGCAATATCGAGCGGCGCTGGAATAAAGTCCTGCACTTGATCAGGTTTGTAGCCGTTTCGTTTTAAAAACACCGCTAGTTCGATCATAGACTCGATGGAGCTACCGGGGTGCGATGCAATAAAATACGGAACTAAAAACTGCTTCTTGCCCGCTTCCTCTGAGGCTTGCTTGAATTGTTCGGTGAAGAACTCGAAGTCGTCGTTCGCCGGTTTGCGCATTTTGAAAAGAACATCCGCGTCGACGTGTTCTGGTGCCACCTTGAGATGACCACCCACGTGATGTTCGGTCAGCTCGCGAATGTACTCGGGAGATTGTCGAGCTAAGTCCATTCGAACACCGCTTGCCACCAGGACTTTCTTGATGCCTGGAATTTCGCGAGACTCTCGCATCAACTCAATGACAGGGGTGTGGTCCACGCCGAGTAATTTGCAGATCTTGGGATGCACACAAGATTGACGTCGACATTTCGCTTCGACATCCGGCTTGGTGCAGCGCATGTGGTACATATTGGCTGTGGGGCCGCCAATGTCGCTGACGATCCCTTTGAAGTCCTTGTCCGCCGTCATCGTCTTGATCTCGTTCAACACGGACTCTTTGGATCGCGACTGAATGATGCGTCCCTGGTGGGCGGTAATGGAACAGAACGTACAACCTCCAAAGCAACCTCGCATGATCGTGACCGAATTCTTGATCATGTTGAAGGAAGGTATTGGCTCGGTATAACTAGGGTGGGCCCGGCGCGTGTACGGCAATCCGTAGATTCGATCCATCGCCTCTTCGCTAAGTGGCAACTGTGGAACATTGCAAACAATCGTTTGCGTGCCATGACGCTGCATCAACTTCTTTGCGTTGAGCGGATTCGTCTCGTTGTGGATGATCCGCGTCGCTTTGGAGAACGCGATTTTGTCGGCAACGACCTCTTCGTAAGATGGTAGTTCAATGGCGTCGGTGGGAGGTTGTTCGGAAGCGCCTAGCGCATAGGCAACACCTCGCATATTACGCAAGTCCTTGACGGTTTCCCCAGCTTCGAGTCGGCAGCACATCTCGACGATCGAATTTTCCCCCATACCGAACGCAACCAGATCTGCTTTGCTATCAAGCAAGATGCTGCGTCGAACTTTGTCACTCCAAAAGTCATAGTGAGCCAGACGCCGAAGCGATGCCTCCACTCCACCTGCGATGACAGGCACTCCTTTGAAAGCCTCGCGAGCTCTTTGACAGTACGCCAGCGTTGCACGATCGGGTCTAAGCCCAATCCTCCCCCCGGGCGAATAAGCATCGTCGTTGCGAACCTTTTTGTTGGCAGTGTAGTGGTTGATCATGCTGTCCATATTGCCCGCGCTAATTCCAAAAAATAGTCGCGGCCGTCCAAATCGCTTCCACGGTTCGCAGGATTGCCAGTCCGGCTGGCTGACGATTCCAACTCGGAATCCAGCGGCTTCTAGTACTCGCCCGAGGATCGACATCGCAAAACTTGGGTGATCGATGTATGCATCACCAGTTATAAAAACCACATCCAATTCGTCCCAACCTCGAGACTTGGCCTCCTCCATGGACATCGGCAGCGGCGCGCGGGCCAGCGGTCCGTGGGGCTGCCTTTCACCGAGGTTGTCTAAATACCTGCTGACAACGCTCCCGTTTTTTCCTGTGCTGGTTCCGCAGGTGCTATTGTCCGCCGTTAGCGAATCCACTGACGGGTCGATGATGGGTAACGAAATGGACATGTTTGTTGGCCGAAAACTAGAACCGTGGATTTATTAAGTTCACTGATGCCATTGTAGGCAAGTTTTCCGCTTGGCCAGTGGTTTTTCTTTGTTATTGATGAGGTTTCCGCCCGCTTGTATACTCCTTTGCTCTTTTCATCATGCGCATTGCGTTCGTTGAGGATGCTTGCAGCTGACGATCTGGTATCAGAAGATTCCAGATCGGCGTTTTACCAGGTCTATCTTACTTTTGGCGGAGAATACTAGCGGTGACAATTCGAATCGCAATTAACGGGTTTGGTCGTATCGGACGATTGACGTTCCGCAACTTAATGAGCCGTTCCAGCGAGTTCGAAGTTGTAGCCGTAAATGATTTGACCGATAACGCAATGTTGGCAACGTTACTGAAATACGACAGCATCCATGGTCGGTACGATGGAACGGTCAGCTACGATGAAAAGTACTTGATTGTTAACGGTAAGAAGATTCATGCGATTGCCGAAAAGGATCCATCGAAGTTGCCTTGGGCTGATCTCAAGGTCGACATCGTTATTGAAAGTACTGGATTCTTCACCGGTCGAGCAAAGGACGGAAAGCCTGGCTACGATTCGCACTTAACAGCAGGTGCCAAGAAAGTGGTGCTCAGCGCGCCGGCTAAAGATGGCGCGGACCTTACTTGCGTTCTAGGTGTCAACGACAACAAGCTCACCGCGGACCTAAAATGCGTTTCGAATGCTTCTTGCACGACGAACTGCCTGGCTCCGATTGCCAAAGTTCTCAATGATACATTCGGTATCGAGTCGGGATTGATGACCACGGTGCATGCGTATACCAATGACCAGAAGGTACAGGATTTGCCACACGCCGATCCGTATCGTGCTCGGGCTGCGGCGTTGAATATTATCCCAACCACCACAGGCGCCGCGTCCGCAGTTGGCTTGGTCATTCCAGAACTCAAAGGAAAATTGACCGGTATTGCGATGCGCGTACCCGTTGCAACTGGCTCTGTTGTCGACTTGACTGTCAACCTCAAGAAGGAAACAACCGTGGCTGAGATCAACGCGGCCATGAAACTTGCCGCCGAAGGACCGCTCAAGGGAATTCTCTGCTACACCGAAGACCCGATCGTGTCCAGCGACATCATCGACGACCCGCACAGTAGCATTTTTGCGGCCGACTTTACTCAAGTACTTGGGGATAAAGGCAAATTAGTGAAAGTCGTATCCTGGTACGACAACGAATGGGGCTAGAGCTGTCGAACAGCTGACCTGTGCGCTCGTTTGGGGAAGTTCCTCTAACTCCTGCGAGTGCGACTCCGTAGGTCACTCTTGCCGAGAGTGACCAAGTGCACTGTTCAGATTACATTTTTGGGTAGCCA
>JANLRK010000820.1:0-5855 GCA_031361585.1 Pirellula sp. | reverse complement strand
ATTTCTGAAATCGCCATTGGTTATTCTTGCCGCGAACTTGGTGGTTAGATGCGCACGGTCCAAACTCATCGCAAGAATCCAGTACCATGCGACGCCTGATCCAAACAGTATCATAGCGAATCAAGAGCCGGACGGTGATTTCGATTGACAATGAGGCCGGAACAGGCTTTCTTTTCGCCTCGACCATCGATGCATCCAGCAGTCTTTCTAAAACCACGGAACACACGGAACACACGGACGGAAAAATGAGCGAATATGACAGTATGGCGTATTCGTAGATGTCAAAGTAAACGAGAGGCATGCAATCCGCGCTGAATAAACTGCAGTATCGTCTTCCGTGTGATTCTCGTCTTCCGTGGTTCCGACGGGGACGCAGGGCGGGAACAGTTGAGACAACTTTCTACTCTGTTTTTCTCAATAGCATGCCTAAGTAACTGCGTGGCTCGACCTCGGATAAACCGAGGCATTGCCCTACTTCTTGAATGTCGTTTTGCGCTTGCTCTATCTCGCTTGAGTCGCTTACTATCCGTTCAACCTCCGCGAAATAGCCAAGCGACTCTACATGGTCTAGCGTAATCGTTAAGCTGCGACTTCTATTCGCGAAAGTATAGACCTCGCGAGTTTTCGGAACGGTCAATGCGATGACAAAACCAAGATGTCCCCAGATCTTCAACCAATCGTCCGCCGTGCCAGGCATCATCGGCAACTCAATCTCGGGCCGTATCTTGATTGGGCCAGCCAACCGTGGGCCTTTGTAAGTGATAAATGGCACGCCATCCACCTCGCGGATGCGCAACGCTTCGTCGGTCGCACGGAAGTCCCGCGATGGATGACGCAAATAGGTGTCGCGATGCACTTCTTGTTTTACGTAGACTGCCCCCAGTTCATTCAGTCGTTTCCGCGTGGCAGCGGCATCGTGAACTCGAAACTTGCATTCAGCCTCCATCGGTGTCGTAGTCATCTGAATCGTCGTTTGTTAGGAGGACATTGGTTACTGTCGTGACGACATTGTACGCTTAGCGAAGCAAAAAAGGAAAAACGTGGGATCAAGCCGATCTTTCAAAGACTTCGCTGCTATTTTTCACCTACCATTTTTCTGCCTACGACGGCCTGGGTCATTGTCTAGTATTGTTCGGTCTAAGATCGCAGGATTAGCGAACTTGTAGGGCTGGTATTTGATGACCGCTTTCTGGCTTTGATCCGCAAATACGGCGGAACGAAGCGGCTTCGATGGCCCATGCTATCCACAGCGGATTCCGGCTTGGCGTGATTGGGCTCGTGAAGTTCCTCAATGACCATTCCATTGCAACAGATACCACCCAGTATCGACTCCAAACTGTGCGCAAACTCTCTAGTGCTCGGCTCGCGTAGCGGGCTCGGTTCGTCTGCCCTCGCCGGTTCGGCTATGGCCCCGATCTCGCTATCGATCACATATTTGCCAGCCCGCGTTTTCAACGACGCTTGCAAATTAATCGGCTGTTTGTGCTGAGAAACATATAAACCGTTCGGCTTCAATATTCTCGATACCTCTGCAAAGACTTTCGAGATTTCTAAAACGTAACAAGTGCTCACCGGTTGGATCACCAAATCGAACTCGGCATCGCGAAGCATGTGCATGTCGACCATCGTCCCCTGAATCAATCGCACGTTGAATTTCAATTCTTGAGAAACACGCCGATCCAATTCGAGCATGCCATCGCTGATGTCCAATACGGTCACCGTCGCACCAGCCGCATGATAGAGCGCACTGTGCCGGCCTCCAGCCGCTGCTAAACACAATACGTGCCAACCTCGAATGGATCCGCCTAGCCATCCAGCGCCGTCGACGATTTCCATCGGACGTCGAAGCTCTTCATCCGTCACCGTCTTGGCCAAGATATGTCCGCTACGAGCCATCCGGTCATATGCCCTTTCGTTAACGGCTTCTACTGACTCGGGACTCAGTTCGTCAGGCATCTCTTCCATTCATTCTGTATCAGTAGGCTTCACGGAGAACTAGCGTCGTACATTCTCCGATTGCAAGCCCGCTGCCGAATGTCCGCCGATCGCTCCAGCAATCTCGAACACGGTACCGCTCCCTGGTATAAAGCGGCCCACTTCACCCCCCGCTTCCACACCATAACGTGCATACAGAATACGTCGAACTTCCGACGTACGGAAAGTTCCCTTCGCCATGGTGTAATCCATAACTTCATTGGTCGCGAGAGATTCATGATACAAAGCCACCAACGGCAAACTCTGAAAGGTCGCGTAGGTTCCTGGCAGGCTTCGACGATGCACATCATACGCATAAGCCGATGAAGCCAACCCCATTACCGGCGTGTCAGAATAAATGTTGACCGTGTTCGTGTATGCATTGTAATCATCATGGCCAAAGATTCTTCCCGGGAGAAAAGTGTACTCGGCCGTGCGAAGTATTCCAGCCGTGTATTTCCAACCAGGCGATACGTGTTTGTTCAGAACCAATCGCTTCCATTCACCGATTGGGTCGTATTGATTGACTCGCAATTTCACATCCTGAAGTCCACGCTCGGAGAGATATGCGGAAACGGTTGATGCAGTATTCGAAGAAATGTCATGGTTGTCGATCCGTCGATCCCAAATCATGAGTTTGCGTGGAATTCCAATTGCCCAACCCAGTGAGTCAAGCATGACGTTCTTCCCGCCATATTCAATGTCAGTATGATCACGAAACAAACCATCGCAGCCTAGTGTATCGCACTCAGAACTTGCGTTCTTAGCAATGTCGCACGGCAAGGTGCGATCGCATCCAGGTATCGACTGACCAGAAACGCTAGCAATCGAAGAAGCGAGGATGGAACATGCCAGCAATCGAGAAAATCGCACAATAACCTCAGGACAATAAAAGGCAACAACCTGACCTTGGTCGTATCGGCAACTTAGGGAAAAGAAACCATCATCCCCAGATTGCCCATCAAACTCGACGCTCGCGCTATGTAGCATGGCCCCTCGGGCCGTGAAGCTCAATCTATGTAGCATGGCCCCCCGGGCCGTGGAGGCTTTCCCACTCTCCAATGCTCGAAAAAAACGTGAGGCTGTTCGCCTTGCTTAGCTTGGACTCCAGCGTCTCACACTATGGCTTCGCAATCCAATTGCGAATGAATGCACCATCGGTTGCATTCCACAACCGCACTTCGCCGTCCATCGCCCCCCCCGCAACTCGATTCGTTCCCGCATGGTACGCTATCGACAACACCCAATCTTGATACCCATTCAACGCATGCGCAACTTTGTTATCGCTCAATTGGATAGTTCGCAATTGATTGTCGGCGCAAGGCACGAGAACAAAGGTATTGCCTCGTACTATCTTGTAAGCTTCCCCGCCGAACGGCACCTCGACTACTTTCTTGGCTCCCTCCAATTCCCATCGATGCAATTTTTTGTCTGTCCCTGTCGAAACCAATTGCTTCCCATCAGGTAGGAATGCGATACCGCGAACGGCAGCGGCATGGCCGGAATAGCTGATCAACAACTCACCGTTAGTCGCATCGAAGACCTTCGCTGACTTGTCTCGGCTTGCTGAGGCGAGCCGGGTGCCATCATCGCTCCATGCAATCGCTGTTACCCAATCCGCATGGTTTGCAATGGTTCGTACTTCTGCAAGCGTCTCGGTGTTCACGATACGAATAAGACCATCGGCAGATGCTATGGCAAGCTCATTGCTGGTTGGACGCTGAGCAAGGTCCAGCACCACGTCACTTGTTCGAGCCACAACCCCCTTCAATTGAGCTGATTCAAAGTCCATCAATCGAACCTCGCCGTTCCGTCCAGGCTCCCCACAACCAACGGCAATTGTTTTCTGATCTAATAAAAAAACAATCGCGTGGACCCGCTGTCCGATGTTCTTGATCCGCTTGGCTAACGTCCCGTCAACCGTATTCCATACCATGATCTCGTGATATCCGCCAATCAGTAGCTGCGACCCATCGGGCGAAAAAGCCATAGCCGTAATGGGCACCGGAGTCGCATAGGTGGCAGGTGGATCGAGATAGACTTTCGGTGGTGATACCAAATGCAACGGTGCATTTCTTTTTTCCCCGTCAAACGTGGCACCCTCTACGATCCACTTGCTAATCAAATCAATTTGCACCTTCGTTAGAGCCTCTGAGTCAGCTGGCATGCGCTCGGACTGGTCGCTAGACGTGATTCGGCGTATGAGTTCGCCACTAGCTGTGGCTGCAACGACGACCGGTATCTCGCCTGTGTCACCTGGCTTGAGCAACTCCTCGAAGTTGTCTATTCGATAACCACCCTCAGCCTTCTTTGGTCCATGACAAGCCACGCAGTTTTCGAGCAAGACGGATGCGACGTCATTTCGGAAGCTAACTTGCGGGACTTCGGGGTCAGGAAAAACGCAAGCGGAGGAACGGTCCGACAAGCCGAGTAAAGTGGTGGAGACCAAGAGCGAAACAGTCACAAAGGCAATGTAAAATTTAGTCACGATGAATGGAATTGCTAAGGGGTACATCAATCAATGTTGAAACAGAAACTCATCCGTATTCAAGAGCACCCAACACAAGTCCTCGAATCCTGCGGCGAGATCTCCACGCGATTGGCAATGTTGCAACGAAACCTCTAGTTCCGTATCAGTCGGATGACGGCACAACGCGGACAAGTAAAGTTCGCGAACAACCTCTTGCGGACTATGGCCAGCAGCGTGCGATTTCCTAAAGCGATTGTTGGCGTCTCGCAATTTTTCATAAACCAAGGAACCATTAAAAAGCTCGATCGCCATCCCCAAATTTGAATCTTCGGCTCGTTCGCATGCGCAAACCGTTGACCGTTCCGGTTGGCCGAAGACCTTTAGGAACGCATTCTTTGAAACGTCCGGAGCTGGTAACTGTGTGGCTTTCATGTCCGAAGGAAGTCCTGAAAAAACCTGATTCAGTCCCGTTACATGATTGATTGCGTCGAGCAATTGTTCAGCGCCCAGCATGCGAGGAGACTGGTGCGAAAAGTAGATCTTGTCTTTCTCATTCCACTGCGAAGTTTCGCTGCTTGCCTGGTACGTTTTGCTATTGAGTATCGTTCGCATCAGGTGTTTGCGATCGAAACCACTCTGAATAAAATCCTTCGCCAGTGCCTCGAGCAATGGTTCGTTCGAAGGCGGATTGGAATCTCGGAAATCGTCGATTGGATCGACGATTCCTCGTGAGAACATTTGACTCCATATACGGTTCGCTTCAATCCTTGCGAAGTACGGATTCTTTGCATCCACCAGCCACGAAACAAAAGCAGGCCGCCGATCTTCTTCGGCCTTGGCTTCGATGCTCCCGACCTGAGGCAACCAAGGTTTCATGACCTCGCCCGTCCTTGGCTGAGTTACCTCGCCGGTAGCAGCGGTCCACACGAACATTTCGCCAGGTCGTTGACTGTTCTTGCGTTGAAGCCGATTGAAAAAGGCCCCCAATCCATAATAGTTGTCCTGCGTCCATCGTTCGAATGGATGGTTGTGACATTTCGCACACTGCAATCGCGCCCCTAAGAAAACTTGCGAAACTGTTTCGACACATTCGTTCATGTCGGTGGAAGTTCGATAGAAATTTGCAGCTGGATTCGCGAGCGTGCTTCCCGAAGCGGACAGCAACTCCCTCGCAAACTCATCGTAGGGCATGTTCGACCGGATGGCCGCTTCGACCCAGCGATGGTATTTGTACACACCATCTGCTCCGACTAATTTGCTTGTCATCTTCAGCAAGTCGCCCCACTTCAGCGCCCAAAACTTTGGGAATTCATCGCGAGCAAGAAGCGTCTCTATCAGCCTGGATCTTTTGTCTATAGAACCATTCTCGAGGAACTCCTTCGTCTCTTCGATAGTTGGCAGGATACCGATC
>JANLRK010000814.1:0-2397 GCA_031361585.1 Pirellula sp. | reverse complement strand
GAAACGTTAGCTCAGAAGCATTCCGTTGACCAGTCCGTGCTAGCATCCTGGTTCCAGTACTTGGGGATTGGCGCAGGAGCAACGCGGATTGATTCGTATATGTCTAAAAAAATGGAGCGGGCGGAAAACTACGATTTCATTCAAGGCTGGGTTGGAGCGGATGCGTTAAGCGTGATCGCAAATTCATCGGACCAATTCGTGCGAGTGCCTGGTGATATGCAGCCGCACAGTATTTGCGTCCACCCGTCACCTAAGCAGCGAGTTTCGGTTGGTTGGCAAAGTCCGATCACTGGAAATATTAAGATCTCTGGTCGCGTCCAGAGAGCTCATATTGGCTGCGGAAATGGAGTCACATGGAATCTTGAACATGTTCAAGGGAACTCTCGCCGCGTTCTAGCCTCTGGCGCGGCTACCAATGCCGATGCCCAGAAGATTGCTCCAGTGGCAGAAGTCCTCGTAAGCAAGGGCGATTTGATTTCGCTGTCCATTGGCCCTCGCAACGGCGAGCATTCGTGCGATACGACTGCGATTGACTTGACGATTCAAAACAACACAACTGCATTGTTGGAATGGGATCTCGCAAAAGATGTCTCTCCCGACATCCTCGGCAGCAATCCGCATTCGGATCGGCTGGGCAATGCGAGTGTCTGGCATTTTTACAGCGAACCCGACTCTTCGACCTCCAAGTCTGTGATTCCGACTGGCTCGTTGCTCGAAAAATGGCAGTCGCAAATGGATATCGGCGAAAAACAAAGGCTTGCCATGGAGGTGCAATCGCTCTTGGATCGCAATCCCGAATCGATTCCTGGCGACTCTCCGGATGCTGCGCTGCACGCACAACTAACGTCCTTGAGTGGTCCTTTATTTTCGCATGTTCGCACCGAACTATTGGCCAACAAGTCCCCGGCTGTCCATTCGAACGATTCCGAGTTTGGATTAGATCCATCGCTTTTTGGACTGCAGCCAAATGGGCAGCCCCTCAACGCCGCTAATATTGCTGTGCAGGCACCATCGATATTGGAGATACTCGTGCCAGCCGACTTCGTAGAGGGTTATGAGTTTGTTGCGACTGGCTCCCTGCATCCAGAGTCCGGCGCCGAAGGAACGGTGCAAATTCAAGTTCTCTTTGATAGGCCTTCGCAATTGCATGGGCTCGCCGCTAGTAGCTCGGCAGTCAAGGGAGATAAGTCCACGTGGTCAGATGGGGATAAACCTCTGAAGTATGACGCACCTATTATTGTCGCCGACGATAGTCGATCTCGGCAAAGACTGCTTTCGCAGTTTGATGCTTTTCGGCAGCTGTTTCCTGCCGCATTGTGCTATACGAAGATCGTGCCGGTGGATGAAGTGGTTACGCTAACTCTCTACTATCGAGAGGACGAGCAACTCAAACGATTGATGTTGAACGACGAGCAGGCTGCGGAATTGGATAAGCTATGGGATGAACTGCATTTTGTTAGCCAAGATGCATTATTATTGGTGGATGCATACGAACAGCTTTGGCAATTTGCAACACAAGACGCCGATCCCAGCGCCTTCACACCGATGCGCGACGGGATCATGCAACGCGCAGAACAGTTCAGAATTCGCATGCTCGATGCGGAGCCAATTCATTTGCTTTCGGTATTGGGTTTAGCCGAGCGGTCATGGCGTAGGCAATTGTCATCATTAGAGAAGCTGCAGCTCAGAGAGCTTTACGCGAAGCTTCGAAGCGAGGAACTCCCTCACGACGCAGCGATTCGATTGCTACTCTCTCGAGTGCTGGTTGCACCAGCGTTTCTTTATCGGGGCGAGGAAGTTGCTAACGGAAAAGCAGCTGGTCTTGTGTCCGCGAATGAACTAGCAACTCGCTTAAGTTATTTCCTTTGGTCTACGCTGCCCGACCTTGAGTTGCAAGAAGCCGCATCAAACGGCAGGCTACACAATCCCGATGTTTTGCGAAGTCAGGTTCGTCGAATGATGTCCGACATGCGAATGCGCAGGATGGCAATTGAGTTTGGGTGCCAGTGGCTGCACATCCGTGAGTTTGATCTATTGGACGAAAAAAGTTTACAGCACTATCCCGAGTTTGCGGAGCTCAAGTCGGATATGTACGAAGAGGCGATTCTGTTTTTTGAAAGTTTGTTTCGAAACGATGGCTCGGTTCTTGATTTACTCAATGCGAACCATACCTTTGTCAATGGTCGCCTGGCCAAGTTTTACGGAATTCCAAATGGGGAGGATAGTTGGCATCGTATTGAGGGCACGCGAGAATTTTCTCGCGGTGGAATTCTGACCATGGCCGCGACAATGTCCAAACACTCAGGTGCATCTCGAACCAGCCCTATTTTGCGAGGCAATTGGGTTTCCGAGTTTCTGTTGGGAGAAAAGCTACCGCGTCCGCCGCAAGGCGTTCCG
>JANLRK010000779.1:0-3135 GCA_031361585.1 Pirellula sp. | reverse complement strand
GACGCCTGATCAAATGAAACAAGATCGGCAATGCGATCGCGAGGCCAGCCAATGCATAAAGAGGCGCAAGGAAATTCACCGCAGACCTCCTGTCGAGACGCGACCACGCGTGGCCGATCGAGTTCGCGGACTGCCGACACTGGAGCGCTGTTGCCGGCTTAGGAAATCATACAGAATATGCTCGACCGATTCATTCGTCTGTAGGGAGGTCCATCCAATACCGAGTTGCCCCGCCAATTCGATAAGCGACGCCTCGTGTTTGCTAAACTTATCTTGATAAGAGGACTTCGCCAACTTGGGATCAACGTAGATCTCCCGACCTGTCTCTAAGTCTTCCAGCATACTCGCTTTTTCTAAATCCAACGTGACCTCCGTCGGGTCGAGAACACGCAAGAGGACCACTTCATGATGGCGAGCTCGAAGCATCGACAAAGGTATCCTCAATGATTCCGTTGGCACCAAGAAATCGGAAACAATGATAATGAGACTGCGTTGCCTAACGATGTCAGCCAAATGCGAAATGGGCTTTTGGAGATCGGTCGATGCACCGGAAGACGGCTTTTCTAAAAGAGAAAGAATTCGTTTCAGTTGCCCCGTGCGGAAGCGAGCCGTAAGTACATCGGAAATGTCCTCGTCAAAAGTCAGCAGACCAACTGCATCGCGTTGCAATGTCAAATAGTATGCGAGCGTAGCGGCGACAGTTCTGGCGTAATCGCTTTTGGTGTACTCGATCGATCCAAAATCCATCGACTTGCTCTTGTCGAGCACTAGATAGCAGCGACGATTTGTTTCGTCCTCGAACTTCTTGATGTAATAGCGATCGCTTCGAGCAAACAGCTTCCAATCGATAGTGCGAGGGTCATCTCCCAGACTATATGGTCTGTATTCGCTGAACTCGACCGAGAATCCATGCAGTGGGCTGCGGTGCAGACCATTGTGAAAACCATCGACGACCGACTTGGCTCGCAGTTGCAAATTCTTGATCCGCATCAATGCTGACATGTCGATCCAGCGATCCATGGCGGTCGACGAATTCACTGCAACCGTGCCCTCGGTTGCGAGTTTGCCAGATTCATTGATGGAGGTCGAGTTGGCCATCGCTATTTAACCTCAGAGAGCAAACGATCGACGCAATCCTCGACCGAAACTCCCTCGGCTTCAGCCTTATATCCAAGCAGCAATCGATGCCGCATCACAGGATGCACAAGGGCTCGGATATCGGCCAGGGATACGTGCGATTGACCATTGAGCAACGCGCGGGCTTTCGCGCCGAGAACCAGCATTTGAGCTGCTCGCAATCCCGCTCCCCAATTGATCCATTGGTTCACAAACGCCGGGGCTTCGGGGCGGCCCGGTCTCGATGCAGCGACTAGTCGGACCGCGTACCCAGCCACTTCTTCTGCGATAGGCATACGCCGAACCATCGCATGAAACTTCAATACGTCCTCACCGGTAAACAACGGTTCAATCTTTTCTGGAGTCTTACTCGTCGTATCCAATACCACTTGCAACTCGTCCTTGAATGGCAAGTAATCGATCATCACATTGAACATGAATCGATCGAGCTGGGCTTCAGGCAGGGGATACGTGCCCTCCATTTCTATGGGGTTCTGCGTAGCCAATACGAAAAACGGTTCTGGCAGAGCAAATCGTTTGCCTGCAGATGTGACTTGATGTTCCTGCATCGCTTCAAGCAGCGCCGCTTGTGTCTTAGGTGGTGTTCGATTGATTTCGTCGGCCAGAATGACATTGGCAAATACTGGTCCTTTGACAAATTGCAACACACGCCGACCGTCGACTTCATCCAATATCTCGGTCCCTGTAATGTCGGCGGGCATTAGATCTGGAGTGAACTGAATGCGACGGAACTCTAAATGGAACACCTGTGCGACGCTCCGAACCAGAAGCGTTTTTGCCAAGCCCGGCGCTCCCGTGATCAGGCAGTGTGCACCCGAGAAGAGGCAGATCAGCAATTGTTCGATGACATCTTTCTGACCAACGATTGTCTTGGAGAGTTCGGCATCGATCCTCGCTCGCCCCTCGCGTATCTGCTTTACGATTGCCGCTTCTTCGTCGTAATTCGGAGTGACCGTGCTCAAGGTGGAAATCCAGTGGGGTTAGGTTGAGGGTTGAGGGTTGAGGGTTGAGGGTACAGGGTGAAAGGGGACAGGTTGAATGGTCGGGAGTTGGGTTTTTGTTATCTGTTATCTGTTATCTGTTATTACTTAAGTTTTTAGCCTTAAGCCTTAAGCCTTCCTCCTCAATGTGTCATCGCATACGTTACGATGTTGATTCCCAATGGGTAAGCTTTTTTGACAGAGAACTCTTCGAAATACCAAGGGTCTTCCCCTTCGCGTTCCCAACCGTCTCCTAAGTCTGTGTTATGGCAGATAAAAACCATGATGCGATTCGCATCGTCACGTATGGCACGATAGTGAGGAATGCTCGTGTCTGATCCTGGTCTGTATTCCCAAGTTATCCCAGAACTACGGCCGCTTTGTGCATGCCCGATACTTGGAAGTTGGGGCTTTTCTTTTAGGTCATAAACGCAATGAAATATTTCGTGTTCCAACGGAACCTCCAACGGTTCGCGATCGGGAAAAACGCGTTTGATCTCCTGATAAAAATTCCGGTATTCCTCATCGCCCCAAAAATCGTCTACCATCAAAAAGCCTCCATTAAGCAAATACCGACGAAGCGCGATGACCTCGTTCGGATTAAACAAAAGGGCGCCCGGTTCTATAATGTAAATGAACGGGTAATCGAAGAGCTTTGGGTCCGATAATTCCAAAACTATCGGCTCTGGATTTACTTTCAACGATGTTAGTTGCTGAAGACGAAGTGACAGATTCAATTCGCTATCTCTGAAATCAGTTGCCCAACCACCACCACCGCGCCCATATCCATACCCACCTGAGTCGTACTTGATCCTCACGAAGGTAAACATGTCCTTACTAAACTGCTTGTCTACCTCCCAGGTGGGTACGCCATTACGACCAACCGACTGCCAGTCAACACCTCTTCGACGCCCCCATTGTTGAGCCGTCACGATCAATGAACACATCGCGCTTAGCAACAAGGCCACTCCTAGACCGAGCAGTAGATTCCGGCACTTAATTCCCATCATGGTGCTTC
>JANLRK010000764.1:0-2958 GCA_031361585.1 Pirellula sp. | reverse complement strand
GGGCGTCGATTCTATGTCCGACAGCAGGCGAGAGAACTACTCACGTCGCATTAGGTCGTTAGGCAATAATGAAAATCAAGAGTTGTAAGACATAGTTTATATTCTTACCACCCGGATCCCATGGCACGACGTTGGGCAGCTTTCGACTCAATCTGGTTTCGATTCGCTTCGGGAAGCGGATTCATGAATCCTCGAGGTCTGCCACCAACAACTTCTGGGCCAATATCGTTTAGTGGATAAGGATCAAATGCCGCAGCACGATATTTTTGAAGGTTTTCAGAGCCTTGACCGTAGATGCCGCCGCTCCAGCGCTTGGAGCCAAGTTGAGATCCTTGACATCCGGCAATGGAAAGTACCACGGCGAGCATGATGGCTTGTCGAATAACCCTGCTACGTTCGATTCGCATTGCGCCTCCAGTGATTTTGCGATTGAAATCAGCTTCCAATAATCGTTGACTCATAATGCTATCGATTTCAAGCCACAGGCTGCTAGACTGATTCGAAGCAATAATGTTTGATTTTAAAAGTGCCCATGCAGGTCAATGTGAGATTGCGGATTGCATCGTCAACGCAAAATGGAATGTCTGAGTAAAGAATGATTTCAAAGGACGTATGCGATTCACAAGGCAAAACGATTGCTATCGTGGGATTTAGTGCTCGGGCGGCCTCTCAAATCGCCAAAAAAGCTGGCTTTGATGTTGTGGCCGTGGACGTCTGTGCGGACAGGGATTTGATTTGCGATTGCCGGTCACACTATCTTCTTGACGATCCTGAATGGCCAGATGCACTCAACGCCTACTATCCTTCAGCGCCGCTGCTGCTAACGGGCGGGATGGAGCACCGTACACATTTGGTGGAGCGCTGCCACGCAGTTGCCAATCGGTGTGGTCCGACCGCCCTTCAACTAGTTTCCATGCGATCATTGGACAATTGGGCGAAATGGGCTAACAGCTGCGATATCGGCTGGCCAATTACCTGTCGCACTTGGCAAGAAGTCCTACGTTCTGAAAAGCCACATCGCCAACGGGATTGGCTTATGAAGCCATTTCAAAGCGCGGGCGGAATCGGCACCACCGAATTGTTTTGTACAAATGCATCCGCCGACGACTTTACTAAGGAACAGTCAAATTTCTATTTTCAAAAGCGGCTTCCAGGGGAGACGATTGGCGTAACATTCCTCTCCAGCGAATTCGGCAGTACCTTAGTAGGAGCAACTGCTGCATGGATACCAGATTCCAAACTACCTGGAATGAACTATGTATACTGCGGTTCCTATGGCCCCGTTGAATTGACCGACAAACAACTGTTAAAGCTTCAGCATTTTGCGAGGACAACAGGTAATGAGTCGGGCCTACTAGGCCTTTGGCAAGCCGACTTCCTCCGTTATGACGGTGAGTTAACGCTGCTGGAGATCAATCCTCGCTGGAGTGCAAGCATGGACATTCTAGAAGTTTGCTTGGATGCTGGTTTGGTGGAAATGCACCATGCATGCATAAACATGACGGTAAGTCATGCGATATTCAGCAAGTACTCAAATGACTGCATCCGCGTATCAAAAAGTACAGTCACTGTGATGCTCGGTAAAATGATCGTTTACGCTAACGATTCGTTTAATGTAACGCAAAGCCAATCCGACGAATGGTGGTCAAAAAGATGGAGCTGCGACTTAGGTTCGCTCCTCAATGGATGCCAATTTGCGGATATACCTTGTGCAGGAACCGCTATCGCTAAAGGCGATCCAATATTGACCGTACTGACCACAGGCTGTTCAAGCGAGTCGATCCTTCGCAAGCTGCAATGGACGCGATCGATGATCTCGATGGGTTAGAACAACAGCAATTCATTCCATCAATCATCCTGTTTTGCGGTGTTTTGTGCTGCCAATTCCCTTTTTTTGAACATCTTTGCCGCTGGTAGTTCAGTAAACGGCCCGAATGGTTTACAATGAGTGTCCGTCGAGTTGAACGAAGCTTTCATTGCTGTCACAGCCTCAACTGCTCATCATATGCTTCTTCGTTCGCGATTGGCTTTGCGCTAATATTGCTTTCTTCAATCCCACCCGGAGCTATCTATTTATGGCAACCGCGCCAAAAACCCCACGCAAGAAGAAGGCCGTCAAGGAAGTCGACCCGAACGCCCCACCCGCCCCTCCAAAAGTTAAGCGAACACGCAAGGTGGCCGCTGAACCCCGAATCAAGTTGTACTGGGGAGTCTTCAATCAAAACCTTAAAAGAGTAGCCGTATTTGAATACGAGGACTTGAAAAAGGCCGAGAAACACGTCAAGGAATTGACCAAAGCAACCGGTGATCATTTCCTTCAAAAAATCAAAGAGACCGTGGTGGTCTGATCGAAATTTTCGATAATCGATTCCAAAAAATAAAATCCATCGATTCAAAATCGATGGATTTTTTTTGGTAAGGCATTGAGAGTACCAACGTTTGCGAGTTGCACCTTTATAACGACACTCGCTAACGCTTCCCGTTACGAACTAACTTCATTACGAACTAACTTCATTCGATGAAAATCAATTCGTTCGAATTAAGAAGCGCGCGGGCGAATGCCTTGAAACCATGCTTCTGAATGAGCTCTCGGGCCGCATACAGCTCCGTTTGGCTAGGGGCTCTTTGAAACGCAATTTCGAATGCTTTTGAGACGGTACTTGCCGCGGCAGACTGTTGGTCTTCTTGACCAAGCTGATCTACCAACGCCGAAGCCATGTCTTGAGTGAAGCTATGGTTGAGCATCGTCAAAGCTTGCAATGGAGTTGTCGTGTTGGCACGCTTCGGAGCAGCAAACGAATTGTCTGGTAGATCAAAATCATTTAGTACGTCTACCACACTCGCCCTCGCGTTCTGATGGTACACCGATCTTCGGTAAGTCTCTTGCCCGTGTTTATCGAGGGGGAAATAAGTGCACACGTTGTTCTGTATAAATTTATAGAGACGAAATCCCGGACC
>JANLRK010000750.1:0-6170 GCA_031361585.1 Pirellula sp. | reverse complement strand
AGGAACGGCTGGTTACCACCCCAGTGCAACAAGACACACAAGTTGTTACTTTATCCCGGAAGCCAGCCTAGTGCTGGACGCAGGCAGCGGCCTGTTTCGATTGGAGCAGTTGCTCCACCAAGAGGAGATCTCGATTCTCCTCAGTCATGCCCATCTAGACCACGTGTTTGGCCTAACCTTCTTCTTGGATTTTGTAGCGGTAACACCACTCCGAAAAATCCATGTCTACGGCGAGCGGGTCAAGATTGAGGCTATTCAAACGCACCTCTTTCACGAGCTACTTTTTCCTGTTTTGCCTCCGATTGAATGGTATGCAATCGAGGAACTGGGACCTGTATTTCCCTTGAATGGAGCAAGCTGCCGCTGGTTTCCTTTGGAACACCCAGGAGGCAGTGTTGGCTATCGTATCGACTGGCCAGGTTTGTCGCTTGCCTATATTACCGATACTACCGCGTCTACGCAGTCCGCATACTGGCGCGAGATACAAGGTGTCGACTGGCTGATTCATGAATGCAATTTTTCCGACGAGTGGATCGATCTAGCCATCAAAACGGGTCATAGTTGGACGACTGCCGTTTTGGAGAGCGCTGCTAAGGCAGGTATCCCAAGGCTGATTCTCACGCATATCAACCCTATGGCGGGTGAGTTGGACCCCTTGGGGCTAGTGCAAGCCACTGCAAAAATGCCTCGCCAAACGCCCGGTCAAATTTTAGTGGCGAGCGATTCTTTGGTCGTTGATCTGTCAAGCCTTTGAAACATTTGGGTATCCCCATATACTTGAGCCCGAATAGCGTGGCTGAGAATGGATGGACAACACCCTAGGTTGCGAGGAAACAACAGCATGATGAATCCCTACAGTTCACTTAGCGATGACTTCTATATCAATATGCACTTGCATACTGAAATGGATCTTCCGAACCAACGAGAAACGGTACTCCATTTTTTTGAACAAATGCAACGCAGGTACCCAAAGCTCCGCCACTTTTACCAACGTGAACGTGGTGAGTTTATCCTGGAAGAGGACAAGGAACACGGCGCATATCGTTGGATCGCTGCGGAGCCGCGTCGCATGTGCAGTGGAATCGTCAATCCGAATTCGCTTGAGGAAGCCATGGATCAGCATTGTGAAGTGCTCGATGTGGTACCTCACACCATGTCGATCAGCAAACTGGATTGCGAATCTATCGGGTTGATGTACGGTTTTGATTACGCATGTCGCGGCAATCACAATCAAATCCTTGCCGATGCAATCGGGATGCCGATGGGCTTTGACGCGATGGCGCAGCGAATGGGTTCACAACTCATGAGTTATGAGCCTGTAATTCAAATGTCCCTCGATGACGTTTATCGAACACATGCTCGCATTCATTTCGAAACCCGAACGACGGTCTTTCAAGCAAAATCGGGCGAATACAGCGAAGATCTGCTGAGCGTGTATATCACTGTTCGTCGCTTTGATTCTCTTGGTCCGGATGAAGAATTCAAAACCGAAGTGCTCCGATTAGAGCACTTGCTCCGAGAGCTGATGGACAACTACATCGTTGAAAGCATACTCAAGCCGCTGCAGAATTGCATTGCAGCTAGGTAGAGTGGCCCGGTGGTCCCCACCGGAGATGTGCGGAATCTTCACGGCGGGGACCGCCGTGCCACACTACTGCATCTTCACGGCGGGGACCGCCGTGCCACGCTAGTAGCTCTTGGCGAAAATCGCTTGCGTCTTCGTGGGCTTGCCAGTCACGAAACACGCACCTTCACCAGGAGGTGGACCTAACGGTATACAACGAATGGTCACTTTGAGTTCGTCGAGCAACGGCTGAACTGCTTCTTCGCTGGCAAACCAGCACTTCGCAAAACCTCCTCCTGTCGATCGGCCCTGCTCGTCATCGAGCTGGAAGAAACTTCTAAACTCTGCCTCTGAGCGGAGCTCGACGGTGTTTGCTTTTTGCAGTGCTAGCGCTCTTTCAAAGAGATTATCCTGTATCTCTTGTAGCAGCTTGGATATTCCGCTAATCAAATCAGCCCGCGGCATGGACTGGCTTTGATTCGTATCGCGTCGCCCCACGAAGGCGGCCGCGTTGGCGATGTCTTTCGGGCCGACTTCGACTCGGACGGGTACTCCTCGTTTGATGTGATACCATTTCTTGTCGCCACCTCGCATGTCTCGGTCGTCGATTTCGACTCGAATTTTTTGATCGGAGTAACTCTGCGTTGCCAACTCTTGCTTCAGTGACTTGCAGTAGTCAAGCACCTCGGTCTTCTGGTTTTCATCGCGATAGATCGGAACTATCACGATTTGAGCGGGAGCCAATCGGGGCGGCAAAACCAATCCATCGTCGTCCGAGTGGGTCATGATCAATGCGCCGATCAAACGCGTTGACATCCCCCACGAGGTTGTCCAAGCGTATGCTACCTCGCCGTTTTTGTCTTGAAATTTGATCTCTTGCGCTTTGGCGAAATTTTGGCCCAGGAAGTGCGAAGTGCCTGCCTGCAGCGCCTTGCGGTCTTGCATCATGGCTTCAATGGCTAACGTCGTGACAGCGCCCGGAAAGCGTTCGCCCGCAGTCTTTTCGCCTTTAATCACAGGCACGGCCATGTAGTTTTCGACGAAGTCGGCATAGACCTCAAGCATTTTGCTGGTCTCTTCCATGGCTTCGTCGGCGGTTGCATGTACAGTATGTCCCTCCTGCCAAAGGAACTCCGTGGTGCGCAAAAACAAACGCGTCCTCATTTCCCATCGAACGACGTTGCACCATTGATTGATCAAGATCGGTAAATCGCGATAGGACTGAACCCACTTAGCATACGTTGCACCGATGATGGTCTCGCTCGTTGGCCGAACGATGAGCGGCTCTTCGAGCAGGCCGGCTGGTCGCAGACCTCCCTTCCCGTCTGGCTCTAGCCGGTGGTGCGTGACCACCGCGCATTCCTTTGCGAATCCCTCGACATGTTTGGCTTCTTTTTCAAGGAAACTCATCGGGATAAATAGCGGGAAATAGGCGTTTTGATGACCAGTGTCTTTAAACATCTGGTCAAGGACTTTTTGCATATTCTCCCAAATCGCGTATCCCCATGGCTTGATGACCATGCAACCGCGCACCGCGGAGTTTTCAGCGAGGTCGGCACCCTTGATCACCTGTTGGTACCATTCCGGGTAATCTTCAGCGCGAGTTGGAGAAATGGCGGTTTTTACTGAGCCCATGAGTCAACTTCAAAATGCGAAAAGGAAAAATGTGTGCTTCGAGATACAGTCGTTTGCACAGTTTATCCCATTCACCAGATAGGACCAGCCCGCAGGTTGAACTGAATGTCCTCACGTAGGTCCGGCTGTCCTCACGTAGGTCAGGCTGTCCTCCGCCGGACGCAAACCAAAACTAATGTCAGCCTGAGGACCGGCTGACCTACGTGGATGCCGCATCTCTTGTCTCTAACGACCTCAAGGTCTAATATTTGCAGGAGTTAGTCGAGCGTCTGCTGGCCTAGTAGCCCAAACAGCTGGCGGAGCCGGCGGGGCTATAAACAAGTCGTCCGACGAATGGGTTGTACGAAGCCTTGATAAATCAGTTGAGTCGGTACCCCACCCTAAACCTTCGACATCACGAACAATCTGCTGCACTCGAAATGCAATGATCTGATCGCGTTGCTGTGTTCTCTTGTTATGGATTTCCTTAAGCTTCGCGAGCTGCTCTTCTAAGGCCTTTAGCTCCATCCCCTTAGCGTCTTGCCTACGATCAAATTGCTGGCCAACCTCGCTCTTCAGCTTGGCTAGGATGCTTTCCTTTTCCGCACCTTCTGCGGACTTGAGTTGTCCGGCAAGCGTTGCAACATTGTCTTCAAAGTTTGGTCCAATATCGGCGTTCAATATAGTAACTATTTCAGTATCACCAGTTAAACCACTTGAGCTGTATGTTCGGGAAAGAGGGCGTGTTACGCGCGGTGTACCCAATGGGCCTTGCCCCCAGGTAATGCAATTCCAAGCGCCACCGGCAGCTGCGATCAATACGAGTGCGAATGCAATTTTGCGTTTCATGTTTTTTTCCTTGTTTGTAAAGCGAAATGAAATGGTGATGGGAAATAAGTCTTAAGGCTTAAGGTGTAAGGCTAAAGGTGTAAGGTGTAAGGTGTTAGCCGCGGCTCAAGTTTAGAACCCTTGCAGATGTTTAATTACGCCCCGGGATTTGCCTTTTCGAACGCATCAAGTTCTCGTTTGAGGCGACGAAGGTTTTGGTCGAATGAATCCAGGATTGGTAACGGATCGGATCCTTGATAACTACGCTCCAGCTTGACCGCCCGCTTGCGAATGGACTCTTCGCCCTCGACGAAACTTTCGTCGTTTAGCCAATCGTTGTTCAACGGAAGATAGGTTGTTTGCAATGGAGAACTTGCGATTGCAACGTTGGTTTCATCTACACCTCCATTTGTTTCTAATGATGGCGGCTTTAGCCATACTCCCAAGGATGCGATTGCAACAATCGATATGGAAATAGCGGCGATAATTAACCATCCCGCCCAAGGTGTATTTTCAATTTGGCCATAATCCAATCGAATCGGCTTCGCGTTTTGCGATGGGTTCTCCGCATGGGCGATCTCTTTCTCTAGAAGTGTTGCAACGGTGATCGCATCGGGAAAACGATCACCGGTTTTTTTGGACAGCAGCTTGAAGATGAAAGCTTCGAGCCATTCTGGAATCGATGTAGACTGTTCACATATCGATCGCGGTTCTTCATGCACAATGCGTTGCATCGAGCTGTAGATCGATTCGCTTCGAAATGGTGAATGCCCGGTGCACATCGCGTACATGACAGTCCCGAGACTAAATAAGTCCGACTGCACAGTGCATGTCTCACCACGCACTTGCTCGGGAGCCATATACTGTGGCGTACCTGCGATGAACCCACTGCGTGTATGGCTAGCATCGCTGTTGACGCGAGCAAGACCAAAGTCAGCTACTCGAACGCGTTCAACACCTCGATCCAGCAGGATATTGGCCGGCTTGATATCGCGATGAACCAGTCCACATTCGTGGGCCTCCGACAATGCTAAAGCAATTTGCCGAGCGATTCGCAGCAGCGACAACACGTCCAATGGCCCCTGTTTTCGTATGCGTGATTCCAGTGTGCCACCCGGAACATACTCCATCGCAAAATACGGGATCCCGCGATGTTCGTCGACGGTATACACGGGGACGACATGCTCATGTGAAATGGCGGCCATGGCTCGCGCCTCCATGGCAAATCGTTTTCGAGCGGCTGCCACGCTGGCCAAAGCGGGATCGAGTACCTTCAATGCAACATTTCGACTTAGTGCCGAATCGATTGCGCGAAACACGATCCCCATCCCGCCGCGACCGATGATCCCTTGTATCTCATAATTGCCAATTCGCCCCATCGACGCAGGGTCGTCGGTTGGCCCAAGCATCGATAGATCGACCGAATGGCTTGAATGGGCTGATTCACTCGATTCTATGCCCACCAAAGAGTGTTGTTTGTCGGTCCACTGCGGCAATTCCATGGAGCTTGAAAGCATGGCGGCGGCAATATCGAGAGTTGCAGAACCACCCGCAATTTCGACTAGCATTGCTTGGCATGTTGGACATGTTGCAAGATGCTCCTCAAACTGATTGGTTTCTTCGATACTAAGCGATTCGGTAATCAGGAGCTCAGCGGTTTTTCGATCACATAAAATCATCTTCTGTCTCCTTGATTTGGGGACGTCGCTATCATCGATTCGATGGCCGACTTGAGCTTAGCCAGCACGCGGCATTTGGCTGAGTAAACGGTTCCAGTTTTCATTGCAAGCTGGCTTGCAACTTCATCGGCAGACTTTCCATCTACTGCGGTCAACCAAAACGCCATCCAATGTTGCGGGCTAACTTCTTTCTGGACAATGGCCGCGGCACAGTAAAAGGCCCAACGGCGATCGTCTTCCTCGTTGGTTGGCGCAACGGCAGCCATTTCCCCAATCGCGATTGCAAATCTGCTTCCGCCCGTTCCCTGCCCGATGCGGGAACGTTGCCTAGTGATTTGAAGCGTGATTCGCCGTGCGGCTTCGGCGAGCCACGCACGAAAGCTGCCGACACGTCCGGAAGGCTTCCAGTTTGCGGCAGACCGATGGACCGCCAAGAGCACTTCCTGAACCACGTCCATGGCGTCATCAGGTTGAAGACCATGGCT
>JANLRK010000748.1:0-3103 GCA_031361585.1 Pirellula sp. | reverse complement strand
GGCAAGCCCTGGACAATCTTGATCAATTGCTGCTATTCTTGGCCTTGCCCAAGTTATGATCGACGCCTGTTGTGCCATAAAATTTTAAATGTAAGTTTGGTAGTTATTTCCCTGTTAGATTATGATTCTGTAACTGTTGGTGCTAGCACTGTTTCTAAACTGGTTTTGCATTGGTTTTCTTCAATAGGTTATATTGGGAGAATAGGAGAACCAATTATGCGTCACGGATTGTTGCGGGTATCGTCAATTTTCATCTGCCAATCGACTCCGCGTTGCGTTTGGTTGACGTCGTCGCTCAAGCGAACGATATACTTCTTGTCCATGGGAATTCTCCTTGTTCCACTCAACATTGCAGATTTCCGATTTCCGACCAACCCTAATTCATAGACGAAGCGCAGCACTAATTTGAATTTTGACACTGCGGAAATTAACGCGGTGTATAATCGGCTACGGACTATGCCGACTTCGCAGCGATTAACCGTCTCCATCTTGCGCGCATGATCTCTATAGTGGCGCCGACCAGAACCCAAGTAAGCGATTATCCATCGATGACCGAAGCGACTAGCGGTAGAACCAGACCAGTATGGATAGTGATTGCATTCGCTCTCACGATTTGTGGCGCCGTTAGTTCAGCATATCTGCTAATGCGGCACTTTGCCCTTGTGAGCGGCCAACCGGAACGCTTTGATCTGTGCAAGGCAATCTATGGCGGGAACTGTGACGAAGCGATTCGCAGCGGCATGGGGGACCAACTGGGTATCCCGTTGGCAGGTTGGGGGTTGGTGCATTTCATAGTTGTGGCGGTAATGCTGCTGCTGGCCAACTTTCTTGGAAAAACTTTTCGCATCGAAGGGACGGTGGCAGCCTTTTTTCTATGCTTGGCCTCCACAGTCGTCGGTGCTGTCCTGACTAGCAAGATGTTCACCGGAGCGGCAGCCTTCTGCCCCTTTTGCTTGGCTGTCCACACGGTCAATTTGTTATTAATCCCAGTCATCGTCTTAGCGTCCGGCCAAACGCTAAGAGAACTCTTAAGTGCGTTCGTCCAAGGTATTAAGTATGTATTTGGGGCTCGCGTTGATGACCCCGTACTCGCTCGATGGAAGGTTTCTGGATTCGTCATCGCTGGACTGGCTGGCGTCGTGGCCTACCAATGGGTTTTGATTCAATCTGATCGCTGGACCTTGAAATCCAAACAGACTCCAACCTTCAATCAAGCGCTTGCTGAATTCGAGAAAAAAGAGAAGCAAGAGATTCCTGTTGGCGAAGTGGACCCATGGTTCGGCGACCAGAATGCGCCTATGCGGGTAGTCGTATTCAGCGACTTTCAATGCCCTGCGTGCGCGGGATTTGCTCATACCTTGGAGCATTTGAGGAACGAACATCCAGCATTGTCTGTGGTGTTCAAACACTATCCGCTAAGCAGCCAATGCAATTCGGAAGTGAAAGTCGACATGCATCCTCTTTCTTGCGGCGCGGCTGGAGCAGCCGAAGCGGCGAGGCGACAAGGCAAGTTTTGGGAGTATCACGATGCACTGTTCGAGTCCAAAGAACAACTCGATGGACCGACGTTAAGAAAACTTGCCACCGAGATCGGCCTCGACATGGCTCAATTTGAAATGGATGCCGCCGCTGAGACGACCACCAGCAAAGTGGCAGCCGATGTCGCTTTAGGCAATCAATTAAAAGTTGGTGGCACGCCAACCGTGTTTCTCAATGGCAAGTTGCTGGCTGGAAGCGAGAGGATGTTTCTTGAAGAACTAATCATGCATGAGTCAGACCACAAGGGAAAACGTAAATGACCCACCGCCCATAGCATATCAAAAATCTGTTACAACTTCGCCACCATTTTTCGTGCCGAGGCTTGCAAACACATTCGCATCGATGGAATACGGCAAGAAATGTAGACTGCCGTCGACAAACAAGAAGTGCCCGCCGCCCGCATGATAGCTCCACCAATGTTTTGCTGACTCTAGATTGCTATACGTTCCTTGTCGAAAACCCTGGCCGGCACTGATCAACGTTTCTGGACCCCAAACCCACCAACTAAAGCTCTGGCCATTCGCCACCACGACGCTTCGTTCACCCACGAACAATGTATTGCTTGCCCCGTCTTGAACCTCTGCTAGTCGCACACTGCCATATTCGCGGAACATGCCGCGACTCAGATTGTCGTTTGCTGCCAGCGAGCCGAGATAACTGGTGTGCGCAAAACGCATTCCTGGCATTTTCACAGGATTGAAAATCAAATTGCTGCGTCCATCGCTCGGGCACATAAACACGGAAATAATCGTATCGGTGTTGGAGTAATTTGGTTCTTCAAAAGGCTCATGCGAAAGATCAAATCGATTGTATACATTGTTACCTTCGATAAGTGGCAGCAAGCGAGCACTCCAACTCCACTCGTTCAATGTGCCGGGAGGAAAACGTTTGTGGATCTCATGGAAGTTGTGCAGTGCAATCCCCAGTTGTCTTAGGTTATTCTTGCATTGAGTTTGTCTTGCTGCTTCACGTGCTTGCATGACCGCTGGCAGCAACAAAGCAACAAAGATGCCGATGATTCCAACGACCACGAGCAATTCAATTAACGTCAATGCATTCTTGCGCCTAGCCATGATTTATTATTCATTCCTGTCGCGAGATCGGAAACCAGTTGCGTGCAAATATCTTCATACAACTCCTTCGCCAAATGTATCTTAGCACATCGGTGGTAGCGATATAGCTAAATGCGAACATATTCAATTGTAGACATCCTGCGTGAGTCGCGGAATTTGGAGCAATTGACGGTTTCATTCCAATTCGGAATAGTCCTCTCCTCAACAAGTTCTCACTCAGGCGACGCCATTTCCAAAGTTGATGAACTAGCCGGAATCCAGCCTCAATCCAACCTGTGGAAGCGGCAGACGCTAGGTTGATGGCTAGGGCGATCCGGCAGGAGTACGACGCTTTCACAGTTGATGAGCTAGCCATGAATCCTGCCGAATCTGGGAAGCTAGCAGCTGGGCACAACCCTGTGGAAATCGTAGAAGCCTGTCGGAAGGAATCGGACGCTTGTACAGTTCATCCTCAACCCGTCAGTCCAACCTGTGGAAGAGGTAGCTGCTAG
>JANLRK010000705.1:0-6340 GCA_031361585.1 Pirellula sp. | reverse complement strand
AACGGCTTGGACGGGTCCCCGACGATGAGTTAGCTTTGGAGTTGGGGGTCTCGTATCAGTTTGTGGCGGCCAAACGTGTGGAGCTTGGGATACCAGCCATGCGTCGGAGCAGCCTCAAATGGACAGACGAAATTGTGAAACAAATGGGGAAGATATCCGATGCTCAGATTGCAAAACAACTCGGCCGCACTGCTGGTTTGGTTCGCCTAAAGCGCATCGAACTAGGAATTGCGCCTTATCAATAAACTCGGACCTACGCCGCTGCGTCCCCTTTCGTCCCGCCCCAAACACCTAAATCTTGGTCACATTTTTTACCTAACATTTTTCTGCCTAACAAGTTGGCGGGGATTTATCCGCTTTTAACACCCGATTTGGATGTAGCGCATCGTAGAGAAGCGGCAATACGAATAAATTGACGAGCGTAGCTGCTCCCAATCCAAAGAGAATGACGATCGCCATCGGGTATTCGATTTCTTGACCGGGCAGGTTTCCGGTGTATACCAAAGGCGCGAGGGCAAGCGCGGCGGTCAATGCCGTCATCAGTATCGGTGCGAGACGCTCCTCGGCGCCGCGAATGCTGAGCTCTATGCTGTACTCAACGTCTTCGAAGTTGTTCAAATGGCGATAGTGGCTGATCAGCATGATCGCATTCCGAGCAGAGATACCAACCACTGTCACGAAACCGACGAGCGAACCGAGCGACATGATGCCACCACTGGCAAAGACCCCAAGCACACCACCGAGAATGGCGAGCGGTAACATTCCCAACATGAGCAACACCAATTTCCAAGATTGAAAATCAACATACAATATGACCGTGATCATCAAAATAGCCGCAACCGACAACAACATCAGACGCTGTCTCGACGCGCGAGCTTCTGCATACTCGCCAAGAAACTCTGGATGGTAGCCCGATCCAAAGGTCACGTTCTTTTGGACCGCCGCTTCGATCTCCTTGGCAACCGCCCCTAAATCACGTCCTGCCACATTGCACGTCACGTCCAATCGACGCGATGCTCCCTCGCGTTTGATTTCGTTTGGAGCAGGAATGATCGTAACGCTTGCGACACTGCTCAATGGGACTTGTGCCCCTGACGGAGTATCGATCATCAAGTGCTGCACAGCGGTGGGGTCCCGGTGCGTTTGGTCCTTGCCTCGTACGAAGACGCCAAAGATCCCTTGATCGCGATAGATCTCGCCAACTTGCGTTCCATTGACCAGCGTTGAAACATTTCTCATCAATGTGGCCGGAGTCAATCCAAACTGCGATGCTGCCTCGGGACGCATTTCGATGGAAATTTGTGGCACCAATACCTGTGGTTCAATCTTGAGCGTCGTTACCCCTTCGATCGGCTTGATCTGCGCAGAGACTTCGGCCGCAATCGATCGAAGTCGATCCATATTTGGACCGTAAATGCGGACCACGATGGCTGCGCTCGTTCCCGTGAGCACCTCCTTGATTCGTTCCTTGAGATAGGTCAATAAATCTCGGTACAATCCCGGATAGCCATCGACGACGCTCTGCACTTTGGCAACCGTGGTATCGTAGTCTTGCGATTCGTCGATGCTAATCCAGAGTTCAGTAAAGTTGGGACCGACGACTTCATCTGCCACGGTCGCTCGCCCAATGTGCGATCCAAAGTTGCGCACGCCTGGAACCGCCATCAGCTCTTTGCTGGCTCGTGTGGTGATACGGTCCATCGCATCGATTCCGATGCCAGGTTTCTCGACCCAATGCATCAAAAAATCGGTCTCGCGAAAGTTTGGCATTAGCTCCTCTCCCAACCATGGGATCGTACACGCGATACCTGCAAAGAGAAACGCAAAGCCGCTTAATGTTAAAAACTTGAAATGCAATAACCTTTGCAAAAACGCGCGATACCATCGTTTGAGAACTCTAACCAAAGGGCTCTCTAGAAGTAGTATGCGAGCCGTTCCCGGTAGCAGCAAGAGCGACATGGCGGGTGTCACCGTAAGTGCCACGACTAGCGAAGCCAGAATCGCGAGAATGTAGGACGCTGCTAACGGACGAAAGAACGAGCCGGAGAGTCCCTCCAAGAAAAAGACGGGTAAGAAGGCCAAGACCACAATGATTGTTGCATAGACCACTGCACTCCGAACTTCCATCGACGCATCCAAGACGACTTGAAAGGCGGACTGAGGATTGGCTGCGGTCGCATTCAATCGCAACCGTCGCATGATGTTTTCGACGTCGATGATCGCGTCATCGACAACCTCCCCCAAAGCGATGACCAAGCCGGCTAGTACCATCGTATTGACCGTTCCACCACGCCAGTAGAGCACCATGATGGCGGCTATCAGTGAAAGTGGGATTGCAATCGCGCTGATTAAAGCGCATCGCCAGTCATATAGGAATACGAGTAAGACAACGATCACTAAAACGCAACCGAGGAGCATCGAATGGCTAAGATTGGCAAGTGAACGTTCAATAAAAGTTGCGGGTCGGAAGATCGTGGTATCGAATTGCACTTCACCCATTCCGGGCTTTAGATCCGCCATCGCCTTTTCTACGCCTCGAGTGACATCCAGCGTGTTGGCCCAAGGTTGCTTTTCGATGATCAAGAGCAAGCCCGGTTGATTATTGATAATCGCATTGCCGATGGGTGGAGCGTAATCGACTATGACATCGGCTACATCACGTATACGGATCGGGCTTCCGCCGGAGCTCGAAACAACCCCAGGTCGCAACGAATTGACGTTTGCGGTAGTGCCAACAGCAGGAGAACTAGCACCGCGAAATGAAAGTACCATCTCGCCAAGTTGCTCAGGTGTGTAGACAGCTGGGACATGCCGCAGCGCTAATCGCTGGTTCGGAGTATCCACAAAGCCACCAGCCCCAACCGCCGTGGCATCGCGGACCGCTTGCATCAGAACGTCCAGAGTCACACCGTTGGCCCGCAATCGGTCAGGGTCGGCGATGACTTGAAGCTGCGGATCTTTTTCGCCCCAAACCGCGACATTTGCAACGCCACTGACCGACATCAAGCGTGGCCGGATCGTCCACTTCGTCAGCACAGTCATGTCCATCTGGTTTTTGGTAACGGACCAAAGCCCGATCTTCATGCATCGACTGAGCGATGAAAGTGGTGGCAGAATCACTGGCGGGCGAGCTACCAGAGGTAACTGCGCCGACACTAACGTAATTCGCTCTTGAACAAGTTGCCGAGCCATCAACAAATCGGTTCCACTGGCAAAGATTAGTCGAACGCTAGACAACCCTAAGACCGACTTGGAGCGGACGGCCTTGACGAACGGAATGCCGTTGACTGCATTCTCGATGGGGACACTGATCAAACTTTCGACGTCTTCGGTCGAGATCCCAGGAGCTTCGGTTTGAATCTCAACCAGCGGCGGAGCGAACTCGGGGAACACATCGAGCGGGATCGAATCCATGGTTCGAACGCCAACGATGATCAGTCCGATCGCGATCATCAATACGATCACGCGGAATTGTAGGGAAGCCCGAATAAGCCAACTCATGATTTGGTTCGCCTATTTCCCTGGCCCGAATTCAGTTCCAAACAATTCAGCTGCACCATCCGCAACCACCATCGTCCCCGCACTCGGGCCTTTTTGAAGTACGGCTTGCGGGCCATCGAACCATAATACCGTCACACGTTTCCGTACAAACTTCTGTTGCTCCTTTAGCGTGTAAACCCAAGTTCCACCGTGGATGTCGTAAAGTACGGAAGCCGCCGGAACGAGCGTCGCTTCCACTTCGCTATTCATTGGCAGTTCGATCCCAATACGTTGGCCAGGCCGGAAATGCGATCGCTGATTCGCAATTTCAAAATAAAGATCGGCCGACGAGCTACCCGCGTCGGCAGTTGGCGGCGCTTCGATTGGCAAGGCCAGTTCGGGCTCGGATTCGGTACTTTGCGAAGTTCTAGGTGTTGCCTTGCCATTCAGTCCAACAACTCGGCCATAGGCTCCTGGTTGAATGGAAGACAATAGATCGACAAAGATTGGGACGCGAACCCAAACAGTGCTGGTATCTAACACTTCAAAAAGCGATGCTCCACTAACAACTTGTTGACCCGCAGAAATATTGAGGCTACGAATCACTCCGTCGACCGGAGCTTTCAAAGGGATCTCCGTCGCCAATTCGTGACTGGCCGAACGTTCAAGCGACGCGATCAGTTTTGTAAGTTGTGTATGACGCTCTTCGGCAGCGGCTAATATAGTGGCAGCAACATTGGCAAGCGCTTGTGCATCATCGACAGCTCGTTGGCTGCCAGCTCGATCGACAAGCAGTTTGTTTGCTCGATCGAGAGTGATCTTGGTGGCAGCAGTGTCAGCCAGTCCTCGTTGCACGTCGCCTAGGGCTGTGACTTGTGCAGCCACTAAGGTTGCCTTGGCGCCTGCCATTTGCACTTGTTCGGCAGGGGTTGGAACATCGCGTTCGGGCGATAGTATCGGGGTAAGTGCCAAGACTACATCGCCAGCCTTGACTTTGAACCCGGGCACTGGAAACTTTGCATTGCTATACGGCGAGACAATGCCAGCGACGGGGGATGAAATCATAATGGATCGACCGGACGGAATGATGACCTCGCCACCAAAAGTCCGGTGCTGTTGAACCCGACGCAGTTCGGATGCAACAGTGGAAATGCCAAGTCGTTCTTCGGCATCCTTCGTAAGTGTGATGGTTGCGAGATCGGTCTCATGCGGAACCAATTCTACCTTCGCCGGCGAAGTGGGTTTTGTCGCTGGAGTCGATTGCGGCCTGCATCCGAACGAAGTTGCGATAGAACACAAAATACTCAATGGCAATATGAATCGAGCGATCGTTTTTTTGCTCATCGAGGCATGGTCATGTTGTCTAAGAACTTCGGTTAGAATGAATTGCATTGTAGTCGGACGTGTTTGACAAGCGATCAACATAACGATGTTTTAACAAAGGACTCGGGGCAACAGGTAGCCCATTCCAACGAGGCAAGACATTGAATCCACGATCAAGACTCCAATGGAAACACAGTGCAAAACCCCTCACCCCCAGCCCCTCTCCCCTAAAAAGGGCGAGGGGAGCAAAGACAAAAAGATGTGGCTAGCGACCAGCGGCTGATGAATAAATACCTTGTGAATTATCTGGGCTGCAAGCCTGGGCTACAGGTTCCTCCGTTGGAGCGGTCTTAGTCAACATCTCTTGAACATCGAGCGGAGCCGCGTTCAGGCTCCTTCCGACGCTGCGTTCCAGTTCCGCAATTGCACGACGAAGCATGGCTCGCTGGTCGAGAATTCTTGCACGAGCATCTAAGTAAAGTGTGGTCGTTTGCAGTACTAGCAAATAATCTGTTCCGCCGTCCGCAAACCCCTTTTCGGCAATTCCTACAGCCTCCGATAGATTCGGGAGGACATCCGATTCAAGGATCTTTAGATTTGCGCGAGCTTGAATCAGTTGCCGATAAGCAACGCGCACATCTTGATAAATTTGATCTCGAATCCCGTCGCGTGTATGCATGGCTGCATTTAGTTCCCAATCGGCACGAAGGATGCCGCCTTGATTGCGATTGAAGATCGGCAAGTCAAGCCTTAGGCCTGTGCCTGTTCGAGTGTAGTCCGTTCCATGTCGCACGTCGATGACGCTATCAGCTCGCCAAAAAATCCATCGTGACAAAGACGAACGCTCAGTTGCTGCTGCGACGGCCCAACGTGCGGCATGGTAATCTGGACGACATGCCAGAGCCGTTGCAATCAATTGCTTTTCGTCCAACTCCGGGACGCTGATCGTTTCGAGTGACGTTGGCTGAAGTGAAGTATCAACGGTTGGAATTCCAAGGAGCGAGGCAAGTCTCGCTTGGCTAATCGAAATGTTCTGTTGCTGGACTCCGCTGATGGCTTTGGCATTCAACGCGTCGACTTTGGATGCGATGGTTTCCAACTCACTGATGTCGCCGTCCTTGAATCGATCGCGAGTCAGATCCGCAATGCCCTGACGAATCTCGACGGCATCCATTGCCAAACGCGATTGTTCGGTTACCAAGGCTAGATCGATATAGGCCAAACGAATATCGCGAGCCACGTTCAGTCCGTTTTGCACGAGTTGATCGCCGATTCGACGGTACTCGCGATTTGCGACTTTGACTCGCGTTGGCCTTAGAAAGTACGATTCAATGGGAGCATAAAGTGTGTATTGCCCTTCCTTGGCCCCCGAGGGAAAGTACATGAGCATTTGGGGGTTTGCGATCAGATTGGCTTGAACGGCATCGCCTCCCGCCATTCCAAGCTGGGCCAAAGCGGCTTGAAAGAGCGAGTTGTTCGCCAAGCCCGTAGCGACCGCCTCCATTTCATCGAGACCATCTTCCAGGATCACACCTGC
>JANLRK010000668.1:0-13911 GCA_031361585.1 Pirellula sp. | reverse complement strand
TGTATCCGAAAGGATTGTTGCAATCGTCTCAACCCCGTCCGTCAGCAGTACAACTACGGCTTTGTGATGGTCAATCCAAATACCGGCATTGGTTGTCATGGGAATTCCTTGTCTGAGTTAGCAAACCGGCGAGCCAAGAATACGATTCTTGTACGGATGCGAATTGATGCTTAAGCATGGCAAGTAGTGTCGGTTCTTCGACGGAACGGATCGCTGACTCATACGCTTCCTGGATGTAGCCTTCGCCTCGTTCGGCCTCAGCAATCACAGCCGACACATCGACCATTTCGTTCAGTTCGTCTCGCAGTTCCATCCACGTTCGGTGTAGCGAAGCGGCCATAGTGCCGCGAGTTATCGGCTCTTGATGGTTTATCTGGACAACCTCTTTGAGCTTTTCATAAAAGTCATTGCGTTGTTGCGAGTATCGATGAAATCGGATTGACAATTCCGAGTGTTTTTCGGCTAGGCGTTCGCCGGCGTATGCGAATCCGTCGCGGCTATCGATGTTCATTTGAAGTAAGTCTCGAACTTGCTCGAGTGATCCAACGGAAACCATAGTTGAATTGCTTAATTCCATTTTCTACTTTCGAATCTGAATGACGAATGTTGAAGTTGCGTTTGGATTTCTTTAGGCCAATTGACGCCCTTGAATAACACGAAGTAGCACCACTACGATTGCGATAACAAGCAAAATATGGATGAAGCCATTTAATGTCGCGCCTGTTGCGAGCCCCAAGAGCCACATCACCATGAGAATTACAAAAATGGTCCACAACATGATCAATTTCCTTTTGTTGGTTGCTAGTAACCGTGAAAAATGCGGAGTAAGCTGCGAGTACTAAGTTTTGTTTCGAATTGCAGAATACTGCAACTTTCTAGATATCCATTCGACATAGGACCTGCCATTTGCCCCACTTGAAATTGCGATTTGCAGTGGCAAACGATTAGCATGGGGCCAATATCTGGAGCCCAAACGTATTCCGATCCGAACAAAAGTCCCCACGAAACAGCTCGAGTTTCCGCTAGAGTATTTTGATTGCGAGTTTCAAAAAATTTGGCAATGCGATTTGGCACAGATTCGCCTGCCGCTGGACTGCAGTCGTTTCGTACATGGAAGCAAGTGCGAGAGTGTTCACGAAGGGTTCTCTCTACATTGGCATGTGCATCGAAAACGGAGAGTATCGAATGTTTTTTAGAGTTCATCTTACTAATCCTCCGAAACTGCGAAATTAAACTCTTTGGACACGTCGACATCGATAACGCATGGTCCTGTAGGGGTTCCATTTCTACCAACGGACAAGACGGTACTGCGATGTCGTGGTAGTGCAAAAAGGGGTCAGGTCTCTTTTGAAAAAGAGACCTGACCCCTTTTCTCTCAATCTGAACGAAAAAAGCCGACACATCAATGCACTGGTAGTGCTTCAACGCGTCGGCTTACTAGTATCTGGCCGCTTTGCTATGGTTCGCATTGAACCTAGCACGCTGCCCTGTATTTTGTCATCCGAAGTTTTGTAATCGCTCCCCACACGCAAGTCTTCTGTGCGTGGTGCCCTCGATCGAATGCAATGTTAGAGCAATGCTGCATAAAGGCAAGTAGGAATTCAACAATGTTTTTTCTGTCGAAATAGACCAACAATGTCAGCTGCGTGTTCGTTCAAGGTCATGCATGGTGCCCTTAACCTCCTTCGCCGATGATTACTCCTTGCCATTTACGAATTGTTGCCTATGCTGAATGTCAAACCAAATCAAATCGGATGACTAGATAGAAGAGCGATTCGGCCCTGTCGGATAGCTAGTCGACAAGTAAGCCGGCGCGGCGAGACAACTGTTTGTCCTTGCCACGTCGGTTTTTTTTGTTGACAGTCCGAATACCATTTAAGTGACTAACGGCATTCGCTATGGCTGATCGAAAAAGTTTAATATCCACATGGCGAAGTTGCGTCCTTCGTCGTTCGCCAATGGATTCCATTTCGGTCGAGCAACCATTTCGCGACGAGTTGTTGAGCGCTGATCAATTGGAGCGCCATGCACGGCACATGGCCGCAATCCATACGCTAGCGCAAGGCAAGATGGCAGACAAGCTGCTCAATAGACTTGCGGAAAATGAGCTGGTTCTCCAAGAGACCTATGATCTCGTCTCAGCCGCTGTGTCAAAAAACCGTCGCATAGCGCCAGCCGCTGAATGGTTATTGGATAATTTTTACCTTCTGGAGGAACAAATCCATTCGACTCGGCGGTTATTGCCTCGCTCGTACAGCCAAGAATTACCCAGGCTGACAAATGGTTCGGCCGCAGACTACCCTCGGGTTTACGGTATTGCGCTCGAGTTGATTGCAAATACCGATGGTCGCGTTGATTCCCAGGCGCTCGATGGCTTCATAACCGCCTATCAATCGGTAGTCCCGCTGCATTTAGGAGAACTGTGGGCGGTGCCGTTGATGTTTCGGTTAGCGCTTATTGAGAACTTGCGACGTGTGGCGGGCCGAATTGCCACAGCCCGCCGCGATCGAGACTTTGCCGCAGATTGGGCAGAGCAGATGATTGCAACTGTCGAGCAATGTCCGTCCGACTTGATACTTGTTCTGGCAGATATGGCCCGCGCTAACCCCTCCCTGTCAGGCGCATTCCTTGCCGACCTGACCCGCCATCTTCATGGACAGAATCCAAACTTTGCGTTGGTCCACAGTTGGCTCGAACACCGACTTGCTGACTCTGGCCAGACCACAGAGCAACTAGTACTCGACGAAGGTCAAGCGCAGGCGGCTGAACAAATCTCCGTTGGAAACTGCATCACCAGTCTGCGATTTTTAAGTGTCAACGATTGGCCACTGTTTGTAGCCAAGCAGAGTCTCGTCGAACAAACACTCAATCGCGATCCTGCGGGTATCTATGCCAGAATGGATTTCCAAACTCGTAATCGTTATCGCCATGCCGTCGAAGCCATCGCAAAACGATCTTTGTTTTCTGAATTCGATGTTGCTTTTCGGGCCGTTCAGCTATCCGAAAACGAACACGAGAGAGCCACGGACCCCAGGTCTCGCCACGTCGGATACTATCTCGTTGACCAAGGGCGACCAGCCCTCGAACGGATGGTACGGATGCGACTTACCGCGTCGGTCGTCGTCGAAAAATTTCGACGAGCTTTCCCATTGTCCATCTATCTTTGCTTTGTATTCCTCTTCGCACTGACCGCCGTAATATGGGTATTCAGCGTTGGGGATTGGCGTCTCAGTTTGCATGCATCGCTTGCAATTATAGCTCTTCCTATTCTCATGTGCGCAATCCAATTTGGTCTTGGAATGGTGAACTGGCTAGCAACAGTTCTTTTGCGTCCTAACGCATTGCCACGAATGGACTTTCGCAAAGGTATCCCATCCGAACACCGAGCCCTGGTCGTCGTACCTACGATGCTTTCGGGATCCGATTCTATCGACCGCCTGCTAGAAGGTTTAGAAATTCGTTCCTTGGCTAACCGCGACCGGCACCTCCAGTATGCATTGCTGACCGACTTCGAGGATGCAAATTCAGAGTCGATGCCCAGCGACAACGACTTAGTCGAACAGGCTCGGCAAGGAATTGAGCGACTCAATCGCCTCTATTCGCACGAGGGAAAAGACATTTTTTTCTTGCTGCATCGCAATAGGAAATGGAATGAGGCGGAAGGTGTTTGGATGGGATACGAACGCAAGCGAGGCAAGCTTGCAGACTTGAACGCCACATTGCGAGGCGCTACCGGCCGCTTTTCCGAGTCATCCGGCAGTTTAGACGATTTGAAGGGAGTGCCGTACGTGATCACGCTCGACACAGACACCCAACTGCCTCGTGACGCTGCTCGCAAAATGGTGGAGGCGATGGCACATCCATTGAATCGTCCTTTTGTTGACAAGACAAGCGGTCGCGTCACAGACGGATACACCATTTTGCAACCACGGGTTGCGGTCAGTATGTCAAGTTCGCGCCGGTCCTGGTTCATCCGATTGTTAGGCTCTGATCCGAGCATCGATCCGTATACACGCGTCGTTTCCGATGTCTATCAAGATCTCTTTGGCGAGGGATCGTTTATTGGGAAGGGCATCTATGACGTAGAAGCGTTTGAAAAGTTCTGTGGCAATTTCCCTGAGAACGCCATCTTGAGCCATGATCTTTTGGAAAGTTGTTTCGGTAGGTCTGCATTGCTCAGCGATGTCACTTTGTTTGAAGATCATCCGTCGAGCTATGCGGCCGACGTAAGTAGACGACATAGGTGGATGCGCGGCGACTGGCAGATTGCTGGTTGGATGCTGCCTCGGGTGCGTTTCCAAAACTCTGCATCCATGCTTAATCCGATATCGGCCCTGTCTCGTTGGAAGATATTCGATAACCTCCGCCGAAGCCTTATGCCGCTGTCGATGCTGGCGGTTCTATTGCTAACTTGGTTTTTTGCGACTCCATCAGCCGCCCTTGCAACGACGTGGCTCGTCGTCATCGTAGTGACCGCGCCGCGGATTATGGCTGCGCTAATCGATTTTGCCTTCAAACCTACTGATCTGTCGGTTGCGACCCATCTGATGGCCGCAATGCATGCACTTATTCGCCCCATCGCTCAGTGCCTCATGACACTTTTGTTTCTGCCGTACGATGCCTACGTAAGCCTGGACGCAATCGTGCGAACACTGGTTCGTGTTCACTGGACGAAACGCCACTTGCTCGAATGGCGAACATCGAGCGACTCGGAAAGGCTTGCTCGATCGGAATTGCTCGGGTTTTTTCGAACGATGATGGTCGCACCTTTGACAGCTGCGTTGGCTTGGGTCGGGATTGCCCTTTGGAACCCCAGTGTTTGGATGACGGCATGTCCGCTCCTGTGCATGTGGATGGGTTCACCTCTAATTGCATGGTGGATTAGCCGCCTTATCCCACCGAAAAGTATTCGGCTTCGAGATCCACAACGACTTTTCCTAAGAAACATGGCTCGAAGAACGTGGCGGTATTTTGAAACCTTTATTACTGCCAACGACAATTGGCTGCCGCCCGACAACGTTCACGTAAACCCAACCGAAGTTATTGCGTCACGCACTAGCCCAACGAACATTGGGATGGCGCTCTTGGCCGATTTGGCCGCATACGACTTCGGATATTGCTCTGTCGAGCGTCTCCTGACGCGGACTCAAAAGACCTTTGGTACGATGGCGATATTGGAACGTCATCGCGGCCATTTCTTTAATTGGTATGACACAAGAACGCTCGCGCCCTTGCTGCCTCGATACGTGTCCACGGTTGACAGCGGTAACCTGGCCGGACATTTGATGGTGCTGGGGGCTGGTTTCCAGCAAATTATAGATGCGCCAATTGTTCCGCCTCGTTTGTTCGATGGTTTGTACGATACGCTCAGCGTACTCATCCAAGAGTCTTCCAGCAGCCAAGCCAAAGTCGGCGAAAACACAGGACGACTGGGTGGAAATGCGAGTTGCCGGCGAATTGAAATGCAGTTGGAAACGCTCTCCAAGCAGAGTGCTAAATTGAGGTCTGCTTTGGAGGCCTTGCCTCGCTTGAAAAAAGAAGTCGCAGAACTCCAAAACCAGATGGCGATCAATACGGTCACAACAACTTGGGCAACTGCGTTTGCCGAAGCCTGCGATGACCACCTGACGGATTTGCAATCGCTGGCCCAATGGACTTCCGTAGTTCCGCCCTCGGACTCTGTATGGGAGTTGGGATCGCCAGAACAAGTGGAGCGACTTGCGAAGCTGCATATTGAATTGGAACTCCTCGGAGCCAATCCAATTTTGCGAAGTATTGCGACGTTGCCTGATTCGCTCAGTCCATTGATCGAATCCATTCGGTCTGGGTTGCCTATCGCAAACGACGTCGGTACCAAGGAAGAACAAGCGGTGCGGGCATGGTTAGCCGATCTGAGCAGCGCGATCATGAATTCCGCACACGTTGCAAGTAAACGCATACGGTTATTGGAGCAACTAAGCATGGAGTGTCGCGAACTGGCGGACATGGACTTTAGCTTTCTCCAAAGCAATTTGCGAGATCTTTTTGCTATTGGGTTTAATGTCACCGAGAATCGACTCGACGCAAGCTGCTATGACATGTTGGCTTCTGAAGCGAGACTGGCTACCTATGTGCTGATTGCGCAAGGGCAATTGGGACAGGAACATTGGTTCGCGCTTGGTCGACTACTGACAAGTACAAAAGGGGAGCCTGCGCTACTGAGTTGGAGCGGTTCGATGTTCGAGTACTTGATGCCGCTATTGGTGATGCCAACCTACGAGCAAACATTGCTCGATCAAACGTATCAGGCAGTTGTATCGCGGCAAATTGAGTATGGTCGCCAACGCGGCGTGCCATGGGGAATCTCCGAATCGGGCTACAACGCATTTGACTTGCATTCCAACTACCAATATCGCGCGTTTGGAGTCCCTGGGCTGGGTCTAAAGCGCGGCCTTGCAGATGATTTGGTTATTGCACCGTATGCGAGCACGATGGCTTTGATGGTATCTCCAGATGCAGCGTGCAAGAATCTGGAGCGACTCGATCGGGACGGCAGAGCCGGAACCTATGGGTTTTATGAAGCGATTGATTATACGCCATCGCGATTGCCGCCTGGCTCTCAAAGTGTTACGGTACGGCAGTATATGGCGCACCATGCTAGCATGAGTCTCCTGTCGTTTGCATACGTACTTTTAGACAAGCCGATGCAACAGCGATTCAACCTCGATCTAACGTTTCGTTCGACTGATTTATTGCTCCAAGAACGAGTTCCAAGAACGACCGTCCCCATTTTTCCGCATGCAAACGAAGCCAATGCGACTCGGATTGCCGCCACGGACGAAACAGGTTCGATGCGTGTACTGACCGACCCAAGCACGTCTGTCCCCGAAGCGCATTTGATCTCGAACGGTCAATACCATGTCGCGATTACTAGCGCTGGGGGTGGATATAGTCGATGGCGAGGATTGTCCGTGACGCGATGGCGAGAAGACCCTACGCGGGACTGTTGGGGCACGTTTTGCTACGTGCGAGATTTGGATAACGGTGTACTTTGGTCGACCGCCTGGCAGCCAACCGCCGCAGTCGCGAAGAAGTATGAAGCGATTTTTACCCAGTCACGGGCTGAATTTCGCCGAATCGATGAACAAATTGAAATGCATACCATGATCAGCGTGGCTCCCGAGGACGACATGGAAGTGCGGCGCACTAAACTTACGAACCGTTCCGATAGGGTTCGTCGCATTGAAATCACGAGCTACGCTGAAGTAGTTTTGGCTCCTCAACCGCATGACGAATCCCACCCGGCCTTCAGCAATCTCTTCGTCCAGACAGAGCTTTTGATTCCTCGCGATGCGATTCTTGTTACTCGGCGACCTCGCTCCGACGAGGAGCATCCCCCTTGGATGATTCACCTGATGACTGTCACCGGTTCCGTGATTGGTGAACCATCGTTTGAAACCGATCGCATGAAATTCGTCGGACGTAATCGGACGAATGCATCTCCAGCCGCGTTTCAAAATCGAATGCCCCTTTCGAATAGTCAAGGAGCAACGCTTGACCCAATCGTAAGCATTCGAAAGATTGTTCAGCTGCAACCGGGTGAGTCGGTGAGCGTCGACGTGATGACGGGCGTTGCCGAATCTAGAAGCATCGCAACCGCAATGGTTGAAAAATATAGTGATCCGAGTTTAGCGGATCGCGTTTTCGAATTGGCATGGACGAGAGGTCTCATCATGCTGCAACAACTCAATGCCTCCGAAGCAGATGCGCAAGCCTATGGGCGACTCGCCGGCTCGATCCTGTATTCGTCGGGAATGCGGCGAGCAAAACCAAGTGTGCTGATCCAAAACCGCCGTGGGCAGTCTGGACTTTGGAGCTATGGTATTTCAGGCGATTTGCCGATCGTACTCATTCGGGTTCGCAATCCTGAAAAACTGGAACTAGTGCGTCAGGCCGTTCGCGCGCATGCCTATTGGCGAATGAAGGGGTTGAGCGTAGATCTTGTTATCTGGAACGAGGACGATTCGGTCTACAGACAATCGTTGCAAGAGGCGATTTTGGATATTGTTTCTGCAAGCCCGGAGGCGGCATTGGTAGATCGTCCCGGCGGAGTCTTTGTTCGTCGCGGCGAGCATATGTCAGAGGAAGATCGCGCATTGTTGCAGACGGTGGCTCGCATTGTGCTTCAGGATGATGCGGGCACTTTGATCGATCAGGTTAATCGTCGGGTCCGTCCCGAGATTGCTATGCCGCGCATCAGACCCAGCCTCGCGAAACTAGAAAACTCAAGCTTGCAGGCTGCTTCGAAGCACGATCTTGAGTTCGACAATGGCATCGGTGGATTTAGCCGAGACGGTCGCGAATACGTCATCTCGTTGAAGCCTGGGATGGCGACCCCAGCTCCTTGGGTAAACGTGATTGCCAATGCAAAAATTGGCACTGTCGTTTCGGAAAGTGGGAGTGCATACACCTGGGCGGAGAATAGCCACGAATATAGGCTCACTCCCTGGAGCAATGATCCCGTTTGCGATACGCCTGGAGAGGCGATCTATTTGCGGGATGAGGACACGGGTAGATTTTGGTCACCGTCTCCGTCACCCGCGCGCGGTGGAAAGACATACATTGCACGTCACGGTTTTGGCTACAGTATTTTTGACTATACCGAAGATGGCATTACCACCGAGTTGTGCATCTACGTGTCGGTGGACGATCCCATCAAGTATGCGAGCTTGAAAGTGACCAATCACTCTGGACGGCAACGCCACCTTTCGGCGACCGGATATTGGGAATGGGTACTAGGTGAGGTCCGCAGTAAGTCCCTTATGCATATCGCTACCGAAGTCGACCCCGTTTCGAATGCAATTTTTGCGAGGAATCCCTATAGCCCCGATTTCTCAGACAGAATCGCGTTCGTGGATTGTAGTGAGCCGAACCGAACGATAACTTGTGACAGAACCGAGTTTCTCGGCAGAAACGGAAACGCTTCGAATCCGGCTGCGATGGGTCGAACGCGACTGTCGAATCGGGTTGGGGCCGGGCTCGATCCCTGTGCAGCCATTCAATCTCAAATGACCCTCGACGACGATCAATCGAAGACCATTGTCTTTACACTTGGAGCTGCAAAGAATGAGGAAGAAGCCAGGCGGCTCATTCTCAGAACCCGCGGTGCAGGAAATAGTTACAAAGCACTGGAGGACGTATGGCACTATTGGAGCCGGACTCTAGGAGCAGTGCATGTCGAAACCCCCGATGCAGCCGTCAATTTCTTGGCGAATGGTTGGCTCATCTATCAAACATTGGCTTGCCGAATGTGGGCGAGAACTGGCTTCTACCAATCGGGTGGCGCCTATGGCTTTCGCGATCAACTTCAGGATGCAATGGCACTCATTCACTCGGAACCGAGCTTGTTTCGAGAACAAATTTTACGGTCGGCTTCGAGACAATTCCGCGAGGGAGACGTGCAACACTGGTGGCACCCGCCGATCGGTCGCGGCGTAAGAACCCATTTTTCGGACGACCTTTTGTGGTTACCTTTGTCGTTGTGTCGCTACGTTCAGATGACCGGTGATACCGGTTTGCTGGAGGAGCCTGTTCCCTTCCTCAACTCGCGTGCTCTCCACGCAGACGAAGAAGCCAACTACGAACTACCGCAAATTTCTGATGATGTTGGGTCGGTGTACGAACATGCACTGAGAGCCATCGATCGCGCTATGCAATTTGGAGCACACGGCCTGCCGCTGATGGGGTGCGGAGACTGGAATGACGGGATGAATTTAGTTGGCCAATATGGCAAAGGTGAAAGTGTTTGGTTAGGTTTTTTCCTATACGAGGTTCTAAACAAGTTTGCGACTCTCGCACGGCAGCGCGAGGACATAAGCACGGCAGAACGACTTGAATTGGAGGCCGGTCGACTTCGCGGCAACATTGAACAAGCTGCTTGGGACGGCAAATGGTATCGCCGAGCCTATTTTGATGACGGGACTCCCTTGGGCTCGGCCGAAAATAGCGAGTGCCAGATCGACTCGATTTCGCAGAGCTGGTCGGTCTTGTCAGCTGCGGGGACTCAAGAGCATTCGCTAATCGCTATGGATAGTCTCTATAAACGACTGGTACGTAGCGACGACAAACTGATACTCTTGCTCGACCCACCCTTCGACAAATCGTCTCTCAATCCCGGGTACATCAAGGGCTACGTTCCAGGTGTCCGAGAAAATGGTGGACAATACACACATGGCGCGATATGGACTGTAATGGCATTTGCGGCAATGGGAGAGACGGAGCGAGCTTGGGAGCTATTCTCCATCATCAATCCTATACACCATGGATCGACCCCGGACTCGATCGCCAAGTACCGTGTAGAGCCTTATGTTGTAGCTGCGGATGTGTATGGGGCGGAACCAAATATCGGCCGCGGTGGCTGGACTTGGTACACCGGTTCCTCCGGTTGGATGTATCGCTTGATTATGGAGTCGCTACTGGGACTGCAACTAGATGTAGATAAGCTTCGGTTCGCGCCCAAGCCGCCAGCAGATTGGCCTTCCTTCAAGATGCACTATCGATATCGGGAGACCTTTTATCACATCACGATCAACAATAGCGGTAAAGGAAATGCGATCCAATCCCTATCGATAGACGGAGTCATCCATGCAGAGCACTTCGTTCGCTTGGTCGATGACCGAGAGAACCACGAGGTGGTAATCGAATTATGATTAGACAATCCATATCCGTCCCCAGTAGTTATCAAATTCCAATGAAATATCCCATGCCAATACGACTCGATCATGTTGTTGTTCTTGCAAGAGACAATCGACGCTCTGCGGATCATTTCGCCCAGATTGTTGGAGCGAAACGGGATGCTCCAGCAGGCGCGGAAGACGATTTTCAAACGGTGAGGATTGACGCGGGATTGCGACTCTTTTTTATGACAGCAGATCAGACAGCTAACCAGCATCTCGCATTTGTCGTAAACGATTCAAAATTTGATGAGATACTTGGCCAATTGAACCAACTTGGCGTACCCTTTGGTAACGCACCAGACCAAACGGAAAACCGCCAGACGGATCATCCGTTTGCGCCACGAGGAATTTTTTGGACGGATGCAAATGGCATTCTTTACGAAATTATGACGGAGTGATTCTCGCTACGCCACTGGAATACAAGCTGTTTTTGACGATGCTAAAGCATCTTGGCAAGGTATTGTGGTCTTTCGAACAAACTTGTCTCAAGCTACAAATTCAAGTTGAAGGCATGAATTCTTCAACCTAACTATGACTGAAAACAAAAGCAAAAACGACACTGTAATTTCCGACGTCCCCTCAGACCAGTCCGAACCGTTATTACTTGGCGACTCCTTATGGCATCGAATAAGACAAGCCACAGGAACTGTCTACGGCGACATCGGAACCTCCGTTCTATACACGGTCATGGAAATTACTCGAGAGACGATTCTGCTCAAGCATCATCATCTCGGACATGAGCAAGCGGCGGCCCTTGTGTTGGTAGGGGGTGACCTGCTGACGAGAGGCGAGATACTTGGCGGCCTGAGCTTAGTAATCTGGGCACTTATTTTTTTGACCGTCAAATACGATTTGTTGATTATGCGAGCGGACCATCGTGGAGAGGGTGGGACGTTCGCGCTTTGGAGTCTTCTTCAAGGCTACACCGGCAAGATATTAGCTGGATCCGTTGTCAGCTTTCTGGTTGTGTGTGCTGCTGCATTGCTTGCAGCGGACGGAATTATTACACCGCCGATTAGTATGCTCGGTGCATTTGAGCCTCTCGGCCAAACCCTATCCGTAATCGTAACGCTCGTATGCTTAGTGTTTCTCTTCAAGATGCAGTGGCGAGGAACAAGCAAGGTCGGCGGGCTTTTCGGATGGTTTATGATCATCGTTTGGTTTCCGTGGATTGCGTTCAAGGGATTGCCGTGGATTCTTTCCAATCCAGAGGTTTTTCTAGCCTTCAACCCACTTTACGCGATTCAATTTCTTCTCAGCTTTCCGTGGGTTGGAGCACTTGTCGTGCTGGGCGTGGTAGTTCTTGCCGTCACCGGAGGAGAAGCTAAGTATGCGGATTTAGGACACTTTTCCCGAGCAAGTAACACACCCTGTCGAGAAGGTGATAGCGTATCGCCTCGCGATTCCGGGCGAGTACCCGTAATGTATTCATGGTTCATGATCGTATTACCGAGTCTCCTTATATGCTATGCGGGACAATCCGCATACATGCTTCAAAAGGGTGTTCCCCCCAGGGCCAATACTTTCTACGCCATCACACCTCAGACTCACATTGAGTGGTTGGACAAAGCGATCAGTTTCTGCGACATGACGATTGCTGCCATGGCCGCGATTATCGCGTCCCAGGCACTGATCACAGGAATGTTCTCCATCGTAAAACAGGCAACGGCATTAGGCTTTGTGCCTCGCTTTCAGGTGGTTCATACGGATACGCATGGCGAGGGACAGGTCTACATTCCAGCCGTGAATTGGGCGCTCTTTCTGGGCTGCGTCTGGGTAACCATAGTCTTTCAAACATCTGGGAACTTGGCGGCGGCCTATGGTGTTGCGGTCACAGGGACCATGGGAATAACCACGTTGATTTTCGGATACGTCGCTTACTATCGTTGGCGTTGGCATGTTGCACTGGTGATGGCAGTGTGTGTGCCCATCTTTCTGGTGGACGTACTTTTTTTCACAAGCAATTTGCTCAAGATAGCTCACGGCGGATACGTTCCCGTGTTAATTGCATCGGTCTTGGTTACTGCCATGATGATCTGGCAATGGGGGCGACAAGCGCTTGCCAGCGCGTTCTATGACTTTGGAGTGCGTGAAGGGAAAAAAATTGAATGGCTTGTCGCGCTCCGTGAAAAGTTGGATGACATTGAGTTGGCAATCCAAGAAAACCTGCCAGCAGCTCGGCTCCTCATTCAAGGAAATCGTCGGCTGGTGGAAAGCGATCGCGCATCGGTGTTTCTATGTTCTCGACCCGTTGAGTCCAGGGAGTCTTATGTGCCAGTGGTGCTCCGTATTTTCTTAAAGAAGTATGGCGTATTACCTTCGCAGGTCGTTCTATTGCATGTCAATCAAATGAACGTTTCGACTATCAAACAGGAGAGCCGATTCAAGGTGACGAAACTTGGGAACGATATCCATGCGGTTGTGGTCAAATACGGTTACATGGAGCAACCAGACATTCGTAACGTCCTCAGGGAGCTTCAGCGGCAAAAGCTACTGCCGATTGCTTCGGAACGGTGGATCATTGAAGTAGGGGAAGAGGAAATTATCGTGGATCGAAACCTAGGTTTCCTTAAGAGACTAGTTGTTATTGCGTTCAGTTGGATTCTGCGACTTACGACCCCCGCGCACAAATATCTTGGATTGGTCTACGATGCCGCCGTATCCAAGGAAGTCGTACCCGTGGTTTTTAGTCAGTCGGGGGTGAAGGTAGCACTCCCGGAACTAGAGCTTATTCATACCCAAAAGTAACCGATAAGCCGTGCTGCGGAGTTTTTAGAACGCGAAACTCTTGATTTTAGGGCAGCGCCATATTTAAACATACCTAGCACGGCGTGCAAGCTTGCGAGCGGGCAAGCTAGTGATTCCTGCTTCCAAATCACTAGCTTGCGCGCTTTGAAGTTGCACTGTTTAAGTCCGAAGGACTGACAGATCTTAGCCGGGGTTGCAAAACCCCGGTCCGAATGATCACACCTCGTGCGCAGTCCCGAAGGGACGACAGCAACAACGATCTGCCCTCCCTCCGGGACTCGGACTTGCAATTTGCTCCGATTCCGGTGGTTTCACCACCGGCTAAGTTCTGACGTGACAACCGATGTTGTAACAAAGGGAACAATGTTTCATTCTGTTTGGCCCCGCGAAGGGCTAGGCATATGCCGAAAAGGCACTCGTTGAATTGTTCCTGGTTCGGGGATTCCTT
>JANLRK010000704.1:0-7738 GCA_031361585.1 Pirellula sp. | reverse complement strand
CCGGTCACCCAAACCGGTGCGTGTTAATGGTTACACCTATTCCTAACTCCTTTTGTCCAAACGCGTCCAGTTTAGACGCGCTCAGAGTTGCTTCGATCGATCTGACCGCAGCATATTCATAGGGGAGCCAAGACGCTCAGGGAGAGTAATTGTCGCCCAATCACCTGTGTCTGCCCCTAAAGAAACGGAAACTCAAGGTCGCCGCGAACAACGCGAACGATTTCCAGCGTGCCGTCTTTTTCGCGAAAGTAGATGATGTAGCTTCCAACGTAGGTCGATCGAATACCTTCGCCAAGTTCGCGTCGGTCGTCACCTATGTCCGAATGTTTCGCAACCAACCGACACTTCTCTCGGATCTTCTCTACCCATTGTCTTGCGGCAACGGACTTGTCTTTGGCAATGAAGCGTGCGATCTCTTTGAGGTCATCTTTTGAAGCCGCCGAATACCGGAGCCGTAGCATCAACCTATCCTTGTTTGCTTAACGACTCGACGCGTTTGATTTCAGCCTCAACTTCATCGAAGACGGCCTCTTCATCAAATGACTCGCCACGCTCGAGCTGGCCTATGCCCACAGCCATTTTCGCGCGCAGTTCCTCTCGGCCCTTCAGTAATCGGATGCCATCAACAACTGCATCTTCTTCAGATGGGTACTTACCCTGCGCTACAAGGCTTCTCACAAAATCGTTTGCTTCAGCGGGTAAATTCAAAATCATGTCTTGTCTCCACTTGAATCGGTGCCCTAACATAGATTGGCCGCTTGGCCGCGGGTTCCACTTCGGTTAGTCCTAAACCCATTGTAGCTCCAATGCATTGGCTACGTCCACTAGCAATTCGACCACGCGAACGGCCCATCTGGCTCTTTCACAATGGACGTCTTTTACGGCTGGCGAAACATGACCCAAGCGATTTGAATGATACGGTCGGTATCTACGCGACTCAATGACATGTTTTACACTCGAAGGATTTGATCATCGATGATCACCCAGGTTTGATCGGATTTTTTGGGCTTGATGATTTGCGTACCCGTGAACTCACCGATTGCCGGCAAGACGAGTTGCCTTTTGGATAACCAAAAACAGGGCAACTTACCAACCGAGTCCGTCTTGGAGGAGAAGTAGTACGCAGGATGAAGGTGGCCACACAGTAGTAGGTTTGTGTTAGGGCTAGGTGCTTGTGGAAAATGCGAAATGGAAATCGAACCTACCGAAGTACCCGATTCGACGATTTCGATTGGCCAATTCTTGGCTAATGCGGGAACGCCTCTGTCGTGATTTCCCAGTACGAGTGTAAATCGCAATTGCTCATGCGTTGCAAAGAAGGCATCCAGCGATTGTCGGATATCTTGCGAAATCGATGATCGCGCGTGGAACATGTCGCCAAGTAAAGTGAGTTGTGACGCCTGGCACTCCGAAATCATCCGGGCGATGGTCGAAAGTGTACCCTGTGTGCTACCGCGAGGTACTGCAACCCCTTGGCTTCGAAAGGTAGCTTCTTTGCCGAAGTGAGTATCCGCAATGAAAAGCGTACGCTGTTTGGGCCAGTAGAGTCCTCGCTATGCAAGCAGCAGAAAAACATGCCCTTCGATTGAAACCGCGAGCGAGGATTGACCGGTATGTTCGATTGTTGATCCAGTGGGCAAAAAGATTTGGGGCATGACACGTTCAGCAAGGCTTTCGCTGCTGACCCGCTCTCTCAACTTATCAACCATCAACGAAAACGCTAGTGGCTGTTGAGTCCCAGCGTCTTGGCTCGAATGGCGGATTCTTGTTCTCGCAGTTCCGGTGTGAATTCGTCGCCGAAGTCATCCGCCTCAAACACTCGCCTAATCTCGACCTCGGAGTCTTCAGGCATGGGATTGGGACAACGCTTAAGCCATTCGATTGCCTGTTGCATCGAATCGACTTTCCATAACCAAAAGCCTGCGATGAGTTCTTTTGTCTCGGCGAATGGTCCATCAATGACGGTACGATTCGTTCCGGAGAACCGCACGCGCGCGCCCTGAGAACTTGGGTGCAGCCCTTCCCCGGCAAGCATGATGCCCGCGTTGACGAGTTCTTCGTTATACTTCCCCATCGCCGTGAGCAATTCGGTACTAGGCATTTCACCCGTCTCGGAGCCTTTCGAAGCTTTGACGATGACCATGACTTTCATATTGACTTCTCCTTTGAAAAACTGAGTCGCTTGTGAACCAAACCCACGCGGAGTATTGCTACGGTTGTTCGCCCGGCACCATGACCATCCAGCCGACATTGAACTTGTCGGTTACCATGCCATAGCACGGTGACCAAAAGGTTTTGCCGAGCGGCATCATGATGCTGCCTCCGTCGGCCAATGCGTTGAAGGCCTGATGAGCTTCAGCTTCCGTCGGCACGGTCAACGCTAAACGAAAGCCGTCGAACTTCGACTTGTCATCACAGCCGTCCGAAGCCATCAGGCAGACATCACCGACGCGGAATGATGCGTGCATGACCTTGTTCTCGAAGCCCGCTTGCAGCATGCCAGGCGGAGTCGGTTCCGGACTTTCGTTGAATCGCATGATCATATCGGTCTGCGCTCCGAGTGCCTCGCGATAGAAATGGAGTGCTTCCTCGCAACGACCGGCGAAGAAGAGATACGGGGTGATGTTGATTTTAGACATGGTTGCTTTCTAGTGAAATTGAATTGTGATCGCGTAACAGACAGGAAACAATCCCGTCGTTGTTCTTCTCAACAAGTAGTCGATTGACGTCATGCTCAATCGACATCGCTGTCGAAGATTTAGGCATTTTACTGTAACGTCGACAGATCGAAGACCTGCCGAACTTCCACCGCTCCGACTCGAGCACCCGAATGCTCGGCGGCGAACTCCAATGCCTCGGCTTGGTCTTGAGCCAGAATCAAGTAGTAACCGCCTAGCACTTCGCGAGTCTCAGCAAACGGGCCATCGGTCACGATCCGTTGACCGTTCCGAACGCGAACACTGGTGGCGGTGGCGATCGGATGCAGTGGCGACGCACTTATGTACTGACCACGTGAATCGAGTCTATGAGTCAGTGCTACCGCCTCCATCATCGCGGCGTGATGGGCTTCTGTTCCGGCATTCCTCCAAGCCTCCTCGTCGTCGTAACAGAGGAACATGAACTTCTGGAGCGGTGCCTGGGATAGTGTCTGAGATAGGGTGGGTTCGTCTGATAACTTCTCGGTCGGCAATCCATCGAGTTTGAAGAGCGGACGAATCTCGACTGTTCCTTTCTTGGCGGGTGGCAGTCGACCTGCGATCGCGATGGCTTCGTCGAGATTCTCGACATCGATCAGATAGTATCCGCCGAGTTGTTCCGTGGTCTCAGCAAATGGTCCGGCTGTGATGAGTCGTTGCCCATTGCGGACCCGCACGCTGGTGGCCGTGGCGACGGGATGCAGCGGCGAAGCTGCCATGAACTGGCCCTTGGCAGCCATCTCCTGGCAAATACCACTCGATGTCTCAACGCACTGTTTCCATTCTTCGGGAGACCAAGCGCTCTCGGGGCTATAGATGAGGAGCATGTATTTCATGGAGTACTTCCCCGGGGGTTGGATGGCCACGGCGATTTTCCAACTGCTAGCGCAAAGATTGCGGGCTGTCTCAGCCCCAACGCGATCCACATGACCACGCCGATGATGATCGGAAAGAACCACGGATCGCCGACGCGCAAATGCGCCCAAACGGCTCCGCCGAGATAGCCGGTCACTAGGATCGCACCCAGGAAGGACGTTCGTGGAATGAGGAAAAGGATCGCGACGACGATTTCGACCACGCCCAAAATCGGGGCAAGATCGTCGGTGATTCCCAGGTGATCGAACATTTCTTTCTTACCAGGGAAGTCGATAAACTTGGGGACTCCGCTGGCGACTACAAGAAAAAATCCGACCAGACCAGTCAGAACCCAGCCGGTAATTCGTTGTGCTTTTGAGGGCATCTTTTTGTCTCCGTGAAGTGGTGAAGTGAAATATTGGAAGTGAGTGCCCGTGAACGGACATTACTTTCTATCAAACGCATCTTTTAACTTTTGAATTTCCAGTTTGGTCATCTGCATCATCGCCTGCATGACACGCCCCGAGGGATCAGCCATCAGCGTGGGCAACACAGATGGGACAATTTGCCAGGACAATCCCCAGCGGTCTTTCAACCAGCCGCACCTCGATGGCGATCCACCGTCTGCAATGAGCTTGTCCCACAAGGAGTCGACCTCGGCCTGATCCTTGCACTCGACCGAGAGCGAGAACGCTTCTGTGTGTTTGAAAATCGGGCCTCCATTGATCGCGACGAACTCGGCGCCGGCCAGTGTGAATTCGACCGTCATCACCGTTTCCGCCGGGGCCATACCGCCTTCGGGGTAGCGAGTGACCTTATGCACGTGGGAGTTGGGGAAAAGCGAGCAATAGAACTGAGCCGCATGTTCGGCAGCGTGGTCGTACCACAGGAACGGTCTGATTTTTTGAGGTGTCATATTGTTATGCCTTTTCAGCAACACGGGTGTACTTGCCGCTCATGAACTGCGTCCATGAACCATCTGGATTCTGAAACTTCGAAGACAACAGGTATAGGTCTTTGTCGACAACTTCGATGATATCCTGATACTTCGCCATCGTTTCATCGTCGGCGAAGCTTGGGCCTTCGGAATCCAGAGTCAGTGTTTTTCGAGCAGCATCCAGTTGGCCGTCATAAGGCCATAGATGAGTCATGCACGAAGCGACGAACGTCCCGACGAAACGTTGTTTGGCCGGGTCGAATCCAAGTGTGATGACAGACCGCATGGGCTGTCCATCGGGGCCAACGCTCTCCATTTCGCCCAACGTCCACAAGGATCCCAGCGACCGAGTTGCCTGTTTCCCCGTCGATTTCATGGGCGGCTGATCTGGCCCCATTATGCATTCGGTCTCGAATTTCCAATCACCCACAAGTTGGAGGAGCCATTCGTGTTCGAGAGTCGGTTCAGGCATTTGCATCGTTATTTCCTTTCGTTTGTTGATTGAAGGTTTGACACGACTTCGATTCGATCAGGACTGACCGCCTGGTTGGACAGCAGCCGGGTCCATCCAAAGGACTCCCCACCCATGGCCGTCTAGATCATAGAAGCCGCTCTGGTACATGAAGCCATAGTCTTCCGGTTCATGCGCCTGTGAACCGCCAGCCGCGACGGCTTTGGACATAAGTTCATCCACTGCAGAACGACTTTCACACGACAAACTAAGCAACGAATTGCAAAATTTCGTCGGGTCGGCGATCTCCTTGGGAGTGAACTTCTTGAACGTTTCGTGCGTGCCCAACATCACATAGATCGTGTCGCTGATGACAATGCTGGCCGCCGTTTCATCGGTGAACTGCGGATTCTGCTTGTAGCCGAGCGCTTCGTAGAACCGCATGGAGTTTTTCAAATCTTTGACGGGCAGGGTGACGAAAATCTTGGTGGACATGATGTTTCCTTAAGTCTAAAGTTGCGTCACTTGAGCGGGCAATTCCCGCGTTTTCATCAGATAGTCGAACAGGATTCCGGCAAATCGACAACGGTCACAAAAAATTCTGCTTGAAATTTCGTCGAGAATCATTTTCTCCTGTACGAAGGCGCCGATTGAACAGCGGATTTCCCGTAGGATATCGGATGCAAAAAGAGTAGCGTTCTGCGGTTTTGGGAGTATAAAATCATGACTTGGAATACCTCAAAATAATATGTCGCGCTGTGCCACCGATTTCAGGAAACGTTACAACGAACTTCGGCGATTGAATACCGCAAAGCCTAAAATGCAATGCCAAAGTCCAATTCTGCTTTTCTAGATTTCATTCGACAAGTCGCGCTTGGCGATGTCGTAGAAGTGTCCCGTCGCTTGGCGGAAAGTCCCTCTTTTGCCATTGCGTCATCGGAAGTTGGCGCAACGCGCCAAGACGCATCGACCTACTTTTTCGCAGAAATTTCCCACTATCTTTTCGTTGGCGATACAGCGATTCATATGGCTAGTGCCGGCTTCAACCGTCCAATTGCAGAACTACTGGTTGGTCACCGTGCGAATTGTCGCGTCAAAAATCGCCTCGGAGCCGAACCAATCCACTACGCTTCAGATACCAATCACTGGAACCCGACGGCACAGTCCGAGACGATCGAGTACCTCATGGCAATCGGCGCTGATCCCAACGCGGTTGACAAATCTGGGGTGGCACCGTTGCACAGGGCCGTACGAACGAGGTCGTTGCCTGCAGTTCGAGCGCTGCTCAAAGGAGGTGCGAATCCGAAGATGCCTAACAAGTCAGGTTCGACGCCCCTTCACCTCGCAGTGCAAACCGCTGGGCGAGGCGCAAGCGGTTCTGAGCACGGACGCCAACAACAAGTAGGGATCATCAGTCTGTTGCTCGAGTGCGGCGCTCGCCCAACCGACAAAAACGGTCAAGGTAAGTCGGTGCATCAGGCGGCGACAAGTGATCGGATTCGGAGTTTGCTCATGGAATCGTCCGGCTAACAAAGGTTTCCGAAAGCCGGCGAGTCAGAAAACGGCGCTCCGGTTCTTGGCGAACCAACGAAAGGGCTTGCTGATAAGCGTCCCGGGCTTCGTCGATCCGTCCGGCTCGGCGGCACAGCTCCGCGCGGGCGGCGTGGGTCAAGTGATAGTCGGCCAAATCACCCCGTTTCAAAATCGAATCGATCAGATCCAGTCCCGATTGCGGACCATCGCGCATGGCCACTGCAACGGCTCGATTCAGCTCGATGACAGGAGATGGGTTTATCGACAACAACGCGTCGTAGATGTCCACAATCTGCGACCAATTGGTTTGGTCTGCCAATGACGAGCTAGCGTGTACGGCAGCAATCGCGGCCTGAAGTGTATAGGCCCCGAAACGCCCAGAGGAGAGTGCTCGTTCAACGAGGTGTTGGCCATCGGCGATCAATTTCGGTTCCCATAGTGAGCGGTCCTGATCCTCCAGCAATACGATGTCGTCTTCGGCGGTTGATCTGGCCTTTCGGCGTGACTCCTGGAGCAACATCAGCGCCAACAAACCCATCGCTTCCGGATCGGGCAGTAACTCTACCAGCAGCCTCCCTAGTCGAATCGCTTCACTTGATAAGTCGGACCGAGTCACAGAGGTACCTGAAGACGCCGAGTAACCTTCATTGAAGACCAAGTAGATTACCGCCAACACCGACTCGAGCCGCTCAGGAAAATCTTCGGCGGTCGGAATGACGAACGGAATCCCTGCGTCACGAATCTTCGCCTTACCGCGAACAATCCTCTGAGCCATAGTGGCCGGTGCCGTGAGAAACGCACTGGCAACTTCTTCGGTAGACAGCCCGCATACTTCTCGCAGCGTGAGTGGAACTTGCACTTTAGGATCAATCGCCGGATGGCAACACGTGAAAATCAGTCGCAACCGGTCGTCTTCGATGTCATGATTAGCACGTTGGGCATTGGACTGAGCCACATCTTCAAAGCGGCCAGCGATTTCCAGAGCTAGTTCATCAAACCGTCCCCGACGTCGCAAAGCGTCAATCGCCTTGAACCGCCCCGTAGACACCAGCCAGGCTCTCGGATTGTCGGGAACTCCGGTTTCAGCCCACTGAGTCGCGGCCAAGGCAAACGCCTCGTGCATCGCTTCCTCAGCCAGATCAAAATCCCGCAACAACCGCACCAGCGTCGCAAACACCCGCCGAGACTCGGACCGATACGTCTCCTCAACCGCCTGTCTAATCTCGTGATCAGATTGATTGGAATGAATGTGCATGAATGAAAGTA
>JANLRK010000651.1:0-4441 GCA_031361585.1 Pirellula sp. | reverse complement strand
CCAATGTTCCTTGCGGCCGCTCCCGATTTGCCTCGTACGATCAGCGGCAAACTATCTGAGATCGCCGTTCGAAGCGCAATCAATGGGAGCCATCTCGGTAACTCAGGTGCCCTTGAAAATCCAGCATGCTTAGAATTTTTTTCAACGTGGATTGCCAGTGATTGATCGCAGGTGGACTCCGCTTGGGAGGTTCATCGTTTTCCTGTCCCAGATGCGATCAACGTCGCTCCACAGGTACTGCAGTGAAGAGCTTTGCTGAAATCCCAAGGTGTCATGAGCTCGATTTCCTTTTTTGGACTCGCACGTTTGAACACCAGGTCCGTTCTTCCGTGTATTCCGGGTATTCCGTGGTTCAACCAGACTATGCTACGTTTCAAGTTGGGTTAGTAGCTTGTCCATTCTCAATCCTGCGGGCAACCGATGGAGCTGTATGCCAAACTACCATTCACCCTTGCGCTCAAATTTCTCTTTGGCAGCGCGGCCAAAGTCGGACCCTGCTTGTGCTAGTCGAGCCAGGGTTTCGTTTTGACCTGCTGGGCTAGATGCTCGGGCCGCTGCGATCACCGTGTTGCATTCGTTTCCATCCATGAAAATAGCCGCGTCAAGCAACCTTGCTTCGTCTTCTGTAGGAACGACCAAAAATCCGTGCTTGTCGGCATGGATGAGTTGCCCAGGCCGAACTCTGCGTCCGAAGACCTCGACCTCGCAACCCCATTGCACTGGGGTAACGTGAGCATGGCCAACGCAGAGTCGTCTCGCAATCGCTTTGAATCCGGCATTGGTCATTTCATCCAAATCCCGTATCGCACCGTCTGTGATGGTACCTACACATCCGAGTGCGCGGTGCGCGTTGCTATTGACTTCGCCCCAAAACGAGCCAATCACTCGCGGCTTGTCCAAATCCTGAATCACTACAATCTTGGGGCCAGGCTGTTCCGCAATGTACTTGCGATACTCGTTCCAAGCATTCGGGATCGTTTTATGTGCAACGTTGGATGGCTCCACAATTAAGGTGACCGCATAACCGACCATCGGTCCCATTTGCGGCATGAAATCGCGGGTCTCCTCGAGATTAATCCCATCCGCTGTCACGTCCGATTTGGTGATCTGCTCCCAGCCGTTATAGATCGTTGGCGTGTTCCAGCGTTTGAGTTTAAGTAAATCCGAGTGAGATAGTGGCATGAGTGGCGGGCCTTGAATGCGAGGGTAAGTTTTATGGGCGACCGTGTATGCTAAACTATACCGGCCTTTCCGTTGTCCCCAACCCCTCTAACACGAACCTAAATAGATGTCATCCCCCCGCTTTAAAATCGTCATCTCTGACTTTATCGCAGATAGCCTTGAAACAGAACGCAAAATAGTCGGAGACATTGCAGATGTGATTGCCCTGGACGCTCACAACGAGCTAGATCTTCATGGTCGAGTCGAGAAAGCCGACGCGATCATGTTGTATCACAATATTGCGATAGGGCGATCGACCATCGAACGACTTGAGCGGTGCAAGCTGATTGTTAGGTGCGGCGTAGGATACGACAACGTGGATTACGTTTTTGCTCGGTCGCGAGGCATCTCCGTTGCCAACGTTCCGGATTATGGAACGGAGGAGGTTGCCGATTCGGCAATCGGAATGATGTTGGCTTTGACGCGAGGAATTAATTTTTACAACGTTCGAATGCGTGAAACACCAGATCCTTGGATGTACTCGACGGCAGGCAAACTATTTCGACTGCGCGGCCGGACTTTTGGTATTCTAGGCCTGGGTCGAATTGGCAGCGCGACTGCTCTCCGCGCCAAAGCCTTGGGGATGAACACGATCTTTTATGACCCGTACACGCAAGATGGATACGACAAGGCGCTGGGCATTCGACGGGTAGAATCGCTGGAAGAACTGTTAGCGAATTCGTTCGTGCTCAGCATGCATTGTCCCAACACGCCAGAGACAAATAACATCATCGATGCGAAAGCGATTCAAAAAATGCAAGACGGCAGCTATCTGATCAACACCGCTCGAGGAGCCGTGGTAGATGTGCGTGCGATTCCCGATGCCATCGCCAGCGGGAAGCTCGCGGGAGCTGCCATCGATGTGTTGGTAGACGAACCTCCAGCCAAGGATAACCCGTTGTTGGCTGCCTGGAGGGATCCAAAGCATCCTGCCTATACAAGGCTTATCATCAATCCCCATTCGGCTTTCTATTCCGAGGAAGGGCTCGCCGACATGCGAATCAAAGGCTCGCAAGCATGCCGAAATGCACTGCTTGGAAACCCGCTACGGAACATCATCAACTGACCTCAGGCATGGCATTTTACGACCGTCGATTTCCCTCCTCTCCCATTCGGCAAAGCGATACATACTATGCAAAGAGCATCCATACGAGTGCCGCGTCCGTTGGGGCGGATAGAGGTGTTGGCCTTTGCTTGCACGTTGTCGATGATCACTTACTTGGACCGAGTATGTTTTGGTGCGGCGGTGCCATTTCTAATCTCGGACTTAGGCCTGAAAGACATTAGCGATTTGAAATGGACGTTTACTGCATTTTCTATCGCATATGCGACGTTCGAGGTGCCAAGTGGTTGGCTGGGTGACGCATTTGGCCCCCGCAGAACACTTCTTAGAATCGTTGTTGGTTGGTCATTTTTCACCGCGTTAACCGGAATGATTGGGCTACGAGTTGGCGCGTTTACCTTCGGTGGACTTGGACTATTGTGCCTAGTAAGATTTTTGTTTGGAGTCGGTGAGGCTGGCGCATATCCCAACTTGGCTCGCGTCGTCGCCAACTGGTTCCCGCCTGAGGAGCGCGGTAGAGCCAAGGGTTGGATTTGGATGTCTGGCCGTTTCATGGGCGGTATCACACCGTTGATTTGGACATTGTTAGTGATCGGGTCGGTATACACTGCTCCATTGGTCTCGTGGCGAGGCGCGTTCATGCTGTTCGGAACCATTGGACTCGGTTGGTGCTGCGTATTTTGGTGGCGATTCAAGGATCATCCGGCGAATGCGGAAACCAACAAGTCCGCACTGGATTCCCATCCTAAGAATCCGGTCCATCCACTTCCATTGCGTTTACTACTAAGCAACCGAAGTACATGGCTTCTAGGGCTCATGTATGCGTGTGCAAGTTTTTCTTGGTACTTTAACATCACCTACTTTCCATCATTCTTGGAAACGCGACACGGTCTTGAGGCGAATAGCATAACCGGCGCGATCATGAAGGGTGGTCCATTGCTTTTGGGTGGTTTCGGATGTCTGATTGGAGGCTATTGGACGGACTTTCTGACGAGACGATTGCGCAGTCGCAATTGGGCACGCAGAATACCAGCCATGACCGGCCATGCACTTTGTGGATCGTGCTACGTGTTTGCAATCTATGCAGATTCGGCTTGGACTGCAGCATTGGCTATTTCGCTAGCGGCATTTTCAAATGATTTGATGATGGGAGCAGCTTGGGCAACCTGCCAAGATATGGGTCAGCGTCATACGGCAGTTGTCGCAGGCTGGATGAATATGCTCGGTAACTTGGGCGGGGCCGTTTCTGGCTGGACCATTGGAACGATTCTAGAAATGGCGATTTCGCGTCGGGCGGCTGTGGACCATGTGGAAGTGTCGGCGATTACCAAAGCGGCAAAGCAAGCGGCTCTGACTCAAGGCTACGACATATGTCTAATTGCCTTCATTGTGCTCTCATTTGTCGCCGTGCTCGCTTGGCTGCCAATCAATGCAGAACGGCCGCTGGAGGCCATGCCAGGCACTTCTTGACTTACCCTGGGCAGTGAACCCCTTGCTGATCTTGCAGGCCACACGGGCGATGGCTCATGTTCCTTTGCTAAGGCAAGCGACGGATCCGTCCTTAGTTTGATGTTCCCAACGGGTTCGCGCTTCATCACTTAGCTGAAGATCGAATCGATTGGCGAGCCGCTTGCAATGGGTAGCGGGCGTCCTTGCGTATCGCGAATTTCTCTATCCGGTTCGATGCCTAGAGCCCAAAACAAAGTTGCTGAAATATCTTCGGGGCCGACCGGTGAGGCTGCTGGGTACGCGCCACGCTCATCGCTTTTACCGAAAATTGCTCCGCCACGAGTGCCTCCTCCTGCCATCATAACGGTGTAGCAATGAGGCCAGTGGCCACGCCCCTTGCCGTCTCGATCGCCGACCTGGGGACCACGTCCAAACTCGCCCATCCAAAGCACTAGCGTATCGTCCAATAGCCCCCGCGCCTCAAGGTCCTCAATCAGGGTTGGTACCGTACAGTCCGTCATCGGTAGAAGCCGCTCTCGAAGATCTTTGAAATTCTCTTGGTGTGTGTCCCAACCTTCGCTACCCTTGCCACCGATGCTGCGAGAAAAATAGACATTTACAAACCTCGCGCCAGCCTCTACGAGCCTTCTTGCAAGTAAACAGGATTGACCGTAAGTCGTGCGACCATATCGATCTCGTAATGAGTCG
>JANLRK010000649.1:0-10460 GCA_031361585.1 Pirellula sp. | reverse complement strand
CTGCGGAAAGTTGTTTATTGTAAATATCGACGACTTGTTCCAAGCTAACGTTTTTGACATCCTCGATGCTCTCTTTCGTTGTTGGCACGTATCGAACGTCCCCTTTGGAATAGAGCGAAAGAGATCGAGCCAATTGGTTCCCAGCGAGAGCGGCTGGGTCGTTGAGCATCTCGGTCATACGCGTCGAATTCCCCAATTTCATCTGCTCGAACTCATCGCTGCAAAGGCGGGACTTCTCAAAATTTCGCCTAATAATTCAATACCAGCCACGAGTGATTCTCGCTTGGCTGTGACGGACAAACTAAGTTGGCCAGCCGATCCACCGCCACCGCCTCCACCTCCGCGTCCACCACGTCCGCGGCCGCCGGCACCACCACCCGCAAATATCTGAACACCCAGAGCGTCCATCTTCTCTTGCAACGCTTGTCGGTCCATTTTCTTCGTGCCACGCATCATCAACATCGGCAACATACCGGCTGCCGTATTCATGCCCTTGAGCGAATCTTCGTTGCCGTAATGCAGTGTCATTGAGAAGGCTACCGTCTCTCCACGATTCTTTTTTGGAATCATCGCAACCTTGATTCCGTCGACTTCCATTCGCTTGGTTCGCGCATCCAGATTCTCGGGGGTCGGATCGAAGGATTCACCTGCAAGACCTGCCGTTCCACCTTTATAGTCCTTAACCATGTCTACGATCGAGGTCACAGCCGGAACCGTCAATCGCTGAGGCGCGTCCGCTGGAATGAACATGCCAACGGTTCGGTTATGCTTCTTGAAGTATGTCTTAGCAACACGATTGACTTCATCGGGTGTAACCGTAGCGAGTCGATCTCTTTGCAAAAAGAACAATCGCCAATCACCAAGTGCGCTGGCGGAGCTCAGCGTTTGAGCCATCGCAGCTGCATTCGAAAGCGTTTGTTCGGTTCGGCGTTTGGCACGAATCTTGGCCCGCTCGATTTCTTCGGACTTGAACGTTGCGTTCTCGATATCGTCGATGGTCTTGAGCAGCAGATCGTTGACCTTTTCGAGTTTGCCTTCAGCAGGCTCGGTCGAAAAGGAAAAAAGCCCTGGGTCATGCGAGTTGTCGGCAAATGCGCCAGCGCTTGTTGCGAGTCTAGTTTCAACAAGCACCTGATCGAGCAAACCAACTTTGTCTTCCGATAGGATGCTTGCTAACACCGATAGCGGTGCCCAATCGGGATGTGCTGCCGCAGGAATATGGTAGACGACATTGATCGCCCCGACGCTGCCAACGCGACGAAGAACAACGGAACGTTCGCCATCTTGAGGCGGCTCTTCGGTATAGGTCGCATCGAGTCGTCTGGTTGGTTTAGGAATCGAACCAAGGTATTTCGTTGCGTACTCCAAGGCCTTAGCTTCTTCGAACTTGCCTGTGACGACGAGTACGACGTTATCGGGCTGATAGTATTTACGATAGAAGTCTTGAAGGTTATTGATAGGCACGCGCTCGATATCGGATCGGTTGCCGATGGTACTCTTACCATAGTTGTGCCATTCGTATGCGACTGCTTGAACGCGTTGCGAAAGGACCGCTTGTGGACTGTTTTCGCCGCACTCAAATTCATTGCGAACAACCGTAAACTCGGACATTAGGTCTTCGCGCTTGATGTAGCTATTGACCAAGCGATCGGATTCCATACGAATGGCAAAATCTAAATTTTCATCGGTAGCAGGCAACGTCTCAAAATAGTTTGTACGGTCGACGTTGGTCGTGCCATTGAAACTGGCGCCATGGTCTCGCAAGGCTTTTGGCACTTCAGGAAACGTAGGCGTTCCTTTGAACACAAGGTGCTCGAGCAAGTGCGCCATGCCCGCTTCGCCGTAGCCTTCATGGCGTGAGCCGACGAGGACCGTCATATTGACCGTAATCGTTGGTCTCGATGCGTCGGGAAATAGCAATACGCGAGCGCCGTTTGGGTAACGGTATTCGGTGACCCCCTCGACCGACGCAACTTTTTCGTAGGCGTCTCTGGCGACCAAAGTGTTCGCCATGAAAAGGATCATGGCAATGCTGAAGCATTTACGCATAGAAGGGTACTCCGAAATAGATGATGACGAAAGAACGAATCGGATTCGTGCAAGGAGAGACTCACGGTACCGGGACGGATAACCAGTCTATCAAAAATAGCGGAACGGCGCAAGCTAGCTGATGCAAGCAGGAATACCGCAGGCTCGCCCTGCGGATCGTTCTGTTTTAAGGCTACATGCGAAGCACACACCACAACGATAAAATAGGTTCGAACTCAATTGCAATGGAGATCCTACGCATGAAAATACAACCCTACACGCAGGAGGAGATTCGATTTGCGTGGTGCAATCGCATCTTGATGCGTTGCCGATCACATCGTCGCAAAGCTATGGCAGAACTCCTCGCGCTCACGCCGGAAATCCTTGCCGATCTGCTCAAGCCGTATGGAATACATGTCCTCGAATTGGTATCCACATCGATCGAACTGCTATCCATGTTGAGCCTTACTCCCACCGAATCGGCTTCGACTGCTGCGAGCAAGACCAAGGGTCGAATCAGTAAATGGCTTTGCGATCAGCGGTCTTGCGCGAGCGACATACAACTGGCGCGAGGTTACTTTGCGGTGACCTTAGGCGAGCCAGAAAGCAAGGCAATCGACGCTTATCTCGACAAGCAGTCAGAACACCATGGATACGATCAACGGGCGCGACCACCGGTCTACGTTCAATCATTTGTTCACACCGACAAAGATCGTCGGGGGCTCGAGACAGATCATGCAGCAACATTGCTTCGATACCACGTCGTATTAGCAACGTGGTATCGGCGGGGCGTTTTCACCGCCGAGACTGCGCAGAAAGTAACCGAGAAATGGCAAGAATTGCAGCAAGGATATGTGATCGATAAAGTTTCGTTCGTACCCGATCACGTGCATATCGCGTTGACTCTTCATCCAACTCAATCGCCGGCTGCGGTTGTTATACTGCTAATGAATGCGGCACAAGAGTACATGTGGCTTCGATATCCAAACGTGGTGATTAAGTCTGCGGTTGAAAGGTTATGGCAACCGAGCGCGTACGTTGGTTCATTCGGTGCCTTGAGCGGTAACGCGATTAAAGCTTACATGCATCGCTGGAGCGACGCAGCTGAGTAATTCATTACCCATACCGCACGTTCTAAATACCGCAGGCTCGCCCTGCGGATCGTTCTGCTTCAAGGCTACATTAGGCTTGCCTTGCGAGCGCGAGCACTACTTCTTGGGCATCTTTCCGCCAAGTGGGAACGCGGCCACTTCGGATGCTGACAAATCCTTCACTTCTCCACTGCTAAGCAAAACCCAACCACCCGTCTTATCCGCATCCTTTTGCATTCCAACGAGCTTGATATCTTTCTCGGCCGGATTAACCGAGGCTCCAAAAAGGTAAACAATCGTCCCGTTGGTAGTAAGTGAAAACGCAGCCGGGTGCATTGCATCGTGTTGGGCGAGGTCATTCATCGTCATCGGTACTTTTCCGCCTTTGACTTCCTTCAGCAGATCGCACAGATCGAGCAGACCGTCTCTGGCAGCGGGCGTGCCGGATTTGGACGCCAACGGATCTACTTTCGTCGTGCTAAAGCAACCGGCAACGAAAAGAATTTGAGCAACCAAAAGAACAAACGTGAAACAGCGAACGGACTTCATTGCAGGATATCGCCAAATAAAGGGGTAACAAATGACTCATCAAAAAAGCCACCTACATCGAAACGTAAGTGGCTTTGGATTTGCGTGCTTTGATCGATTGGATTATTCGATCGTAGCAACTTCACCGTTGGCTCGGCTCCCAAGGCCTTGCCATGTAACAAAATCTGCGCCTTCAGAAACAAATGCGACGGAGCCATCCGCGCGACAAACGTTGACACCACCGGTGTGATAGCTGGAAGCGGCCATGTGCAGAGAGTTAAAACTTACTCCGCAGTTGTAGTTTTGTGCCGCGAGATTGGTGTTCTTGCGATTCCAGTTAGGGGGCAGCGTATGGCTATAAACAATGTTTGGAGTCAAGCTTCGATAATACTGATGGCCAGTATATCGAATCCAAGTTCCGGTGGTACTCTGCCCATTGGGAAGGCAGCTAGGCAGGGTTCGGCCGTCAAGCTTTTGAGCCGCTGTGTAGGCGGTCCCAACAAAGAATACGGTCGTGTTATCCCATTGGTTGGTGTCATTCCAAGTCTTCTTGCCACGCATCACCTCCGAGAACATGGCTGTATTGCTTGTACCGTCTACTACCTCCGAAATCTTTGGCCCCTTCATTACTTCACCTGGCGATGGATAAGGTTTGGCAAAAATCCCATCGAGGATTGTGCCACCTCTCAAGTCCGATCCGCCTGTACAGCCATGATAACTTTGGCGTCCAGCCAGGAAGTAGTTGTTATCGGAACCATCCGAGGGACAAAGGAACGAAGGTACGTCGGTCAATCGGGCAGCCGCATTCGCCCCGGTCTTGGTAGGAATGCTCGCATGAATGGGAGCATCGCTATTGGTGTTGTAGTCAAGGTCGAACAGATTGTACTTGTTCCCTTGCTCAAAGAAGGGCAGCATGTAGACTTGCAATGGTGCGTCCGAGGTGGCCGTAACCGCTGGTGAGACAGCGTTAATGACCTTGGTATGTTGGGTTGGCGGAAAGTACTTAAAAGCACTTTCGAAATTATGAGCTGCTAGCCCAAATTGCTTCAAGTTGTTTGAACACTGCATGCGTCGTGCCGCTTCGCGAGCGGCTTGCACCGCAGGCAGCAATAGACCAACCAAAATCCCGATGATGGCTATAACCACCAATAACTCAACCAGCGTAAATCCAGTTTTCTTGCGTAACATAAAAATCATTCCCAAAAAAGTAAATACAGATAAATCGTCGTCAACAACGGCCAACCAAAAAAGACATAGTCTGTCAAGATACCAGATGGAAAGGAAAATGCACACGGAAACTTGACCGCAATTTTTGCGAATCTCTTGCCCTTTAGCCACAAAACCTGAACGAACCGGAGCCCAAGGCATGCGGGATTCCCAAAAACCGCAGGCTCGAAATACCGCAGGCTCGCCCTGCGGATCGTTCTGCTTTCAGGCTACATTCGAAACCCGTCACCCGTCACCCGCTTCTCACTTCCCCTTCGGTGTTCGTGGTGTTTGCATTTCCGATAGCTTCTTCTCATCGATTTCGTTGGCTGCTCCTGACGTTGGAATTTCCATCCCAGCTGTCCACAGCACGCCGTTGACCACCAATTGCCGCATGCCCGGCAGTGACCAAGCTGAATGAGCATCGAGACCGGTAAACGAAAACGACCGACCACCCTTGGGTCGCTCGTAGGACCATGCAACGATGTCTTTGTCCAATCCAGCTCGACTGCCTGCATATTCTTTGCCGGACCACACCAGCGGTGTTATGCCTTTCATCGCATCGACGAATTGAATGCCATTGAGCCAGCCATCGTTTATCTTCCACGGTGTTACGCCACGCGTGATCGGGTGCTTTGGGAAGTCAACGTGATTGCTATCCCAGTGACCGCGGCCAGATGAGCTCTTGATGTAAATGCCACCCAACCAACTTTTGGCTTGCTCTGCAACCGTTTCAGGGAAGTCGACAGCTTGATGAATCATAACCAATCCAACTCCGCGGTCGACCAATGACTGAAGCTTGGCAATTCGCTGCGGAGAATTGAGAAACGCTTGTTGACCGCCACCATCCGTGTAGAACACGACCGCTTTGGCATTCGCAAAGACACTTTCGTCATCAGGCCAACCATTCCTAACTTGCACGGGCTCCACTTGGCTAGTCTGCCGCAACAATGAGTCTAGGCAATCGCATCCGGCGAGATAGTCGTGATGACCAACGACATCGATCAGAGCCGTTTCGCCAGCCACAAGCACAATTCTATGTTTTCCATTGGCCGATTCCGTTTGTGCATAAATCGCAGTAGCGAACATATTCAGCGCAATGAACATCAATACACGGGACAAATAAAAGACTCTCCCGTTCCGAGGCTCTGGCCAAGGAACGCACTGCTTGGAAGGCTCTGCCTTTTGTTGACGATTGCAAATCATGGTACCCTCTCACTTTACACGATGCCGTAGCATGGCCCCCTGGGCCGTGTACTGTAGCATGGCCCGCCGTGCGAAACTCGGGCCAGCAGCCCAATTCCACGGTAAACCAATTCCCGCCGTTCGACAAGAAGCCACCTTGGTGACCAGAAAACCAAATCCATCGGGTGGGTTGAAAATTTCGACAACTCTAGTAGGCTTGTGTCCCGAAGCAACGAACGAGTTGAAAAACGTAGGCGTTCGAGGATTTTTTTCCATTTTATTAGAAAGTATTTGTTTTTTTGTTGAAAGAAACCCGGATCGTTGTGCTACCTGAAGTAGGTATTTTCCTTAATCGATTCTTAAGGTTGCGTTGATTAGCATCGCAACCGAAAAGTCGCACGGACACATGAACAGCAGCAAGAGGCATCTTTTGAGTACTAACGCTCGATTACTTACTGTGAATGCGACGACTTTTCGCGGTCGCCGCAAACTTCTAGGCTGGTCTCAGGCCGAATTAGGTCAGCGATCCGGCTATTCGGAGCGGGTGATTCGCAAGGCTGAGGCAGGCGGAACCTTGCGTTTGCAGACGATTCAGGATTTGGCCAGCGCAATGTCGGTCGATGGTCATGCGGTATCGTTTCTGGACCTGACGATCGATTTGGAGTCCATTGCGAGTCGATTCGTCGAGGGTTACGATTCGTTAGGTTGCGGCATGTTGCAGTCGTGCGGCGACATTTTCGCAGACGACTTCGAGTTCAATTGCCCCGCAGATCCGAATCAAGTTTCATTCGCAGGCATTTGGCAAGGCCTGACGGGTTTCCAAGAGTTCCTCAACCGATTCTTCGGTACTTTTACTCGAAAAAGTGGCATTTTGAAACCTGTTTACATGGTCTGCGATGATCGGGTGGTAGCTCGGTTTGAGGATCAAGTATGCTATCAGGGGCACGAAATGGCTGCATACTGGGTGAATTTGCACTTCCACTTTCGCAGGGGCTTAGTGACTCGTATTGATGACGAGTTTGACTGCCTTAGCGTGTCCAAGTCGCTTAAGCAAATTCAAAGCCGCGTGTAGATTGAATACCGCAGGCTTGCCCTGCGGATCGTTATGTTTTAAGGCTACATGCGAAGCGAGAGCGCGCCCCCTGCGCCTCTTTAGCCAGAAAGCCTGAACGAACCGCAGCTCAAGGCATGCGGGATTCCCAATACCCGAAGGTTTTGAATACCGCAGGCTTGCCCTGCGGATCGTTGTGTTTTAAGGCTACATGCAGGCTTGCCCTGCGGATTGTTGTGCTTTAAGGCTACAGGAGCAGGCATCCTGTCAACCCCACTTGCCGAGGGCTTTTGCCATCCTGGGCGGTCTGAAATCGACAAGAAATCCCCATTTCCTCGCCGAAAGCACCGCGCAAAACAATCTGTAACCGCCAAAATTTCCTGGTTTTTCTGTTAATTTTTTTTGCCGCACTTCGACACTGGAATTCTCATCGGCAAATGCTGTCACCCCATTTTCCTCAGTGATTTCATTGCATCCCCCCGTTTTTTCTTCGTGCTGAAAATCTCCACAAGCTTAATAATCGTTAAAACTCATCCATCGTGCCGGTGTCGTGCCGGTTAAAAACATTGTGGAATTCAGTTTGTTGAATTACTCTTGTTCCGATGACCAGGAAGAATGTTTCGATAACGCGGAAGATCCGTTTTCGAGTTCGTCCTTCGTCGTAAACCTTGAATGAAGCACCAATGACTAACCCATCGTCGCAAATCGCCCGAAAAGCCGAGATTTTTCATGTTTAATATGAAATCGCCTTCCTCAATTGTCGTCTTTTTCGATTCCCAATCGCTTCGTCGGGTACCGAAGCGCATTTCCCGCCGCTTTCGTGACCATTGGTCGCGGATTGAGTGACGCTTGTTGATCTCTTCAGGTCAATCCTTTCCGCGATCGTAAGACGCAGAGCCAAAAAAAACTTCATTAATACGAATTCAAATCCCTCCGGATCATCTCACAACAAACTGTTAAGCAACTAAAGAGAACAAAACCATGAGCTTCCGAAATGCACGTCGTCAAATGTCCAATCAAGTAGCCCGAACCGAACGCAACCAGATAAAGTTGCAAAAGATCCGCGATCGAGTTCGCCAAAGCACCACCGCGTTTATGACCAGGCAGCATGCTCGGCTGGCTTGGTGGCAAAGTGCTTTCCGAACGCCGACCTTGGTTAGTCGCTTCGTCTCGAGCTTCAACTCGATCTGGACGATGTTCCTCGGCCTACTTGGACTTGAGCTACGAACTCATTCCTCGGCCGCCAGCCGCCGCGGATCGATTCGCTTCTTCGGAGCTGGTAGCAAACGAGCCAAGCGCATCCCAGGCAAGGATAGCAAAGCCGGCAAAATTTTGATGCGCGGCCTGATGTGCGAACCGCTCGAAGACCGAAAGCTCATGGCGGTGGTCGCGGATAACAACTTCGGCACGCTTTTTAATCCAGCTTCCATTCCTCCTCCACCAGCCGCCACGGTTGCACTTCCTGGACAGTCGAATTTAGACACTCTGGTTACTGCGCGAGTGGTACGAACGTTTGTCGTTCCATACGGGGCCGACCAGGCAATAGTAATTTCTGCTAACTTCACCGATATACAAAATCCACTCGGTCTCCAAGCTAAAGTTGAAGTGGACAATAACGGGGACGGCTTGTTTACCGGGGCAGGCGAAACGTTCAATTTTACACAAAGTGAGATTGTTCCAACCGACGTGGCTGGCGGGATAGTTGTAGAGGGAATTGTCAATACGATTGCAGTTCCTCGTCAAAATATCAGTCCCGTAATAAGTGATACTATCAATGCGTCGGTCATGGTTGTACCAATAGGTACGAGCGCGATGGATAGGACCGTTCAAGTAACCCTTTCGGGAGGTGTTTCTACGGACTATATAGCAACCGCTGGCTCGTATAAGGGCGTTAATCAAACGAACCCCGTAGATGGAACAGGCAGTGCCTTTTTTAACACTCTCAACTCCACAACCTTTGTTTCAACTCTAGTCGGCATAGATCCAGTGAATGCCGGCAATGCCGCGATAGATAGCATCATTGCAGTGGGAACCGCAGGTACCTTACTTTCGGCCGATCCAGGTGATCCGGGCCAAGTTGCGGTATTGCACGGTAAATCAGCTCAACCAACAATGGCCGGAAGAACTGTCTATGGCGCTGCAAGTAAGGATGACGATAGCACATTCCAATGGTTGCTGCTTCCAGCAGTGCATGGCTACTCGCATGTCTACGCTGAGCTCAATCAGTCCAGTCCAATCACGCCGCTCTTCTTTGATGCAGGTGATGCTCCAGATTCCTATGGGACGACCATCGCTAATAATGGCGCGATTCACGCGGCTAAAGGACCGAGGCTCGGCATCCTTCGGGACTCGGAACTAGATGGTCAGCCAACGGTCAACGCCGATGGCGATGACAATAACCCAGCGACAGTCGTTGCGAACTTCGAAACCGCCCCTCAAGCTCCTGGCACACAGACGATCCTATCTGCCGATTTTACGCAGAATGGATTCTTGTTTGACTTGCTTGCTAACCACGGACACCTTACCAATACATTTCTCCCGTTCAACGCGACAAACGGTACGACCAGCTTGCAGGTGGATGATTTTGTTGGAACCAATGCTTTGACCATAACGCCGGTCGCTGGCGGTACCTTTTCAATTGGAACTATTGATTTTGGCGAAGATGAGTCTCTCACAGCACAATCGAAATTTGTCACAGTGACTGGCACCATTCAGGGTGGCGGTACATTAACAAAAATTGTCACACTCGATGGAATCCATGACGGAGTTGGCGGGCTCGCTGACTTTCAAACCGAGTCGTTTAACTGGAGCAATTTAGTTTCCGTCACGTTTGACGGTAGCGGCTCAATTGATCCCAACTCGGATTACTACTTGCTCGACAATATCCAGATCATTGGCGACGACGAAGATGGCGTGGACACATCCATGTTCAAGACCAACGGCCAGGTCGTCGTTGGAGCTCCGACTTTCGTTTCGCAATCCATGGCTAACAATGTAGGTAGCGTTTCGATTACGGTTTCGAATCTACCCCTTGGACAAACAGCTTATCTGACCGTGTACGTCGACTGGTTAGGCAATGGCGTTTTTACCGAAGCAAACGATCGTGTAATAGCTGGACAAGCAATTGCCGGCACAGTATCTGGGACACGGACCGACACATACAACTTCAATATCCCGTTGAGCAAGGATATTAATCCCGGCACCGCTTACATGCGAGTGCGTTTGACGTCTGGCAAGATGGACCCTCAGATTCTGCCTCCGGTCGGTCACGCCAACGACGGTGAAGTCGAAGACTATAAACTGCAATTGGTTCGCGGGACCGAAATCCATGGATTCAAGTTCGAAGACTTGAACGGCAATGGAGTTCAAGA
>JANLRK010000641.1:0-2304 GCA_031361585.1 Pirellula sp. | reverse complement strand
CCCATCAAATAGGCCTAGGCGATGGTTGAGACCACCTCCACACCGGACCGCATACTTTTCCAATCTTCGCCATCCCGGAGTCGTTTTGCGAGTATCGTAGACGCGAGCTTTGGTCCCATCCACCTTCGATACGTAGCAACTTGTCAGCGTGGCGATGCCACAAAGCCTACCGAGGAAATTGAGGATGGTCCGTTCGCAAGTCAACAAATCCCGTGTCTCGCCGGACAGTGTCGCTATCGGCTGCTTAGGATTAAAGCGCTCTCCGTCCCCGACATGCTGGGTCCAAATGATCTTGGAATCCAACTCCTGCAAGATGGCTTCGATCAAATCCACCCCAGCCGCAACGCCAGCCACGCGTGGCAAGATTACCGCGGAACCGTGTATTCCCTGCGGAACGATAGCCAACGTTGTCAAATCTGCGATGCGATCCAGGTCTTCCCGAATCGCCAACCGCACGAGATGCGATAAATCGTCGAGTAGCGCGGCGTCGATCGTTTGCGAACGGTAATCGGTGAGCATGCTTAACTCGAAATACATTCCGGAGGTGATGGAGCGATACTGGTCAATTCGATTGCAATCGTATAGTGTAACTAAACGGAACTGTCCATAAATCGAGGCATCGCGGGTTTTCGACTTCGAAACCTCGATAATTACTTCCCTTTTCCGCAACAACTCAGTCCATTACCAAATCCCACCAAACGGAGATCGATCGATGAATTGGCGAAATATGCTGGCTCTTGCTGCACTTTGTGTTTTTTTTCAACCTGCCATCGGCCAAGAAAAAACCGCGAAGAAAGATGGGGCTGCAAAAGTAGAAATGTTGGAACTGGCTAAAGGAAAGGTTGTCGTTGCGAAACCTGAGACTTGGAAGACCGTTCCACCCAAGAGCCCAATGATCGAAAGTGAGTTCAAGGTTGTTGGTGAGGGCGAGAGCTTCGCACGCATCACCATCATGCAAGCCAGTGGAGGCATCGAAAGCAACATCGATCGCTGGATCGGCCAATTCGACGGTGTAAAAAAAGAAGACGCAAAAGTGGAAAAGAAGGATGTCGATCAAACAAAAATTCATATGGTAGAGATTGCAGGCACCTTTAAGGAATCCATGGGGCCGATGGTACCTGGTGCTGCTACCAAAAAACAAGAAAACTACAAAATGCTTGGCGCAATCCTTGAACTGAAGGACGGGTCCTTGATCTTCATCAAAGCAACTGGTCCGAAGGATATCGTAAACGGTATGCGCGAGGGATTCGTCAAGATGCTCGACGGACTTAAAAACAAGTAACATTGACTGAATCGAAATTCTACGGCCTCTCCAAGAGCCGCCGCTACGGTAAGCTAGGTCTTGTGGCGAGCTGCAGTAGTTTGGATACCGAACCTTAGACCTCTGAACCGAGTTCCGCACGGCCCAGGGGGCCATGCTACTGGTTGTTTTCAAAAGGATCTTTTGCATTGCGAGTTGTCATTTTAGAGTCGCCAGAAGCTGTTACCCAATTCGCCGCCGATGAAGTTTCCTCTCTGCTCCAACTTCGCAGCCATCATTCGTTGGGTGCCGTGCTCGGCCTAGCGACTGGGGGGACTCCACTCGGTCTCTATCGGGAACTAATCGCTCGAAATGCTCGGCGAGAAATCTCGTTCGCTAACGTCGAGACTTTCAATCTCGACGAATATGTCGGCGTGTCGTCTGACTGCCCCAGCAGTTATCACTACTACATGCTTGAAAATCTGTTCAAGCATATCGATATCGATTTATCCATGACCCACGTTCCCGTGACTTGCGGTGTCGATTTGGAACAAAGTGCTACTGCTTTCGAACACCAAATCAAACAGGCAGGTGGCATCGATCTGCAAATTCTTGGCATCGGTGCTGATGCGCATATCGGATTCAATGAAATCAGCTCATCTCTAGGTTCGCGAACGCGCGTTAAAACATTGACACAGCGAACTCGCCAAGACAACGCTCGCTATTTCAAGAGCGTCGACGACGTCCCTCAAACGGCCCTGACCATGGGTATCGCAACCATCCTCGAAAGCCAAGCGATTTTGCTGATGGCAACTGGCGCAGGCAAGGCCAAAGCGATTCGCGATTGTGTCGAGGGGCCAATCACCGCGTCTGTTCCGGCAAGTGCGCTGCAATTGCACCCGAACGTAACACTTGCGATCGATCGCGATGCGGCAAGCGGTTTAGCAAATTGCGATTATTTCTTGGCCGCCGAACGCAACAGAGCAGTCGCTTCTCGATCCTCTTGAAGTAGCTTGTCGGTGCTCTCCGCGTCGACTTGGCGGCAACACTCCGTCAAGCGTTCG
>JANLRK010000632.1:0-9610 GCA_031361585.1 Pirellula sp. | reverse complement strand
GTCACCAAGTTTGTTTAAAGGAGCTTCGATTCCGTTCATTCGTGCTTTCTCCGAAATAGCCAATGCTTTACTCGGCGTTGCCGACTCGTCAACATACACCAACTTTATCGGCAACCTTTTTTGATTGACGTTCAACGAAATACCCTCAATCCTTTTGGGCTCCGCCGCGGTGCCCTTCGCGTACGTGGCTGCCGTCTCAAAATCACCTTGAAGCGCCAAATCCACAAAAGCTTCGGCCACTGCACGCGCGTTCGTTCGATCAACGATCGACTTAGCTGAATCTGCTTGCTCCGCTTCCTTTCGTTTCCAAATCAACTCAGACAGTCGCGTTGTGTCGGTATTGTCGGATTTCTTCTTTGTCGTCCATGCGCCATGGATCTCATTGTCGACTAACCTCAGCGAGACTTTCCCCGAAAGGTCACCGTCCTGTTTCCAATGTCCGTTGAAGCGACCTTGCAACGTCGACCACATGATTTCAAGCGTTCCGTTAGCGCCTTCGTGATTTTCGCCCAATGCATGTCTTGCATGGGTTATCGTCCCTGTGTAGCGGTTCGAGTCTTTGGCTTTGATAACAACGTCGCCCCATTCACCCCCTACCCATTGTCCAGCGATATCGGGTGGCTCTGATGTTTGCCAAAGCAGCATTCCGAAAAAAGAAAACCCTAAAGTTACAAGCATGACAATAACCCCTTTGCGGTCTAAATGTACAAAAGAACGACGTTGAGTAAGGCAAGCGGGCAACGATGTTGTTGACGGTTGCTGGACATGAGCCAAACACTGTTCCAGTAACTCGGCGACTTCGGCTGCTGTGCCAAAGCGATCTTCAACTCGTTTCGACATCAACTTGGCGATAACGAAGCAAAGCCATTCTGGAATATCGGGATTGACTTCGCGTATGTTGGTTGGCTCGTCGTCGCAAATGCGACGCATAACGCCGTAACTGGACTCCGCTCGAAATGGTGGACGTCCAGCGCTGATCGAATACAATACACTGCCGAGGCTGAACAAGTCACTGCGTTGTTCGACCGGTTCACCTCGAGCCTGTTCTGGTGACATAAATTGTGGCGTACCAGCGATAACGCCACTGTGCGTGATACTCGCATCGTCGACAGCCCGAGCGAGTCCAAAATCGGTAAGTGTCACGCGCTCGGTCCCGTCCTCTAGAAGGATGTTGGCTGGCTTGATGTCGCGGTGAACGAGTCCTTGCGCATGAGCGGCGGCCAGTCCAGCGGCGACCTGCGATCCGATACGCAGTATTTCGTTTGTCGATAGTGGGCCTTGCGGGTCAAGACGCTTCTGCAGGGAACTTCCTCGCAGATACGGCATGACCAAGTACGGCAACGATTCATCATTGGATACGCTATGAATCGCAATTACGTTGGGATGAAGGACGGCGGCAGCCGCTTTGGCTTCGCGCGCAAAACGTTTACGAGCTGCTCCGTTGGCTGCCAAATGAGGTGCGAGGACTTTAATGGCGACGACGCGATCAAGCGATTTGTCGATGGCTTTCAAAACGACCCCCATGCCGCCCGAACCGACGACCCCCGATACTTCATACCCGCCCAACCGACCGAGCATGTCGGGATCGTCGGTTGGGCCGAGCGAATCCAGGACCAATTGAATTTGATGAGGATAATTGACGCGACCGTCTTGTGCCAAATGCGATCCGTCATTCGACTCCACCATTTGGAAAAAGGCTGGCTTCAACAACTCTTCAGCCTCTTGCCATGCCTCGGGTTCAGCCGCTTGATTCTGGATTGCAAGCCGGCACGATTCGCAACTATTGAGATGAGCGATTATGGCTTCTTCTTGGGCGACACTCAATTGGTTGCGCAGCAGCGAATCGACATGAATCGATTCGCATGAGCCGTTTCGCATGTTTAGGTTCATTATTCTCGATTCTCCAACCCTTTGATCGTTTCGCGAAGGCGCTGCATCACTCGACTACGAGCCACATAGATCGCTCCAATAGATTTTTTTAGCTTCAATGCTGCCTCGTCCATGCCTGTGCCTTCGATGACGGTGAGTTCAAAGGCTCGCCACGTATCCGGCTCCACTTCAACGCGAACCTGTAGCGCAGCTTTCAAGTAGAGTTCGCGCCGGTATTCAAGTTCGATTTCTAAGTCCGATTGCGGTGTGTCGCCTGGTTGATCAGCAAATAACAATTGTGCGCTAGATCCACCGACCGCTCGGTCGTGAGGTCTTCGGGATAGCGCATTTACGATGGCATTACGGGCTACTTTTCGGAGCCAATGGCGAAATCGAACGCTCGCACTGGACTTTTCCCACGTGCCGATTGCCGATGCGACAGAGATCAGTACTTGTTGAGCCAAATCCTGAGCGTCGGCGTCCTGAAAACCCCGATTGCGAGCTAGCCGGTAAATCACTGGGCGATAAATCTGAACGAATTGATCCCATGCCTCGCGATTGCTTGGCGAACATACTTGCGCCAGCAAGCTATCACGTGTTTCCGGAAACTCAGTCATTTAGGTTCTCCCATTGGGGTAAACACGCGCGGCGCATCGATCTTACACAATAATCAAAAAATTGTCTTAAAGATTGTTGCCATAGGCCGGTAAACGAAGCCGCGTCTACCTCTCGCCCTTGATAAAATGCGTCCGAACATATTCGGGTCGTGCTGTGTCCGAATGCTTAGATGAACCCGCGACCAACCTCAATCGACAATCGTCAAGTAACAATTTGAGCATGGAAACAATTTGAGCATGGAACACTTACCCGACGATTTTTTCGCGACGATCTTTCGCTCCAATTCCGCCGATCCTGCGGTTGTCATAGAACATGCGTTAGTTGCAAGTATTCACTCGCAAGTCATAGTCGCGTCGACGGAATTGGACTTTCAAACGTACGCGGAGCTCGGCCATTGCGCGCTAAAATTGAAATCGACTCCTCGGCCGATTCTCACTCGACAATGGGGCGGAGAAGAGAGCGATCAATTGGTGGATCGATACGAGCAGTCGTTTTGGACCGTTCTCTGGGAGCAACACACCTTGCAAATATTATAGGCAACCTGGAGCACTTCATGTGGTTCGACCGAACGCAGTTGGGTCATCGCAGAGAACAATGAATTGGCTGATTCGTTCATCTTGGATGTCGCCCGAAAGACCAACGATCCGGGACAATCGATGCTGGTTTTTCGAAATGGGCATTGGAGTCGAAGCAAGCAATTGTATGAAACAGTTCAGCGAAGCAGCTTCGACGACCTGATTGTTGACGACTCTCTCAAGTCCTCGATCCGCGCTGACTTTTCGCAATTCCTTGGTGCACAAGAAAAATACTCGTCGTTGGGGTTGTCTTGGAGGCGCGGAGCTCTATTCATTGGGCCACCAGGAAACGGAAAAACGCATTGCATTCGAGCTTTGGTCAAAGAGCTGGCGATCCCTAGCTTGTATGTTCAGAGCCTAAGCCATCAATACTACGAGAGCGAGCAACTGTTGCAAATGGTATTCGATCGAGCCAGAGAGCTAAGACCCTGTGTACTCGTCTTGGAAGACCTCGACGCGCTTGTCAATCAAGACAATCAATCGTTCTTTCTCAACCAGCTTGATGGGTTCGAAAAGAATGTGGGGTTGGTAGTACTTGCGACCACCAACCACCCCGAAAGGATTGATGCGGCAATTATTAATCGCCCTAGTCGATTCGATCGCAAGTACCATTTTGGACTGCCAAGTTGCCGCCAGCGTAGCGAATTCCTCAAGAGTTGGCGAAGGAAACTATCGAATCAAGTTGACTGGTCCGAATACACGGTCGAGGATCTGGCGAACAATACGGAAGGCTTCTCATTTGCCTACTTAAAGGAGCTCGTCGTGAGTGCACTCTTGGGTTGGATGTCGAACCACGAAGTCAGCTTTGATCAACATATTGCGAATCAGCGAGAGATGCTTTCGGTGCAAATGGTAACGCCTACATCGACCGTCTTCGACTAACTGAGATCAAGGAAGCGATCGCAATAAATCCACAGAAGATCTTACCAAGGGTGGAAAGGTCGCCACGTTGTTCCATCGATTTTGCAAGGAATAGTCTTTTTTGTGCATTTTGAATGTAACGGTGCTTATCGCTTCCGCTGTTTTTCTTTTCTAGAATCCAATTGCCTCGGGGTGCCTATGAAACTCTTTGTTTTTCGATTCAGGATCGTTCCCCGAATCTTGTTGGGACTGTCGGCGTTGTTTGGGGCTGGCTGTTTCGATCAAGATGCGTCGGCGTCGGACATAGAGGCGAAGTTTGACTTTGTCGAGATATGGGACGAAAAAGGGCGATCTCGCAAGGACTTTTTGAATGAAATTAAACAAATGCCAGCGGGAATCTGCCAGCAATCGTTGATAGCAATGGGACATCCGGATGGATTTAAGTTTCCATTGGCGTCAGGAAAGCTGCTGGTGACTACCCGTACTGCGCCTGACTATCGCGACACACTGCCCTATCGTCGTCAAAAAGAGTCTGGTCTAACGGTCGATTCCCGCAAGTGGGCATCGCTTGGCGATGCAAAGATGAAAAATACCGAATCCCAACTGCTACCGATTTTTGTGAACGCGCTCGGAAAGGGTGACGACTCAGAATTCGAGCGAATCTATAAGCTGAAAGACGTCGAGTTCGCTCAATACGGAATAAAGCTCGATCCGCAAAAAATTCGCCAAGCCTTTCATGTCTATCACGAGAGCACCCGCGTTATTACAAAACAGGAAGTCCTTTCAGTTCTTTACTTAAGCGATGACGAAACGCAGTTGAGGTCCGCAAGTTTCATCGTTGGAAACTATCTGAAGACGTCGGAAGATCTCGTCGAAGTGCTGCCGCTATTGTTGAATAAAAAAGTTGGGGTTCAAGCGGCCATCACGGCCTTCCTAAATGACTTCGATGGCAAAATCGACTGGAACCTGCATGTCGATCTTTTGCAAAAGCTCATGAACCATCCCAATCCATTCGTAACCATTCTGATTCTAAAGATGTTGGACAATACCGGCTTCGATCGAACGCTATTTGCGCAATGCACTTCGGGCAAGATGAACTCGTTTGTTGAGATCTTAAAATCAGAAGTACTCCCGGACGAAAAGTGCTATTTGCTAACATTTCTCAATCGCAATTCCATGGCGAGGATCGAGTGCGATCCCAAAGAATGGTGCAAGCGGTTGCAATCGAGATAGTTCAAATCGCCGTGGTCCGTATTTTCCGGCCAAAGCCAAATGCAACAAAATGCGGTAGAGTGTAAGCTCAATGGAGGTTTGAGATTATTCAAGCCTCGCCGCGTTTAGACTTTGCACAAAGAGGCATGATGGCAACCAACCTGCTTTCCAAAACGTTTACCCTGTTTTTACTTGCCTTCTGCTGTTCCATTCATGCTCAATCCCGCGATGGGGAGCCGAAACTACATATCATCAATGGCAGTTTGGAAGTGATCGACCTCTTTTGGCTCAAGTCCGATACTGAACGGGTCGCCAGCGGTTCAGTTGATCCAGGGAAATCCATTTCGTTGCGCACGACTCTCGGTCATCGATTTGAGATGATTGGCCGTTCCGACAAAGCAACTGCAAGAGTCACTTGCGAGGCAAAGGTTCAAGGTTTCTGCTTCGACCCGAATGCGGTCGAGAGTGTGCCCGTCTTTTACAAGCAAATCGCGAGTGCGAATGGACTGCCTGTAGTTGCGTCCACCAACGTCAATCCCTATGCAGTGAAAGAAGCGGTATATCTTGTAAACCAGATGCTGGCCAATCGCCCTGATGTACTGAACGCGATCATAAAAAGTGGAGCGAGGCTCTGCATCCTGTCGTACAATGAATTCACCACCGACTTGCCAGAGTTTTCCCATCTAGGAGAGGAGACATCGCCTGGAGGCGATGGTGTATCGGCTAAAGATTACTGGGATTCCCGTGCACGAGGGACTGGAGGTAGCGAAACCGATCCGTTCTGTTCCTGCGCCGAAGAAAACTTACTTGGTTACCCCGGTGATCCCTATTCAACCGAGTGCATTCTGATTCATGAGTTTGCTCACTGCATCCACTTGCGAGGGATGTCCAACGTCGATCCAACCTTTGATATACGACTTCGATCGGCTTATGACTCAGCGATGAAGTCAGGGCTTTGGAAAGGGAAGTATGCGTCGGTCAATCACCATGAATACTTTGCCGAAGGGGTGCAGTCCTGGTTCGATAATAATCGCTCAGACGACCACGATCATAATCACGTTGATACGCGAAGTGAGTTGCTGGAGTACGACCCCGCGTTGGCTGAAATCTGCCGCGAAGTCTTCGGCGATACGGTATTGAAATACACCAAGCCGATCACTCGGCTTAAGGATCATTTGGCTGGCTACGACCCAAAGTCAGCTCCGACGTTTGTTTGGCCTAAGCGACTTATGAACGCCCGATCGGAAATTCGCAAGAAAGCGCAGGAACGGGATCGTTCTGCGCAGGTTCCAAGCATTCATATGATCGGGGACTCGACCATGGCCGACAAGCCCCTTACACCTGCTCTACCCGAGCGCGGTTGGGGGCAATTGCTACCAATCTACCTTAAGCATGCCGAGATGGTTCGCAACCATGCGAAGAATGGCAGGAGCACCAAGAGCTTTATCGACGAGGGACTTTGGAGTCGAGTGCATGAGTCGTTGAAGACGGACGATTGGGTCATCATTCAGTTTGGACACAACGACGAAAAGAAAGATTCGCCGGAACGTTTTTCGGACGCAGCGACAACCTATCGCGACAATCTTAAAAAGTACGTCGTCGAAACAAGGCAAAGGGGAGCTCAACCTATCTTAGCGACCCCAATAGTACGACGTCGATTCGATGACGCTGGCAAACTGGTCGAAACGCACGGAGAATATCCGGATGCGGTACGGTTCGTAGCAAAGGAACTTGACGTCCCGCTGATAGACCTGCATGAGCGCACTCGAGAAATGGTTGCAGGCTATGATTCCTCTCGATCCAAAGGCTTATTTCTTTGGATTGACAAGGATCTCTATAAGTCACTTCCGGAAGGCAAGAGGGACGACACTCACTTGTCGGCCGATGGCGCTTCGCGCGTATGTGAACTGGCGATCGATGAACTGCGACGTCTGCAGCATCCTCTTGCAGCATTTGCCAAATGAGCTCAGGTTTTTTTGATCTGGTGGACAGCACCCGGTTTTTGCAGAAAGACGTGAGGCGAAAGATGAAAACAATGAGTATGCTAACGCGAGCAGAAGTTAGGTTACATTACTCGGGAGATATTTCATGTGTAGAAACGAATGCTTTTCAGCTCCATCGAAGAAGAATGCGTACGGAATTGTAGGCGTCTTGGTTACATCCGTTGTGGGACTAATACTGGCTTCCAATCTTGCAGCCACAATTTACGCCGATGAACCGAAAAAGACACAGGCCACAGAGGAAAAGAAATATATGAATATGGTATCGGGCGAATTCGAAGTTAAAATTGTCCCGGTCGATTCGGGGGACTCGCAAATCGGGATGATGCTTCTAGATAAAAGTTATCATGGTGATCTGAGCGCGACCGGCAAAGGTCGCATGTTGACGGGGATGACAAGCGTGAAAGGCTCGGCGGCCTACGTCGCCATCGAGCGTATCGACGGCGAGTTGAAAGGGAAACGCGGTACGTTTCTCATCCAGCATTCAGGGACGATGACCAAGGACAAGCAATCGTTAATCATTCGCGTGGTTCCCGATTCCGGCACCGGTGATCTTGAGGGACTGGATGGGACTATGGAGATCCGAATCGTCGAGCGAAAACACTTTTACGATTTTCGATACTCTATGCCGGAAGCAAAGTAGGGCATTATTTTTCGCCAAGTCGCCTCTTGAGTTGCTCAATCTCCAACATCAGTTCGCGATTCTTTGCCTCAGCTCGCTCCCTGGCGGCGCGCTCTTGTTCTTTAGCTGCTCGCTCTTGTTCCTTTGCGGCGCGTTCCCGTTCCTTAGCGGCGCGCTCCTGTTCTTTGGCGGCGCACTCCTGTTCTTTGGCGGCGCGCTCCTGTTCTTTGGCGGCGCGCTCCTGTTCTTTGGCGGCGCACTCCACCTCCTTAGCTTCACGTTCTACCTCCTTAGCTTCACGTTCTGCTTCGGCTTCGTCGACTGCGAGCGCACCTGTGCGTAGATCGAGGAATTCGAGGTCCCCATCGACTAAACGAAGCCCTAGTTGCAGCGTCTCGCATCGAAGGACGCCATTCACTGGGACGATTTGCTTGAGGGATCCATCGGTCATTCGAAACCCTTGCAGGGGTGGCTCCAAATAGTCGCAGGTTGGATCGTAAACGTAGTACTCTTTGACTCCCAACTGCTCGTAGATGACAGGCTTCTTCACGGTATCGTTCCGACGCGAGCTATGGGATGTCACTTCGAATACAACGTCAGGAACCCGCTTCTCCATCCAAGTCTTGAAGGTCCGTCGCCGGCCTGGATCGCAATCCAGCACGATGAAATCATCCGGAACAATGAACTTCGCGGGATTCCCTTCTTCGTAATAAACTAACAAGTCACTAGCGATGTATACTCGTTGGCCGCGATAGCGTTGCCGCAGGACTTCGAGGATGCGGACCATCCAATCGCGGTGCAGGTCCGTTTCTCCCATGGGTTCACCGTCTGACTCAGGATATTCGATCGTTTCTGAAATGGACGAAACACTCATCTTGATTTCACTCCGTGCGTAACAACTACCGTCTGGATATCTTCGCTCGTGGAAGAAGGAAATGCAAGATTGAAAAGCGCCTCTAGTGGTCCTTTGCGGCAGGCTTCGACCTGCAAATTCGCAATGGACACAAATTTGTGGGACAGAACCATTTGGCCGGTGTTTTTATTATGTTAGAGAAGTGACTGGCATCCAGCATGCGACATAACCCATTGCAACGCCTATCAACCAAATTGTACATGCCAATCACACCGCAAAATCTAGCCGCAATTTGGCGAGAATGTGCTGCGGGATTGGGGCTATTGGCTCGCACGCGATGCAGTGCGCCCGAAGACTGCGTGCAAGAAGCATTTTTGAAACTGGCTCAACAACCCAGTTTGCCACCGAACCCGCGCGCTTGGCTGGTCCAGGTCGTACGTCATTTGGCGATCAACAATGCTCGCTTGGAAAGCAGGCGAATCACGCGAGAGAAACTTTATCTAAGAATGCGACCGGAGTGGTTTTTCGCTTCCGAAGCGATCGATCCCGCTGGCCACACGAAAGAACTTGAGCAGGCCCTTTTGCAGCTTGAACCGGAGTATCGCGAAATAGTCGTGGCCCACCTTTGGAATGGGCTCACGTTTCGGCAAATTGCTGAAGCGTTTGAAATATCGTCGTCCAAAGCGCATCGCGACTACTTGTTTGCCATCGAATCTTTGCGGCGCACAATGAAACCCACAGAAATAGAAAGATAACGTAGCCTATGTCAGAACAAAACAGCCAGTCGCCCGAAGCGTTTTCAGACCAGTTGCGAGGCCTGGTGACTCCAACGGTAATCGAAGGCGCGGAAGAACTTTTTTACCAGTTGGGTTGGAAAGCAGCAAACGCGAGCCGAACGACATCCCAACGAACTGAGAGCGCGTTCAGGCCTTTCGCGGTCGGGCTTGCGACCGGCATCGCTACGATGTTGGTCCTATCGCTGAGTACCGGGAAACCGATT
>JANLRK010000558.1:0-8221 GCA_031361585.1 Pirellula sp. | reverse complement strand
TGGCAGTAGTCGAACAAGGATGAGATAGCCACATGAGGCTCGCGAACAACCAGCAAGTAGCCATCGTCAGTAATTCTCGACTGCTCGACGCCACTAAGGCAACTAAGGAGCGGGAGTTCAAGCGGCGGACCATCACCCGCGATCTCAAACTCGACGACGTGTTCGCCTCCGTATTGCCGAATCAATTCACTAGGTGTTCCGATAGCGATCGTTTTCCCGTGATCGACGACAGCCACCCGATCGCAAAGTCGTTCGGCTTCGTCCATGTAGTGGGTGGTTAACATGATGGTTCTACCTCGCGATTGATAGGCTCGAATGACATCCCAAAGCTGTCGACGCGATTGGGGATCAAGACCCGTTGTTGGCTCATCGAGGAAAAGTAATTTCGGATCGCCGACGATTGCGGTCGCAATTGCCAATCGCTGAAGCTGTCCGCCAGAAAGTTTTTCAACGTATGCGTTGGCTTTTTCTTCCAGAGAAACGGCGGCAATGGCCTCAGAAGAGGCGATTGCATTGGGATAGAAACTTCGGAATAAGTCAACCGTCTCTCGAACGGTTTGCCGTTCGGTCAATCGCGTTTCTTGGAGTGATATTCCGATCAAGCAGCGGATCACTGCATCATCCTGTCCCCACCGGTAATTCAGAATTTCTATGGTCCCAGACGTTGGCTCTAGCAGACCTTCTAGCATCTCCATGGTTGTGGACTTGCCTGCCCCGTTTGGTCCTAAGAGACCAAAGCACTCACCCTCCATCACTTCCAAATCGATACCACGCACGGCTTCAACTGGCGGTTTAGCGGGGTACGACTTGAATAGGCTGACGGCCCGGATTGCGGCTGGCATAACACTTGTTCGATCTGATTGGCACGTAGATGATTCTAGCAATATCGCTGAAGAATCTTAACGAATCGCTGTTGCCTTCGAAATGGGAAACCAATCGCAATTTGTCACCTCAATGGAAATGACGATCTTTTTGGTTTTGGCAAAGCTTTTGCGACGAGTCGCTTACCGGTAGCGTCTTGCTGCAGAGATTTGCTTTGATAACCGCCGGCAGGTTGTTCAACGTAACGTTACAATTTCGGGAAATACTCAAGTTGGGACTTTAAAGGGCAACGCGGAGAGTGCAGTTTGCGGGCATGATGAATGTACAAACTAAAGTTCAAAACTTTTTGAAATCCTTTGAGGAATTCTACGATTGCGTTTATGTGCCTGACCACTCTTCGCCTTGGAATCGATGGGTGCATTTTTTGAGCAACGTTGCCGCAATGACATTTGGTCTACTCGGAATCTCTTTGTTTAGCCTCTACTTTATTGCAGTCGGAATTTGGTGTCAGCTCGGACCACCCTACCTCGGCCACATTTTGTTCGAGAAGACGCATCGAAGCATCGATCAGTCTCCGATATTCGCTGCGATGGGAAGCTGGTATACGACCTATCAAATTTTCATCGGCAAACAATCGATTTCGCACGGACGCCGTCCAGCGAGTAAATCATGACCTTTACCGATCCCCAATGTGAACGGTTATTGACGTTGTTGGAGAAGTACGGTCGGAATTTACACTCGTTCATGGTACTTGAACCTGGGCTGTCCCTATGGAGCACGGACGATGCAGCGATTGCTTACACGCAACGGGGTGGATATTGGGTTGCGGTGGGTGGTCCGCTCTGTGCTCCCGAACAGACCTTGCCGGTCGCCAACGCATTCCGCGAGGCGGCAAAGAAGGAAGGCTGCGACGCTGTTTTTTTTGGTGTTACCAAAGCACTTGTCGACCGACTGCAAAATTCCACGTTCGACTCATTGCAGGTGGGTCTGGTAGCTATCTGGAATCCGGCTCACTGGCCGGCGGTGGTTCGAGGTGCAGAAAAATTGCGAAATCGTTTGAGCAAGGCGATAAGGGGTGGCGTCGCCGTCCGATTGCTCGATCACCGCGAAGTCTTCGAGGGTGCGCCCCTACGGCAACAGTTGGTCGATATTGTCGACGCTTGGGCTGACCAAAAAGCGTTACCTCCCATGGGTTTTATGGTTACCGTGGAATTGTTTCAACACGCAGAACGCCGCCGGTATTTCATCGTCGAGTCGGCTGGCAAGATTCATGGTTTCGCGGTGTGTGTGCCGATATACGGTCGCAATGGATGGCTGCTTGAAGACATGATGATTAGCCCTGAATCGCCCGCCGGTTGCAGCGAAGCGCTTGTCGACGGAGTGATGCGGCAGTTATCGGACGAAGGTGCCGAGATCGTCAGCCTTGGAATGGTTGCACTGGCTGGACTTGATGCAGGCAAGGAAAGAGAGCGCCACCAAATACTCACTGGTCTTCTGCGTATCTCCGCGAAGACAATGGGATGGCTGTACAATTTCGAAGGACTCTATCGTTTTCGGAACAAGATGAAACCTCTTGCATGGGAACGCGTCTACGTAGTCTCCAGCGGGCCAGTCACTTTTTGGACCATTCGCGCGATCTGCATGGCATTTGCTGAAGGCTGGGTCCCCCGCTTTGCAATTCGAGTTCTGGGGCGATGGACGCATCATTGGATTCGACGGCGCCGGGTCATATGCTCAAGCGAGACAAAGCGAAAAAAGTTAATCGACGTTACCATCGTGCTGCTGGCTCTGGCTTGCTGGTCCGGTACGGTAGTGGCGGTAACAGGCGTGTATCAGGGATGGCTTCCCTGGTGGATGTCGGTCTGTCTTGGATTCGCAGCCAGTTTTGCCGGATTCACTCCAGTCCACGAAGCGGTTCATGGAAACGTCTCTCGATGGAAAGCTTTCAATGACCTTGTGGGCCATGCATGCTCATTGCTATTGACCGGCGCATTTCGACCGTATTGCTTTCTCCATCGCGAACACCACACGCACACCAACAAGCCAACTGAGGATCCAGACCTATGGTGCGGGAAAGGACAAAAATGGTTGATCCCGTTGCGATGGTCCACTCAAGATATTGGTTACTTGCAGTATTATTTTTCTAGGTGGTCAACCCGCCCCATATCCGAGCGTGCAGAATTGCTGTTTTGCAGTGGTCTCTACATTGGCCTCGCCGTCGTCACTTTCTTATGGAACCAACAGCTTTGCTATGCTTTGTTCCTTGGCTGGTTTATGCCGGCTCGTTTGGCGTTGTTTGCACTGGCAGCGAGCTTTTCATGGCTACCTCATCAGCCGCACGTCGCGACATCCCCATATCAGGCAACGACTGTTCACAGTTCCCATTGGCTGACTTGGTTACTTTTGGGACAAAATTTTCATCTCGTCCATCACCTTGATCCTAGCATTCCGTTTTACAAGCTGGAGAATAAGTGGAAGACGAATCGAAAGGACTTCATTCAGCGCGGTGCGGTGGACCGGAGTTCGAAGCTTGAAAACGATGAGTGAAGCGCTGGCGGGGGCCGTTGGTAGCAACCATTCTGTCGAGCATGGACCGGATTTTTGATAGTATATCCAGTAACATGAACGACAGTTACCGATTCTGTGGCGCCTACTAAATCCTTCGCTTCATGGAATTCATTTAGGGATTAACGGGAATTAAACCAATGACACAATTGGAACCAAATAGTCACGGTTCATCAAGGCGCGAGTTTGTAAAGAACTCCGCGCTAGCGGCGAGTGGAACGATCGTTGCCGCGGTCAATCTTTGTCCGGCAGTTCATGCAGCTGGCGACGATGTTCTAAAGGTTGGCTTGATCGGCTGCGGGGGACGGGGGACCGGCGCTGCAACTCAAGCATTGATGGCGGACAGTCGCGTCAAACTGACCGCGATGGGAGACGTTTTCGAAGATCGATTGCAACAAAGCCTAAAGAGCCTAAGCAAAACCGAAGGGCTGGCTTCTAAAATAGATGTCCCTCCCGACCGGCAGTTCGTTGGCTTTGACGCTTACAAGCAGGTGTTGGCTAGTGGCGTCGACGTCGTGCTTCTCACAACTCCGCCGCATTTTAGACCAATTCATTTGCAAGCTGCCGTGGCTGCTGGAACGCATGTATTTGCGGAGAAGCCATGTGCGGTCGATGCGCCTGGCGTTCATTCTGTGCTCCGCAGCTGTGACGAGGCCAAAAAGAAAAATCTAGCTGTCGTATCAGGACTATGCCTGCGGTATCACTATCCGTACAGGGAAGCTGTGAGTCGGATTCAGGACGGGGCAATCGGAGACGTGCGTACCCTGCTCGCGAATGACTATCGAGGACCAATTTGGGTCAAACCGCGCCAACCCGAATGGACCGACATGCATTGGCAGATGCAGAACTGGTACTATTTCACTTGGCTCTCTGGCGATTTCAACGTCGAGCAACATGTTCACAATCTCGACCTTTGTGCTTGGGCCATGAGAGATCAATATCCAGTCAAAGCCATTGGAATGGGGGGCCGCGAAGTGCGGAGAGGTACTGAGTATGGAAATATCTTCGACCATCACGGCGTCGTTTATGAATATGCCAATGGGACCCGACTCATTAGCAATACACGCCAGATCGAAGGTTGCAAAAGCGATATCAGCGTCACTCTTCTCGGCTCGACGGGGACGGCTCATCTCACCGAGCGACGCAACGGTGTGCGCATTTCGTCTCAAAGCGAATGGGAATACTCCGGCGAGGAAAAGAACCTCTATCAAGTCGAGCACGACGAGCTCTTCGCCAGTATCAGGGCTGGCAAGCCGATCAACAACGGCGAGTACATGGCCAAGAGCACACTGCTGGCCATCATGGGTCGAATGGCAACCTACACGGGCCAGGAGATTACTTGGGACATGGCATGGAATTCAGAAGAAGACCTTAGACCGCAACGCTATGAATGGGGTAAGCTTGAAACCCCCGAGGTCGCTATCCCCGGCGTGACGCGATACTTTTGATCAAGCGTTTAACCCCGTGCCCTAGGCGACGGCCGTACGCAGACAACCGTCTCCTACCGATCGAGCTAAACGAGATGAAGATACAAACATGAATCGTATGAACAATCCGAATGCCATTTCTCGCCGTACGTTACTAGCTGGTGCAGCAACGGCGTTCGCCACTGTTTCTATGCAACAAGCAAACAGCTCGCCGACTTTGGTGGACAATCGCAAACCGACAGTGTTTCAACATGCATGCATGACGCTTCCATACGGCAACTTCCCACTGCAACGGGCACTGACAGGTATCAAGGCCGCTGGTTTTCGATACGTAGCATGGGGCGTTAAGCATCGTCAAGCCAACGGCGAGCTAGTACCCGTGATGGCAGAAGACGCGTCACCTGAGAATGCGAAGACACTTGGCGATCGTTGCCGCGATATGGGTCTAGAGCCAGTCATGATGTTTTCGACGATCTATCCAGAGCATGAGAATGGAGTGGCCGTTCTGAAGCATCGAATCAAACAAGCGTCAGCGGCAGGAATCGGTCAAGTATTGACTTTCGGCCATACGCAAGGCGGGAATCGAGCGTTATGGATCGAACGATTTAAACTCCTCGGCCCAATCGCGCGCGACCACGGAGTTATGCTCGTCGTTAAACAACATGGCGGAAAGACGGGGACCGGCGAAGCGTGTGCGGAGATTGTCCGCGAGGTAAATGACCCAAATGTGTTTGTCAATTATGACGCCGGGAATGTGATGGATTATCTGGACGTCGATCCAATCCCGGACATTCGCAAATGTGCCGCAGACATCCGAAGCTTTTGCGTCAAGGACCATCGCAACTGGCCCAAAGACCAGGACTGTGGCCCAGGCTTCGGCGAGATTGATCACTACCGCCTCCTCGAGCCAGTCGCCTTCACGGGGCTTTCAATACCGCTGGCTTATGAAAATATTTCGGCCCCTTTAATTTCTCCTCCGAAAACGCCAGAAGGAGTCGACCAACTTGCACGCCGGGCTCGCGAATTCTTAGAAACGGTTATTGAAGGCCTACAACAACCGATTTGAGTGCCACATTTTTGAAGCGTAAACGCACGAGGAGCGCGAAGACAATGCAATCTGCACCTATTATTCTCGGATTGCCTAAACTATGTTTAGCCAATCCTTTGCCACCAAACTCTTTTGCGACGGAGACAGTCCATGTTACGTTTGCTCCTCCCAACGCTGCTAACACTATTCGCATTGTCTTTATCTGTCCAAGCTCAATTGTTGCATTTCTCGGCAACGGGTTGTGGACCCTATGCGCCGGACGAGGAACCGATGCTCGAACATCATGTCGACTTGGTCAATCGTGACGGCAAGAGCGAGTTTCTCGTCCATCTTGGTGACGTTGTCACGGGCAAGAAAACGAAATGGCCAGAATCCCAATACGCGACCGTCGCAAACATCCTAAAAAAGTCCAAACACCCCGTGTTCGTGGTACTGGGTGACAACGAGTGGAACGACCTGGACAATCCAGCAGAGGGTCTCGAGTTCTGGAACCGCCAGTTTCGCGATTTCGAAAAACATTTCCCGAACTCGCTGCCGCTCGAAAAACAGAAGTCCCGCCCTGAGAATTTCGCCTTTGTTTCTAAAGGAGTTCTCGTGATTGGACTTAACATCGTAGGTGGCAAAGTTCATGATAAAGCGGAATGGGACACGCGATTGCAACAGGATGCCGATTGGGTTTCGGAACAATTTAATCTCCATAAATCAGACGCGCGCGCCGCCGTCTTACTTGCACAAGCGACCCCTGCAGCAGCACATGAACTCTTCTTCAAGCAGCTTGTCGAAAGTTGCAAAGAATGGATCAAGCCAGTTCTCTACCTTCATGCCGATGGACACGTCTGGCAAGTCCAAAAGGCATGGCGAGTTCCCAATCTATGGCGAGTGCAAACCGATCAAGTAAGACTCAATCCACCTGTTCTCGTAACGGTTACTGACGATCCCAACAACCCATTCACATTCGATCGCAGGCTGGACATCGGATCGCGGCGTGAGCTTTTTGTCGACGATTTCCTCATCGATCAACATCGCGGAACGTCCCTGAAACTGCACACCCCAGAGCCCAAGGAAGTTGCACTCGTTTGTGATGCTCCATGGGAAGGGAACACGTCGGCATACTACTCGATGTTTGCCGACGGCGAACGGTTTCGAATGGTCTACCGCGGCGCGCATTTTGATGAAAATGCAAAGAAAGCCACGCATCCGGAATTCACTTGTTATGCGGAAAGCACGGACGGCATCAACTGGATCAAACCCAAACTGGGAATCATCGAATTCCAAGGTTCGAAAAACAATAATATCATACTGTCTGGCGAGGGAACGCATAACTTCACCCCCTTTCTCGATGCAAATCCAGATTGCCGACCCGATGCTAAGTACAAAGCGTTAGCCGGCGACTCGAAAGGGCTAAAGGCATACAAATCAGCCGATGGCGTGCATTGGATTTTGATACGTGACAAGCATGTCATTACCAAGGGAGACTTCGATTCTCAAAACCTGGCATTTTGGCATCCTACACAGAACAGGTATATCGCCTACCATCGCAAATTTCGCGATGGAGTTCGCGACATCATGATGTCCGTATCGGCTGACTTTTTAAGTTGGAACGATCCAAGGTATCTTGAATACGGCGATGCCCCGGATGAACATCTCTACACCAATGCGATTCAGCCTTACTTTCGAGCACCTCACATTCTCGTCGGATTCCCCACTCGGTTTCAACCGAAGAACGAACAGGTCGAACCTGTCTTCATGACCAGTCGCGATGGGTTGCATTTCAAGCGATGGAACACAGAACTCATTCCGATCACCGCACCTAAGGACCGAGATGGGAATCGAAGCAATTACATGTCGCACGGCCTATTGCAATTGCCCGGTCAGGCCCGTGAGTTATCGGTTTATGCGACGGAGGCGTACTATGCTGGCCCGGGCAGTCGCGTGCGGCGTTTCAGTTTTCGGACCGATGGATTTGTTTCGGTTCATTCGGATGAAACGACGAGCGAGTTTGTCACGAAGCCGTTTACGTTCTCGGGCATTCAACTGAGAGTGAATTTCGCGACAATGAGTTCTGGGAGCATTCGATTCGAAGTGCAAGACGAAGCGGGCAAGCCGTTAGTGGGATTCGCACTTGCAGATTGCGTACCGCTAGTCGGCGACCAGATCGAACAAACTGTCGAATGGAGGTCCGCGATTTCCTCACTTCAAAACAAGCCGATTCGATTGCGCGTTGAAATGAAAAACGCAGACCTGTACTCAATGCAATTCGGAGAATAAGGGAATTCCCTTGACTCAATTATTCGATATCTGCGACGACCGTTGAATCGGCTAGTGTAGCTCGGCACTCCGTGCCGTTTTTCTCGGCACG
>JANLRK010000526.1:0-11561 GCA_031361585.1 Pirellula sp. | reverse complement strand
TTAATCCGTTCTTTTCGTAGCGGAACCTGTCAAAGGTTTCGAGGGAGGTGTTGCCTACTTCGGCAACCAACGAAATGCTTGACGCATTCCGCTACAACCGCTTCGCCGAGGTGGCGTTCGCCGAGAAGTGTCGGTTTTTTTGTTTTTTTCTCGCACGCGCTGAGAATGCGATTCAAATTCTGCTAACGAGGCTTTTTTTTAAAAAAGTAGACGTTTTTCCTCGGTCGGATTATGATTCTTTGTTGTTCACGACTAGTCGAAAAAGCTGAACAGTCAGTTCTACATCGAAGCTCCAACGTCATGAAAGGACAATGTCATGTCCCTTTTTTCCCAACTGTCGAATCTGCGATTTTTCCGATCGAAGTGTCGAAAGAATTTACGAAATCGCCAAAAGACTAAGAAGCTCAGTTGCGGCATTGAATCGCTTGAGCCCCGCCATCTCATGGCGACCGACGTCATCTTGGAGTGGAATGATGTTTTACTGACCGCCAATGCCGCTGACCATTCGGGCACCGCAGAACAGGGAGGGCCTATCCTAACAGCCCGCGCGTTTGCGATGGTGAGTGTTTCCATGTACGACGCATACAATTCGATCGAGCGAATCGGCGCTCCGTTTCTGGTTCGAGCCAAGGTAGGCGGAAAATCGGACAGCGACGCTGCCGTCGCACAAGCCGCCCATGATACGCTATCGGCTCTCTTTCCTTCGCAGCGACCTCGATTCGATGCCGCCTTGACCCAAACCCTAGCACGTATTCCAAATGGTGGCGCCGAAGATCGTGGTCGAGCCATCGGTGCAAAGGTTGCTGCCTTCGTTCTTTTGGATCGAGCGGATGATGGAGTCGCTCATTTAATGCAATTCGATGAGCAGCATCACCCCATGGGTCTGCCAGGCTTTCACGCAGCCGATCCACTGCACCCCAACCAAGGATACTACGCGCCAGGTGCGTCGCATGTTTTACCCTTCGCCGTCGATAACCTGGATCAATTCCAAGCGCGTCGATTGGATGATGGTTCGCCCGCAGGACGAATGGCCTTTATGAATAGCGCAGAATACAAGGCCGCGTACGATGAAGTCGCATCGATAGGCGGCGACGGCATATCGACTCCCACCCGCCGCACTCAAGAACAGACGCAAATTGGCCTCTATTGGGGCTATGACGGTCGACCTGGATTGGGCACTCCACCGCGGCTATACAATCAAATTGCACACACGATTGCCAACCAACAAAACAACTCGGTAGCAGAAAACGCTCGACTCTTTGCATTGATCAATGTCGCTCAGGCCGACGCTGGCTTGGCTGCGTGGAACGGCAAATACGATGACGACTTCTGGCGACCCATCTTGGGTATTCGTGGAGCTGACACCGATGAAAATCCTGAAACGATGGCAGATAAGAATTGGACTCCCCTTGGTGCACCGGCTAGCAATCCAAAACCTGGTGATACCAACTTCACGCCACCCTTTCCAGCGTACGTTTCTGGTCATGCGACCTTTGGCGCATCGGTATTCCAAACGTTCAAGCGATTCTATGGTCGAGACGACATCAAGTTCACGTTTATATCGGATGAGCTCAATGGAATTACGCGCGACGTCGACGGAAGCACTCGGCCAATTGTTCCGCGAACCTTCAATAGTTTCTCGCAAGCAAAGTTCGAGAATGCGCAAAGTCGAATCTATTTAGGTATTCATTGGGCATTTGATCGCGACGATGGTATCAAGACTGGCGACAGTACGGCCAACTTCATTTTCGATCATATCCTTCGTCCAAAGTCCTCTTCCAATGATGCGCTTAGGCACAACACGTTTGATCCCATGGATGTCGATGACGATGGTGCGTGCACACCACTCGACGTCCTGGCGGTCATCAACATGATTAACTCGCAGAGCCTTTCGTCTTATGATTTTGTCGACGTCGACGGCGATAATGCAGTTTCACCTTTGGACGCATTGATCATTATCAACCAGCTGAATGCGTTGCCATCGGATCAAGGTGGCGGGGATCAAGGTGGCGGCGAGGGCGAATCCTCGGTTGCTGAAACCCGTGTTTCACTACCATGGTTCTCGATCGATAAAAACTCGGCTCCCGTTGCTTCAAGTGAATCGCGTCGGTCCAACGAAACGTTGGTGAAACGCTCGGAGGAGTTCGCTGTCGGATTCATGCCCCGAGTAGGCGAATTGAAAGCAATGAGTTTGCCAGAACTGTCATCGGATGTCGACGAATCCGAAATGGAACCAACAATTCCAATAGGTCTGGTGTCTTTGGTTCCCGGCATTTCCAATTCGTTGAGAAGCCGACATTGATTTAAGACATGGTATACTTAAGTCCCTAGTATTGACGTTCGCTGAGCCAAGGCTGGTACAGGAGCGGAATAAACATGTTTTTTCGGCGAATGTCTGCGATTCTTTATTGATGACTCGTAATAGTTGACCGGAGTGGTTCATGAAGGTTGGAGTACCCAAAGAGACGTTTCCAGGCGAAAGACGTGTCGCGATATCACCAGTGAGCTTAGCGCCATTGGCCAAATCAGGAATCGAAGTAATGATCGAAGCCGGCGCAGGAGAGCAAGCTGGCTTTCCCGATTCTGCGTATGCAAGCAAGGGCGCGACCATTGCTTCCAATCGCGCCGAAGTATTCGCGGCGGACGCAATCGTTCAAGTGCGTGCGGCAGGCGAGAATCTCTCGAAGGGCGCGGATGATTTGCAATGGATGCGACCGGGCCAATGGATCATCGCGAGTTGCGACGCACTGAGCAGTCGCGACGCTTCGGAGGCTATTGCAAAAACAGGAGCATGTCTTTTCGCTCTCGAACTGATCCCGCGAATTACGCGGGCTCAAAGCATGGATATCTTATCGTCCCAAGCAACCGTCGCCGGATACCGCGCAGTTCTATTGGCGGCGACGGAACTGCATAAGTTGTTTCCAATGATGATGACCGCAGCTGGAACGCTTAGTGCTGCCAAGATTTTCGTTCTAGGAGCTGGGGTTGCCGGTTTGCAAGCGATTGCAACATCCAAGCGGATGGGCGGCATTGTCTATGGTTATGATTTAAGGACTGCTTGTCGTGAACAAGTCGAAAGCTTGGGCGGCAAATTCGTAGAACTTAAAATTGGAAATTCGAATTCCGAGGATAAGGGGGGCTATGCCAAAGCCATGGACGAAGACTTTTATCGACAACAGCGAGAACAACTTGCGCTGACCGTCTCGCAATGCGATGTTGTCATTACGACCGCTGCCATCCCTGGTAGAAAATCGCCACTATTGGTTACTGCCGAAGCAGTCCGATCCATGCAACCAGGTTCGGTTGTAATTGATCTTGCAGCGCAGCGCGGAGGGAACTGCGAATTGACGCAAGCAGATCAACGCGTGCTTGATTCAGGCGTCACGATTTTGGGCCCAACCAATATCGCCTCAGATGCGGCCTACCATGCTAGTCTCATGTTTGGAAATAACGTCACTAAATTCTTGCAAAACATGGTCAAGGCTGGTCAGCCTAATATCAACTTGGAAGACGAAATCGTCCGTGAAACTTTGGTGACACGCGATGGCCAAATTGTTCATCCAAAATTGCAGGCCGTGCATCAAGCTGCTTGAAACTATTACTCTTTTCAATCTTCCAATGAATACTCGATTGCGCCTCTTTGCATGCGGTCTGCTTTGTTTTTCAAACGTCACTTCTTCATCATTGCAGGCCCAAGAGCGAACACTTCAGAAGGTTGTTCCTCAGGTTACCGATGCGCTTGCGACGAAATCGAATGAAAGCTCGATCGCATCGTTGATTGTTCAATATGCAGCGGATCAGCGGACTCTCGGACAAAGGTTTCGCATCCCTTTGGATCCCTTCGGCCAAGCTTATCGTAGCAATATGCTCAAGAGTTGGGAGTCGAAATTAGCGGCGATCGATTTTGGAATACAAGATCGTGACAATCAAATCGACTGGCTTTTGCTCGATAGCAAGATCCGACATGACCGTGAATCTATGGATCGAAAGGAAGAACGAAACGCATCCGCCAAGGCATTGATTCCATACGCCGAAAAAATAATGAGTTATTGTTCATCGAAAGAACACGGAACACCGTTGACTGCTGAGGAAGCAGCAACGCTGTTGGAAGCCATTACGACTGAAGCGAGTGACTTAACTAAAGCCCTGCAAAAGCCATCCAAGGATGCGGAGATAAAAGACTCCGCCCCTGTTGTACCGGCAGCGGTGGCTCCCACCGTCGCCATAGATGCATCTGCGTTACTGGATCTGTTTTCAAGGCAGTTGCAAGAAACGCATCGCTACTACGAAGGCTACGACCCCAAATACACGTGGTGGGCAACGAAGCCTTTTGAAGGAACAAAGCAAGCGATTGCGAATCATCGAAAAACGATACGCGAAAAGCTTGCGGGCCTAGACGATTCCGATTCGGACAAGATTGTTGGAGTGCCCATCGGCAACGAAGCCTTGCTCAAAGAGTTGCGGTACGCTTGGATCCCATACTCGCCACAGGAGTTGATCACCATTGGCGAACGTGAAATGCAATGGTGCGAGGACCGATTCAAGGAAGTGGCGAACGAATTGAAGCTCGATGGAGATTGGCGAAAGGCATTGGAACAGGTCAAGTCGCTACATGTTGAACCAGGCGATCAGCCCCGTCTGATTCGTGAGCTTGCATGGGAAGCCATTCGGTTCTTGGAGGGTAACGACCTCATTTCGATTCCTGAGATGGCGAAACAGGGATGGCGGGTCGAGATGATGTCCCCGGAAGCACAGCGCGTAAACCCTTACTTCTTGGGCGGAGACAATATTATTGTTTCGTTTCCGACGAGCAGTATGTCACACAGTGAAAAGCTGATGAGTCTTAAAAGCAATAATATCCATTTCTGTCGCGCAACGGTGCATCACGAGCTGATACCCGGTCATCATTTGCAGTATTATTCGCTGGCTCGTTTTCGCCCTTATCGCGAACTTTTTACGTCCCCTTTTTGGATGGAGGGCTGGGCTCTCTATTGGGAAATGGCGCTATGGGATATGGGTTTTGCCCAGTCACCCGAAGATCGAGTTGGCATGCTTTTTTGGCGCAAGCATCGTGCGGCTCGCATTATCTTTTCATTGAACTACCAGTCAGGCAAGTGGACTGCGGAAGAATGTGTCAAGTACTTGATTGACCGTGTAGGGCACGAACCGAGTGCTGCCGCCGCGGAAGTTCGCCGCTCGATCATGGGTGGCTATGGCCCGCTCTATCAGGCGGGTTATATGCTGGGCGGCTTGCAACTGAGATCGCTTCAACGCGAAGCGGTTCTAGCGGGCAAAATGACTAACCGCGAATTCCACGATGCAGTTCTTCGAGAAAACTACATTCCCTTTGAGCTATTGCGGGCCAAGATGCTTGGCATGCCATTGACGGCGAAGATGTTGCCATCCTGGCGATTCTACGATCGTTAACACTTGATGTCTTAAAAATAGCTTGGTCGTCCCGACCGAGATTTCAAGGCGAAGACCGCCGTGCCACACTGTTCAACAAGGCCATTCGTATTACCAAGGCCAATCGTTGCTGAGCGACTGTTGTTGGATCTCGCTTAGTCTATTGATCCCTTGCTTTGCCAGTTTCAAAAGTGCGGCAAGTTCGTCGTCGTCAAACGTCGCTTCTTCGCCTGTTCCTTGGATCTCGATGAATCGACCGGCACCCGTCATAACGACGTTCATGTCGACATCGGCTCGAACGTCGCGAGCGTAATCCAAGTCGAGGGTTGGCGATCCATCGACAATTCCAACACTTACTGCTGCAACGCTACCTCGTAGCGGATACTGATCGGCAGGGACGCCGCGAAACACAGAGTTTACGGCATCGACCAACGCGATGAACCCACCCGTAATGGCCGCGGTTCGAGTACCGCCGTCGGCTTGCAAGACATCGCAGTCGATAGTGAGCGAGCGTTCGCCCAGTTTGTCGAGATCAGCGACAGCCCGAAACGATCTTCCGATCAGTCGTTGGATCTCCGTGGTGCGTCCGTCGACTTTGCCAGCTCGTTCGCGGGCTTTTCGAGGTGAGGTGCTGCCTGGCAGCATGTTGTATTCCGCTGTGATCCAGCCCTTGCCTCGGCCGGCCATCCACTCAGGGACCTTTTTTTCGAGACTTGCAGTGCACAGCAAAATGGTGTCCCCGCAGCGATACAGGACACTTCCTGGTGTTTGCTCTGTGAAATGACGCTGAACTGAAACAGTTCTGAGTTCTTGCATTAGTTCATGTTACTTGGTTTGCGAGGCATTTTTCGCGGATACGGCGGCGATTGCGGGTCTGGTGGTTCTGTACCGTTCTCTTCTCGCCATTGGTCACGCTCTGCGTCCGTTGCGTAGTATTTGAGCCAGCCTTCCATGTCGTTATCCTGAAGGCAATGCCAATGTAGGAAATTCCGCTGTTCGGCTATGCGTTTTTCGTATGCTGGAAGAATATCGCGGACGATCAAACAATACAATTGTCTATCGCTAAGATGATCGGTGAGTGCGAGCACAATCCGCTGATTATAGAGTTGGTGGATTGTTTGCCAGAGCAGCGAAGTCAGTTCAAGATCTGTCAGCGTTTCTGGTTTTGGTAGCTTTAGCTCCGGCTCGAACCATTGGCTAATCGGCAAAGTTGGCGCGCGTTCCCAAGCCAGAATCGAAGCCAAAAATTCGTTCTCTTCCGAGAGAGACATGTGTCGAATTGAAACTAAGTCGACGGCTTCATCCAAATAGGGTTCGAGTTCGTCGCGAAGCTGAGCGTTGCGCAAAAGCAACTCCACTTCACTTTCCATTGGCATCGGCAATTGCGACATGACCGCCTTACGTGGGTGAGAATCTAAGGAATCGTTAACAGATTCAATTTATCCAGTGCCGATCCGAGATTGAAGAATCAACTTGAACGATTTCGCAAATGTCAAAGAGAAATTAAAAAGGAAATACGAAGAAGCGTTAAAACCCTCACAACTTAACACAATTGGTCGCGTTTTCGGGCTCACTCGACCTCGTTGCTAATATTGAGCTTCCCGTTAGTCGATGACTCGATCTCCTGGTAAAATGCCGGCAGCATGGTTCCAGGGCAATGTTGAGAAGCACCTTGTCGCTGCACTGACAGAAAGTCACTCTCGGCAAGAGTGACGTACGGTAGGTCGCAAGAAATCAATTTCCACAGAAAGCACTCAATGAGCGATTCGGTTACGATCGAGGGGGTCACGCTTACATTAGGTAATCCAGTTTCGAACACTGCGAAATGGATTGGACAGGAAGAGCCCCTACGTCAGCTAGCAGCCTGCTGGCTGACCGTTGATGCAGTCGATTTGCCATTGACTCCGCGATTGGTTGGTGTCCCCGGTGTAGGAAAAACAGCCCTGGCTATGGCGGCAGCCGCGGTCAGGCAGCAAGAGTTGTACATCTATCAATGCACAGCGGACACGCGCCCCGAGGACTTGCTCGTAACACCGGTACTTTCAAGTAACGGCAAAATCGCATACCACGCATCGCCACTAGTGACAGCCATGATTAAGGGAGCCGTTTGCGTTCTCGACGAGGGCAATAGGATGAATGAGAAATCGTGGGCATCGCTTGCGCCTCTTTTGGATCAACGCCGATACGTTGAGTCGATCGTTGCCGGGATTACGATTGGTGCTCACCGTGAGTTTCGATGCGCTGTGACGATGAATCAAGATGATTCGACCTACGAAATCCCAGACTACATTCTGAGTCGATTGCAGCCGACACTTCAAGTCGGGTTTCCGAATCGCAAGGACGAGCTAGAGATACTCAAGTATCATTTGCCGTTCGCCGAATCGGATGTTTTAGCCATGACGGTCGATTTTTTGCAACATGCTCATTCGCTGAAGTTGGATTTCTCTGCTCGCGATGGGATCAATGTATTGCGGTATGCGATCAAGCGGTTGTCGCAAAAAGCGAACCATCCCGTTGCCAAAGACCACGCATGGCGCGAGGCGTTGCAAGCGTGTCTGGGAGACGAGGCACTCGATCTCTCAGCGGCCGCCAAAAGAAAGCAAAAAGCGGTTGGCGGAAACACGCTTCCCACGGGCCTGGGTGATTTCTTCTTCGATCCAGATGATCCATTGCATCCAGACGACGGTTGATGCTGTGGCTGCGTGGCGGATGCTGCCAGCATCCGAACAGACGCAAATTGTACAGCTACGGAACGAGGGATAGGGCTATTCACTAACGGGGCAGATTTGCTGGACGATTAGTCGGTCTTCGTCTGGTTCAATCGATCGCATCACTAGCTCGACATGGTCGGACTGCACATTCGTCCAAATGGGTATCTCTCCGGCCGCGAATTGCTCAGCCATGGCCGATGGGTTTATCGTTTTAGGAAACAACTGAATAACGCTGGAATCCAGTCGCTGACTGCTCCAAACGCCCGCACCCATGCGGCAGGACTTGTTAGCCAATGTTACCCGTTCAAACGATGGATTTGTTGCAAGTTGTGTCACAAGTCTCTCGGCTCGATTCTGTAAGTTTTCGAGACTTGTCGATAGCGATGCGCCGATCGGCAATTGGCACCATTGTTCAGAGGTCTCTGAGGCTTGCAGCGTTCGAAGCAATAAAGCCTTGGTGATGCTGCTTGCATGAAGCCCCAGAGCATCAGCAATTTTCAGAACACTCTCCATTGAGTTCTGTTTGCCAAGAATGATTCCACATTCTGGGCCACCCAATAGCGCGTCCCCGGGGACGACCATTGTGTCAACCCCATCGTCCCAGCAATTGGCGATCACTTTGCTGGCGAGTCCTAACGCCGTCAAATCATGGATTGCACCATCCATCAATATTTCAGTAACACTCGCTCCAGTTTGCTTAGCGGCTGATATTGCTCGGCTACGATGTTCAAATCGCTGTTCCGCAGGAAGTGAATTCGGTGACGCAATAAGCAATCGAGCAATCTTCCCATATATTGCTTCTGCGAAGTCATTGAGTGTGCAGTCTTGATTGGTTCCTATCTCCGATGTTCGCGCGTTTGCCTGGTCTAGAATGGCCCTAACGTTGCCACCCTGCATGGTTCCCGCCTGAGGTAGCCGCACGCAATCGACTCGCGGCAGGATCCAATTCATCGGTTGCGTGGTGGACGCATTGGATAACGCCAAAACATAGAGAGCGACTGTCGTGTTTGGGACGATAACGACCGATTGAGCGCTGGTCAAACCGATCAGTAGGTTGCGAAGCTGTTGGTCTAGCTTGAGGCTCTCAGCATATCGGCTGTGAAGTTGGTTCATTTGAGCGATCGCATCCTGGCAAATTCGATGCGAACACCAGCGACTTGAGAAAAGCTCGCCCGTTGCGTTGATTCCCGGCAACAGACCGGGCTTGGAATTGGCTAGCCAAGGCTCGGTCACGCTTTCCATCCAACGTCCAGCTTGTTGCAAAATCTGTTGAATATTTCCCGACTGGAATGGGTCCTTGAGCCCAATCTTTTGTGCTGCTTCCTTTATCGCATTTACTAACGTGGGTTGAGATACCAATTGCGATAATTGTTTGATTGTTTCAATGGGTAACAAATCTTTAAAAGGAATTGGGAACCGCATGTTAGTTTTATCGCTTCCAAAATTCGATCAAGTTAGTGAGTGGGATAGGCTTCCAGCCTGTCTTAACGGAATCGACTCGCTGGAAGCCTATCCCACATCTTTAATACCGATGCTACTGACACGGCCCAGGGGGCCATGCTACCAATCGTAGCGGAAATCCATCTACATTCCGAGCCTTACCACATCGCTACCTCAAAACAGTACAATAAACGCTGTTCAGTTCAATGGCCTTTTAGAAGGATCGGAAACCTATGTCCGCGCCCAAAAACGTTTTAGGGACAAGTATTCAACTTTGCTCCATGGACCCACCGACCGGGTTTTTTCGAGACGGTTGCTGTCGTTCCGGCGCGGACGACCAAGGCTTGCATCTGGTGTGCGCCGAAATGACTCAAGAGTTTCTCGAGTTCTCAAAAGATAGCGGCAACGATCTGATCACTCCCGTCCCAGCATTTGGATTCCCTGGACTCAAGCCTGGAGATAGATGGTGTTTGTGTGTACAACGATGGAAGGAAGCGTTCGAAGCTGGAATCGCGCCCAAAATAGTTTTGGAATCCACACATATTTCAACCCTTGAATTTGTCGACCTCGAAGATCTTCAAGCCCATTCCATCCAAGTATAAACCAAAACAAGACTATTGAATGAATTCGCTATTCCTGGAGCATCTCGCCGCAGCCAATCAATCTATTCGCGATGCAGGGACCTTCAAAGCCGAGCGGGTCATCGATACATCTCAAGGAACTTTGGTACGGATCGCCTCCGGACGTGAGCTCCTCAATATGTGCGCGAACAACTATCTAGGACTCGCTCAACATCCAAGTGTTCGGCAAGCTGCCAATGACGCTCTGACGCGCTGGGGGTACGGATTGGCTTCGGTTCGCTTCATTTGCGGTACGCAAACGATCCATAAAGATTTAGAAAAGCGACTCAGTCGTTTTTTGGGGATGCAAGACACCATCCTTTACAATTCCTGCTGGGATGCGAACGGTGGATTGTTCGAAACGATTCTTGGGCCCGAGGATGCAGTTATTTCAGATGAGCTCAATCACGCCAGCATCATTGACGGAATTCGCCTTTGCAAAGCCCAGCGACACCGATATCTAAACAACAACATGGATGATCTAAAGTCCAAGCTCGAGGCGTCTCGAACCTCTCGCTTTCGATTGATCGCGACGGATGGAATCTTTTCGATGGATGGAACAATTGCAAACCTGCCTACCATCTGCGAGTTGGCTGATCGGTACGACGCGATGGTGATGGTCGACGACTCCCATGCGGTTGGATTTGTTGGGGCTAGGGGCCGTGGCACCCACGAACACTGTGGCGTCATGGATCGCGTCGACATCCTCACGGGTACCTTAGGAAAGGCCTTAGGGGGCGCGAGTGGCGGTTATACGTCCGGTCACGCAGAAATGATCGACTTGCTACGTCAACGCTCGCGGACGTATTTGTTCTCCAATACGATTGCTCCTCCCATTGTTGCCGGATCGATTCGAGCTTTGGAGTTGCTCGAGGAGTCGACCCAACTGAGAGACACCCTCGAATCCAATACGCAGCTCTTTCGTGAGGAAATGCAGCGTTCAGGACTGAATATTCTGCCCGGTGCGCACCCAATTGTGCCAGTCATGCTGGGCGACGCAGCCAAGGCTGCAACAGTCGCCAAAACCATGCTCGAGGATGGAATCTATGTGATAGCGTTCTCCTATCCGGTCGTGCCGCAGGGCAAGGCTCGGATCCGAACGCAAGTATCGGCGGCTCACACGCATGACCAACTTCGCGAGGCTGCCCTTTCTTTTGCCAAGCGTGCAAGCTAAGAAGGTTGTAAATAGTTGACTGGGAATTGGAGAATTCAATCCAGCTTGCCCCATCCCCCCTTTTTTCAATTTGGGATGGTTACTACTTTATTGTTTATTCAACCGTGATTTTCGAGCAAGGAATTCTAATGCTCAGGGAAACGAACTGAGGACCGAATGAACTCATACAACCTAACCCACCTCAAGCAATTGGAAGCCGAGAGCATCCAC
>JANLRK010000422.1:0-8732 GCA_031361585.1 Pirellula sp. | reverse complement strand
GAGTCATCGACTACAACAAGAGTACCCGCGTTCAACGCCGGCGAAATCGCGCAAAGCTCCTGCAAATGATGCACCGCACTTGGTACAGTATTACCAAAATCTAAGTCAAACGAGTCAAGGTAGAGCAGATCTATTTGTCGTTTCTCTTCCACCAATTGAACTCCGATCCGCTTTAGGAACGCGACGCTATCCTCAGCATGAACCGAAGTCTGAGCACCTACGATACTCCTCGCATACTCGCACGCGCTCGGGTTGATATCGACACTAAACACCTGACCATTACAGTGTTTTGCAAATTGATCGAACATGTAGGTACTCTGGCCATCTCCAGCCCAATTGTCTTGGCGCGCGCAACCGGTTTCGATTATCAAATGCCCTTGAGGCTTTTTTTGAAGTAAATACTCGAATACCCATCGCATGCTTTGACCGCGGACACCGAGCTTCGGTCCCCATTCGGAATCAAATCGATCGAGAAATGACATGTGCATTCGTTCTTGTTGGATTGGTAAAGTTTCTGATAGGTTCCATTTTGGCCTTGGGTAGACTTATCGCTTAACGAGGGTCTGTAGCTCTCCAGCCATCCTCTCAAATACTTCGTCCCAGCCATTCATGGACGATTGCCGGAACAATCGCATCGTGGGGTACCAGGGTGTATCTTCACGATTTTGCATCCAACGCCAATCCGCACTATACGCCAATGCCAGCCATACAGGGACCCCTAAGGCTCCGGCAAGGTGGGCAGACGAGGAATCCACGGATACAACCAAGTCGAGATTTTTCATGATGGCAGCCGTATCGAGAAACGCACCATCTTTGTCAAGTTCGCTTCCAAAATTCTTCACTTGGAATCGATTACGGTTCGAGACAATTTCCTCACTCACATCCTCTTTTTGAAGGCTGTAAAACTGCACCTGGCTTAGTTGCCCAATGGGCTGGAAATTTTCGAGACGAATCGACCGCCTTCGGTCAGAGCTATAGCCTGGGTTTCCCCGCCAAACGATCCCAATCTTGTAGCCAGTGTCTTCGGCAAGACGGGCTCCCCAAGCCTTTACCCTCGCCTGATCCGCTTTCAAATAAGGGACGGTGTTGGGCACGTTTTCTGGTGTCGTACCAAAAATCCGCGGCAGGCTGAGCATTGGCACCAGCATATCGTGCTTAGGCAATGGTGCATTTGCATCAATGAGTTCGTCAATTCCTGCACATGTGGAAAGAAGGCCTAACATCGATCGTCGACAACTGAGCAAAACCCTGCCTCCGCAATTCTTCACCAAAGGAAGATAGCGTGCGAATTGAATGCAATCCCCTAATCCTTGTTCATTGCGAACAAGGATGGTCTTGCCTGCAAGTGAATCACCTTCCCACATCGGTGTTCCAACGCTTAGTTTTTTTGCCCCCGGAAGTTGCATTCTCAGTTCGTAAAGCCCAAAGCCGGTTTTCCAATCTCCGTCTCTGAGCATGAGCATGCCAAGATTGAACTTGGCAGGGATGTTTTCCGGTGCGACCGACAATGCATTGTGAAAACACTTTTCCGCGTCGTCATACCGTCGAAGTCGATCCAGGATCACTCCGCGATTGACGTGGGACGAAGCAAGTTGAGGGTCGATTTGAATCGCTTGTGAGAAGTGCCTGTACGCCTCGTCCAGGTTGCCTTCACTCTCACATACGATTCCCAAGTTTTCGAAAGCAAGAGCACAACTTGGATCAATAGCGAGAGCCTTCCAGAAGGAGGTTTTTGCCTCTTCCAACCTCGATTGCTGGGCCAAACAAGTTCCGAGACACAAATGCGGTATCGCGTCTTTGGGAGCGATTTCCGCTGCTGCACTGTAATAAACAACAGCGTCCTCTGGTTTTCCTATCCCTGAAAAAGCGTGTCCTAGATGCATATAGGTGTCCGCAACCATGGGTTCCAACTGTGAGGCCATTTGTAGTTGGACTATCGCTTCATCGAACCCTTTCAAATCCATTAGTGCCCTGCCAAAGTACCTACGGGCGATAGCTGAGTTTCCATCGATCTCAACAGCTCGCGAAAAAGCGTGCGCCGCTTCATTAGTTCTACCCTTCTGTCCCCAAAGAACACCTAGTTTCAATGCAGCCTCAAGGCAGTTTGGATCCAATCGCAACGTGTGTTCGAATCCAAAAACAGCTTCGTTCCATTGTTCCGTTTCCTTCAACAAATCTGCAAGACAAAGTGAGCCCGCAACGTGATTGGGTTGGATCGCCAGGAGTTGTCTGAGCAATCCAATTGCTTTAGCCTGATTGCCCTGATAACGCAGGCCAACAGCTCGCGTGTACATCTCGTCGAGCGTGGCCTCGGTACCTGCGAACTGCTCATCGCGTTCCCCTGGTGCGATTAAACTAAAATCATTTGGTTCCAAATTCATTTCGCCCCCCACTCAAAAGCTCTCTTTGAATCACGTGGCGCCGCGCGATAACACAATTTTGGAAAGGATTTGGTTTTGGAGCCATCGATTTTCGGCTATTATAACCCTTCGTGTGCACGCGAGGCTCTAGCTCCATGACACTCACTTTAGCTTTGGTGAGCCGCAGGCCGCTAGCCGCGGGCAACTGAGTCTGCAGCGAAAATGGAATCGGGATACCGGCGGCAAGCGCCTCGCCGCTCGGATCGTTCGGGCTTTTAGGCTAGAAATTGTGGTGGCGTTCGGGGAAAAGGTTCGATGTGAATTTGAAATTGCCGATCAAATAAGGGCTTCGTTCTTGTCAGAGTTGGAACTGAAAAAAGCGAATGAGTGTTTACGTCAGGGTGATACTCGTACTGCACTCCAGATTTGTAGTAACTTACTTGCGGTCTCCCCTGAAAACTCACCCGCTCTCAGGATGCTTGCGACGATCCAAATTCAAACAAATGATTTTGCCGCCGCCGTTCGAACGCTGTCGACATTGTCCAATCAATTTCCTTCGGACGTGTCCTACATTTTTAACCTAGGTTCGGCGCTTGCGCGACTAAAACTTTTGGATGAGGCGATTCCGTGCTTCCGTCGGGCAGTCGCGCTGAATCCGCAATCATCAGATATCAAGTGGGCTTTGGCTTTAGCCCTGAAGGATGCTGGACAATTCACCGAAGCTATCAGCTTATTTCAATCGGTTGTCCAGCTTCGGCCCGATTGGTACGCTGCCCATATCCGCTTGGGCGACTTACTATGTTCCGCAAATCGCCTTGACGAAGCAATCGAAGCATATATCACCGCGGCACAACTAGACCCTACAGCGGCAGATCCCTTGCTCAATTTGTCATGGGCTTATCACTTCGCAGGACAGTACGAAAAAGCCCTTGACGCAGCTAACAAAGCCGTGGAGTTGAACCCTAGCCAGGTCCAAACGCATCTTTATTTAGGAAACGCACTTTATGACCTTGGAAACCTGACTGATGCCATCCGCAGTTACGAACAAGCACTGCGACTCGATCCTCAATCCGCTGTGGCTCACCGAAATCTTGGAAAGTCTCTCCTGCGATTAGGAGATTTTGACCGCGGTTGGACCGAATACGAATGGCGATGGCTGGCTGACGGAATGCAGCCCCCCGCCAAACGATTCCCACAGCCCGTTTGGGACGGCACGTCGCCGAAAGGCAAAACCATTCTTTTGTATGGCGAACAAGGATTCGGCGACCAAATCCAGTTCTTTCGGTATGCGAAGGAAGTGCAAAAGATGGGCGCTCGAGTAATCGTCCAATGTCACCAACGCTTAACTCGATTGCTTAGTTCAGGATTGGGATACGATCTTTTGATCGGCAGAAAAGAAACTCCGCCCGAATTCGATGCGCAGGCATCCTTTATGAGCTTGCCCGGGATCCTTGGAACGACCGTCAAAACCATCCCTGCCTCAACAAACTACTTAAGCGCCGAACCGTCGCTCGTTTCGCATTGGCAGAAAATTCTGGATGGTAAAAGTGGTATCAAAGTGGGGATAGCTTGGCAAGGAAATCCTGATTATGCCGGCGACCGCTTTCGATCAATCGATCTCGGGCTTTTTGAGGGAATTGCCAAATACGAACAGGTAAGACTCATCAGTCTTCAAGTTGGACAAGGAACAAAACTGATGTCAAACTGCCCGTTCCGAGACAGAATCGAAGACTATACCGATCAAATGGACGCCGGAAAGGATGGTTTTGTCGATACCGCTGCTGTCATCGCAAACCTCGATGTGGTTATTTCATGCGATAGTTCAATCGCTCACTTGTCCGGAGCTCTTGGCAAAGACACCTGGCTACTTCTCAATCGAGACGCCGAATGGAGATGGTTCGTGGACCGAGATGATTCACCTTGGTACCCTTCCGTTCGATTGTTTCGACAGACGCAATTAGGAAATTGGAAAGATGTGATCGAGCGCGTTACCAACGCATTGGAATTGCGTACGCAGATCGCTCGCTAACCTGCTCGAACTGCTATTCGGGAATCCCGCAAGCCTTGGGCTGCGGTTCGTTCAGGCTTCTTGGCTAAAGGGTGACAACGCTCACGCCTCGCTTTGTAGCCCGAAAGCACAACAATCCAGCAGGTCAAGCCTGCGCCAGGCCAGGGGCTCAAGCTACGCCGACACAATTCCTACCAGTCGCTCGTATCGGTCAAACCCTCAAGTCACCATCGAGTCAATCGTTGTCCGAATCATCGACAGTGTGTCGGATTTCCCCACGGCGATGTTCTGGAACTCCAAATCTAAATTCATCCTCAGACCAATTGTTTCTCGCAGTATTCGAATCAAATGCCAGGATTCTGTTAATGTTTCAACTTGATAGGGCAACCCCACAATCGCTGCAGATTGCTGCCGCAATGCGTGCGCCGTTGCGAGTGATTCCAGGCTAATTGGCGTTAGCAATTGAGGAATCCTAGCCATGGCTGACGCCGCCGAAAGGCCCAGGCCTCCGGGATGAATGCAAAAAGCAAACTGCGACAACGCGTTCAGGTCCATCGGCCTATCCAGAATGAGATGACAGTCGTGCTTCATCTTTGTCTTTCGAAGCTCTGAATACTCAGGTGCGTAAATCACACATGGAAACTCCGATTGGCGCAGCACCATTTCAATCATGTGACGGAAAAGTGGGTTCTTAATCGAATAGTACACGAACCCTTTTGGACCTGAATGACTGGCCTGCCACCGATCCAATGTGATCGCGCATTCGAAGCCAGAAACCGGCTGCACCCAAGGTGCAAACACAGGCTCGTTTCTCACGGATCGATATGGATCAAGGCTACAAAACGTGCATGGAAAACTCCAATCCCCTCGGAATACCGCTGCAATATTTTCCAGCTGGTCGAATCCATGCTTTCTACGTGAACCATTAATGCAGGACAGCATGCGAGACTCGCACGCCTGTGACGGCGGGACTCCCTCTATGCCCGCATCCTTCCAAAAATCCAACGAGGGTATTGGCGTGCAGTTAGGCAGAACCGTATAACCATTTCCGATGGTGACGACTGGAACCGAACCGCGAGTCATCCACGTGCATCCCGGCGCAAACTCAGCAACTACCAAATCGGGCTTGAAACTTCGAATCAATGCGTCCCACCACTGACTGTGCTGCTCGATTACCCGCTCATTCTCAAATCCCGAAATCATCAACGCATCTAAGATTCCTTGCGAAGGGCCTAAGGGAGTCTCGACAGGGTTGACGGGAAACCACCCAGGAAACGGATCAACCCGTACGTTCGGCACATTCGCCCAGTTGGGCCGCAAGCGTTCCAAACTGCCAGGCACAGGTATCGCAAAACAGCAATGATGACCGGCAGCGACATAGCTGTCAGCAATCGAACAAAGAGGTGCGAGGTGGCCAAGACCAACACCCATCTCCCAGCTAAACAGAATCCTCTTCATGAAAACGCAATGCGTTTCCGTTGCGAAGCGGGAAATCGGCGCACGATGAGCACCAAGACAAATAGCATGGCCACTGAAACTAATTGGCCTGACGACGCTTCCGGAACGGCCGTCAAACCCAAAGAATCGGCTCGAAACACTTGCGCATTCGAAGTACCCACGAATATGAAATCGCTGTTAAATGCAAGGCTCTGGGCATTCGCTGGGGCCAATCCCAATGTCGTCCAAGAATTCAAATCTCTCGTGGAAATCACGTCACCACTTGTGGTCAAAGCAACTAAGATTCCATCCTTGATATAGAAATCGCGAATCTGCTGAGAATAGGCAATTGCCGAATTCACACCATCGAAGCGATACAGGTTCTTATTTCCAAGATCGGCATCGAAATAAACAAGCTCACTGCCGAACTGCTGTGGACGGAAAATAGAACCGTTCGATGCGGAAACCAAATCCGGCCCATTGGTCCATGACGTTCCATTAAAAACCAACGAAGACGATACGTGCGCTCCATTCACGTCGACGCGTTGTACATAGAGCAAACCCATATACTCGACCGCGCCCGTATATCGAGAAAAAACAAATGGGGGTGAGCCTGGTGCCGGTCCATCGAGTCTAGCAACATTGAAAGTTTGTCCGCCATCGACACTTCGCCAAATAGCGCCAAGCGTCCCGCTACTGCCAACCACCCACAAGTCGTTCCCCCTACCACCGGAAATGTCGAAACAATGGGCCGCAGCCGGAACATTGGCGACCTGGCTCCATGTAGCCGAACCAGAACCATTCGGTGTCCCCAACGCATATCCGCCAGAGTTTACGCCTGGCGGACCAAGTGGATCCACCATCACTGCGTAGGACGAACTCCCAATATGGCGATAATGCGTAATCGCCTCGGTACCCAAACTGAGAAGTTGTGGGGACCAAGCGGCGGTAGATGGATTAAGACTCCGGATCGCCATTGGACCTGTGTCAGCAGCCCAATCCCCGTATCCGAAATACAGCTCATTTCCAAAAATATCGATGCTAGAGAGGGTATTGCCGCGAACGGTGGGTTGGGCAATTGCATCTGGATGAACCGCGTAAAAATCAAAAGATAATCCGCAATCGCCTTTTTTTTGAAAGCCGACCGTGGCAAGTGCGAATAAAATCGTTCTGAAAAGTAGGCGAATTATTGACATGTTCTTATTGGAATGGAAAAACACGCTGAATCCATTCGTAAGGTACCGTCGGCTCGCTCTCCAAACAACAACCTTTCGGCTGTTGGAAGTGGATCCCAGTAGAATGGCCCCCTGGGCCGTGCGAAACTCGGGCCAGGCGCCCAAGCTCAGTAAGACAACTCAGCCGTTCGCCTAAACACTAAACGGCGAGCGTGGTTCTACGAAACCTTTTTCGACTTGCATAACCAGTCGCAAAAACAACCATCAAGCCAGCCAAGGCCAGTGACGAAGGCTCTGGAACAGCAATGATGATAGATCCATTGTTGAGAGTATAACCACCGGCTGCACCTAAAGTGAGCGGGGCACCCGTGCTGTCCGTGACTGAAGTCAAGGCATTCGAGGCAAAATTAATTGCATAGCTACCTGGGGCAACTCCTGCCCCAACATCAAATCTCAGGTTGAAAACTGTGCTTGGTACATTTGTCGTCAACAAGACTCCTGAAGAAGCGTTGGAATTGACAATGCCGTCAATTCCGAAGACTCCGTTAAAGGCAGTATTCAAAGTGGGATTTGCAAAGAGTCCACCACCAGACACTGGCGTTGCATTAAAAGTGATTCCACTCGTAAGCCCTGTCCCTGCCGGCACAACGTCTACACCTAGATTGTAACCACCATTCAGACCAAACTGCATACCATCCGGTGTCGTTACAGTGACCGGAACGATAAATGTGCTACCAGCTGTGCCGGAAACACTGCCAATTGTAAAAACAAATCCCGCCTGTGCCGGAACGACCAAGGCGATAATCGCTGTTAAAAATGCCAAAGCTCTCATTGTAATCCCTTCAAGTTCTAATCAAAAGTACGCTACATCTAAGACTCTAATTGTATTCCGCATGAAAATCCAGGGCAGGCAGAAAACTTGCCCCAGATTCTGTAATTTACACCATGCAGGTGTAATATACCATTCAATCCGACCCAAACTTCCTAAAAGAAGTCCTGACCGAGATCACTCGCCCACTGGCTCATCACATCCTCTGTATCCGATTGTAGTTTGCTCTTTCGAACGCTTGTCGTTTCGTATGCAGGGATCGCAAGTTGTAACTCGTATTCGTCGGCCAAATCATCGAACATCGACGAATCGCCCAAAACAGAATCGAAAGCCGCTAATTTCGAATCCAATTTTTCCTCAGTGAGATCCTTTTGGAAACCTGCGGTTTGCAACGTTCCAGAAACTGGCAGAACAAAGTTAAGCGGAGGCATCACCAGCGACATCGGTCCGCTTGACAATCCACCAAACACAGCCTTGAGGCCGCTGTTCGTGTCCGTTTGGACGACAAACGACTCGGCATCACAACTCTGCGACTTATTGTCTACTACGATACTGCTTGAAATTGCACTTACGCCATCTGCGGTGTTACCACGTGCCGCCGAAAGATTGGGTGCAGGTGCAGGTAGCAAGAACGAGTTCTGCCGGCTCAACACTGAGAACTGATCGAACGAATTGATAATGGCACTTCCGTCCACGTCCGCTTTAGGAGCGTATCCAGCAGAGGCCGCGTTACCCGGTAGGAGACCAGGGATAAAGAACTCGTTCTGCTTGCCCATCACGTATGCGGAGTCAGTCGAATTCACAACCTTGTTCTGAATCGGACTATCGTCACCTGGCAGAACTGCCATACGGAACGAGAAGTTATTCGGAACGATTCCTCCGACCGGCACGATGTCAGCGCCGGTGACCGAACCATTTCCGGA
>JANLRK010000394.1:0-2653 GCA_031361585.1 Pirellula sp. | reverse complement strand
GCAGCTTCGAAATATTGGCTCTCGTTCATCATCAACAAGGCTTGTACCGGGGTATTGGTCCGCTCTCGTCGAGAAGTACAGTTTTCTCGGGTGGGCGCGTCAAAGATAGTCATCTGTGGCGGCGGCATAGCACGTTTCCAGAATGTGTAAAAGCTTCGTCGGTAAATCTTGTCACCTGTGTCCTCCTTGAAAGAGTAAGTGGAGGACGAGACCATGGAAACCGTTTTCCACAGGTCGGCAGGCTGGGGCGGCTTCACGCTTTTTCCGTACATCGCGTTGTTCAGCCGACCGCTGATGGCGAGGATTTGATCGCGAATCACCTCAGAATCCAATCGAATGCGCGACCCGCGGGCGAGCAGCCTGTTTTCCGAATCGGCTCGATACTCGGCAGGTGAGACTCGCGAAGATTGTTGGTAAGTCTGTGACAACACAATCGATCGGACGAGAGACTTGACGTCCCAATCATAGTCGACAAATGCATTGGTCAAGTCGTCCAACAACTCGGGATGGCTGGGATACTCGCCCTGCGCGCCGAAATCTTGGGAGGTCTTCACGAGCCCTACTCCAAAAAACTGCTGCCAGAACCGATTCACCGTAACGCGCGCCGTCAGTGGGTGCCTTTTGTCGGTCACCCACCGCGCTAGGTCGAGGCGAGTCTTCAGATTGCCGCTAGACTTCAATGGCGGCAAAAACGCTGGCGTGCTTCTGGATACCTCTTCGCCCGGTTGATCGTATGCACCGCGCTTAAGAATATAAGCAGGCCGTACATCGGATCGTTCCTTCATCACCAGAGCTATAGGAATGCTGCGTTCGAGTTCATCTCGCGCAGTCTTCAGACGACGCAACTCCTCTCCCTTTTTCTTCACCTGCGCTTCTAGCGGACGAGCATGTTCAGTTGCCTCGCCATCGCCGGCCTTGTCCGACTTGTCCTCAGCAGGAAGATCTTTGAGCGCTTGTGTCAAATGGTCGACCTCGTGCTTGACCGCCGTGAGTTGTGAGTCGACCTCACTCAAGCGGATTACTTGCTCCCGTGTCGGCAGTTGCAAGATTGGAGGTTGCTGTTCGCGTCCCGGCGTTTCAGGATCGCCGTCGATGTTGTTAAAGAAGGCAAAGAGTTGATAGAAATCTCTCTGTTTCACCGGATCGTATTTGTGGTCATGACAAACGGAACACTCCAGCGTCATCCCCATGAATACCGTTCCAAAGGCGGACACCTGGTCCACGACGTTGCGGGTGTAGCTTTCCTGTGGAGGATTGGTCCCCTTGTCCATCACCATATGCAGGCGATTGTAGCCCGAAGCAATCTGCTGGTCGATCGTCGCATTCTCAATCAAGTCCCCTGCGAGCTGATATGTCACAAACTGGTCAAAGGGAATATTCGCATTGAAAGCCCGAATGACCCAGTCGCGATACTGCGACAACTCGCGATAGTGGTCGTGATGCATGCCGTTGGTGTCGGCAAATCGCACCAGATCCAACCAAGAGCGAGCCATGTGCTCGCCATATTGCGGAGATGACAACAGACGGTCGACCAGTCTCCGATATGCGTCCGGTGCATCTTCTTGTTCGAACTGCTGAATCTCCTGTCGCGTAGGAGGTAATCCTGTTAGCTCTAGGGTGACGCGACGAATCAACGTCCGCTTGTCGGCCGGAGGCTGGGGCCTCATCCCCTTCATTTCCAAAGTAGCCAAAACAAACTGGTCAATCCGGCTCGCGAGCCAACCGCTATTTTCAACCGAGGGCAAAACCTGTGGCCTAGGTGGCTCAAACGACCAGAACTTTTCGGACACTGCGCCTTGCTGAATCCACCGTCGAATCAGATCTCTCTGCGCATCGGTTAGAAGCTTTTTTTTCGAGTCATTGGGCGGCATTTGCAGCGAGGGGTCGTCCGTAATCAGTCGCTTCCAAAGTTCGCTGGAATCCGGATCACCTGGCTTAATCACGTGGTGACCGTCTCGCTTGTGAAACGGACTCAGATCGCCACCGGAAATGTCCAGCCGCAAATTCGCCTCCCGTTTCGCATCATCGGGACCGTGGCAAGCAAAACAACGGTCGGACAACAGCGGTCGGATATCCCTGTTATACGAAACGACATCTTCCGCAGCTTGCAAGCTGATCGAAGCCACGATCGCCGACAATCCTACAACTTTGGCTATTGATCGCATCACTTCCCCTCAGACAGACGGATCTACATATCGCACTTCTCAACCAATGGTGCAGCAAATGCCCGGCGGTTGGAAGATCATTCTACTTGACTGGCTGGATTACGACAACGAAAAGCGGATTATCGCCGCCGCCCACCAAAATGACCTTGCGGGTCGATCACGTGGTTCTCTCATAGCGAAGGTCCGGGCTTGACCCGGACCTTCGCAACAGGTTTGGCGTCCTAAGTTAGGACGCCAAACCTATTGCGTTCGTTGGGCAAAAGGCCCAACGAACGCTTCCGCGGAGACCCCTTTTTGCTGCTCCAACTTCAAAATCTGCCCGGCTGCGAGACGCCGATTGCATGCGCGTCTCAAAACTTACGAAGACTGCGAAATGGCTGGTCTGAAGACAAAATACAGGACAGGCACGACGAAGAGCGTTAGAATGGTCGAGCTGAAAAGTCCCCAAACGATCACGGTGGCCAGCGGTCGTTGTACATCCGATCCAA
>JANLRK010000367.1:0-2517 GCA_031361585.1 Pirellula sp. | reverse complement strand
AGGAAGACTCCGCCGATTGCAATTACGACGGGGACGCAAATTTGGAATGTCCCGCCAACCGCGACGGTAAGATGGCGAAATCCTTCCGTCATTGCCAATTGACCAATCGTCGCACTGATTCCAGCCAGCGTCAATATGATGATGCTGTTGAAGTTCATTTGCTGACTCTGCAGTTCATAAAGTGCGAAGGGCAACGAACCAGCGAAGACATAGATACACTGGGACGTGTAGATCATGGCGGTAGATTCAGTGCGCGTCAATTCCCGAATGATGATCACCGTTCCGGCTGCCGACAAAGCCCCGAACACGGCTAAAGCCTCGTACCATCCAAAAAGAGTCAATTGAGTTGGCGATGCGATCAGTAGCGCTAGGCCGATCAGAGCCAGTATGTTTCCAGCCACCTTGCTCATGCTGAACGATTCCTTGAGAAACCAGACGGCCATGAGGGCGGCAATGACAACGTAGGTGTTGCTGATGAGCGTTGCTTTTCCCGGCCCCAACTTCGCAATCGTGAAGTAATATGCCACGGTTCCAAAAACCCCTAACAAACCTCGGCCGGCCAACATTCGGTCGGTCGTCGCACGTCTGAAGTTTACTTGGCTACCTGAGCGAAAAAAGGTCGTTACGACCACCAGGCCCACAGCTGCCCGAAAAAGAAGCGCCACCCAGGGACTAATGTTCGACTGCGACAGATAATTGAGTGTGAGCGAATTGGCGCTGAAAAACGCGATGGAAAGGAGCATGCAGATCGCACCCCACCGAGGATCTTGGACACGTGACTTGGCTGGTTCAGGTGGGCTCATCAATGGGACTGTCTATGCGATACGAAATGGACTTTCATTTGATGAGACAGTTTACCGTAACAAAGGTTCATCGCGCCGCGATTCGCCTTACGAGCCCAGCTCCCAAGCTAGACTGAGAGTAGCTAGACTAGCAGGTGAAAAGAAGGACGACGCAATTCATTGCCGTCGCTTGAGAGCCGGAACAATCGAATGCTGATCGAGCATGCGACTTTCCCTATGTCGCCCCTTGCACACCTCGAATATAGAGCCGTTGCACTTCTTGCATGCAGCAGCGCCCGTCAGCAGCAAGAGTGGTACAATTCGCTTCAAACGATTTCGACTTTGCGAGCAGCTGGCGAACTAATTCAGGCGATCGACGGCGAATGCACGTGTCTAAATCATCTATACTGAACTCGAAACATGGACAGATCGCTGCGTCCCTACTTTTTGAGTAGGCTGGATGCCGCAGTTCATTGACGAGAACAAAGCGTTCAAAAAGTCAAAGTATGCGGTGTCGCATGCTGGAGAAGGGCAAAACCAGACGTCCGCTCCTAACTTCGAGCGTGAATCCGCGTGCATATAATGATCCAACGTCGTTGGGCCGACAGCGACCCCGACTGCTCCGCAGTTTGGACAAAACGCTCGCCCGTCAGGCTCTGGTTCGCGAACGAAGGCTTTGTTTCTGGTGAAGTATCCTTGAAAGCAATTTTGCGGGACAACTTAGGGTATGCCCCACATGCATAGCCCCAAGGACACTACCCACGTCTCGACCTTGCCCCCTGATGGGAGACTCGGCTCCAGTGGAATATCATAATACCCGTGGAAGGAAGACGCGTGCCGTGATCGAACATCATTCAACCAGGCTTCAGTCTCATCGATCCCGTAAGAGTAGTCTAATCGGCCCAAGCCACGGTCCACATTGATTTGTACCAACTTGTGGCGGCGACAGGAATCTGGCTAGGGCTTTGTCGAAGACGGCAGACGCTCTTCGCAATCGCGTAAAGATAAAGTTGCCGGCTTGTTGTTCGGCTTCCCTAAGAATGACCCGCTGGGGAAACCGTGGCTAGTGCGGTATTTTATTGCCGAAGTAATGAAGTGAAAGTTGTATAGTGGGAGTCACTGAGACTTGTGGCATGGGATCTGAGAGGGGACACAAATGGCAAGGCCAAAGGTAATTTTGTTCGACGTGAACGAGACGTTGCTCGACCTTACGCCCCTAAAGGAAAGCGTTGGGAACGCCCTCGGCGGCCGTTCGGAGCTTGTTCAGTTATGGTTCACGACACTCCTCCAATATTCCCTCGCGACGACCGTTGCGGATAAATATTTCGACTTTGCGGAGATCGCGGCGGCGTGCCTACGCATGGTTGCCAAGAACCGCGCCGGTGAGTTGTCCGAAGATGCCGCCAAGAAAGCCATCGCTCCCATGCAAACCTTGCCGCCCCACCCTGACGTTATCCCGGCGATTGAACGCTTGAGGGATGCCAGCTACCGGCTGTTCACGCTGACCAACTCTTCGAAGCCGGCGATGGCCGAGCAGATGAGGCACGCTGGGCTTACGAAGTTATTCGACGGATTGCTCAGTGTCGAAAGCGTGGGGAAGTACAAGCCGCACGCCGAAGTCTACCGCTGGGCGGCGAGTCGGGTTGACGCCGATGTTTCCGAGTGCCTGTTGGTCGCCGCTCACGGGTGGGACGTAGCGGGAGCGGCATGGGTCGGGATGAAGACCGCCTTCGTC
>JANLRK010000360.1:0-8117 GCA_031361585.1 Pirellula sp. | reverse complement strand
TGTCGGACGAAGAACTGATCCGAGAGCTAGAACACTGGGGCGAAGGAGATAACTCCTTTCTCTCGTATAGCGCACTGGAAATTCAGCGTAAGTCGCACGCTAAAAGTCGGTCAACACTGCGATCGGTATTGGCCACCTTCGCCCTCATAGCCGCTGCCACCACGTCCACTGCTTGGTATGCGAATTTACGAATTCATGATGACTCGCCGAAAGAGTTCGCAATGGAAAGTACGCCACATGCTGCCGATGCAGAACGCTTGTTGAATTCGATTGCTCTGAGAACGCAAAACATTGGAATCCAGATTGATGAATTGAAACTAAGGTGGGAACAACAACATCAGTCAGACATTGAAATCCAAGAGCTCCATGCAAGATTACTGAACACCAAACGAGCTGCTATCCGCAATCAGATCGCGCTCAATAAAAAGCCCATAGTTACTCAATAAGGAAGAAAAATGAACAGATCGATTTTGTACAGATCCTTTTTACGCTGCATTGCAATTCAGTCTCAAATCGTCACTGTCATACTGTTCGCAATGACCATTGGAGCGAGGGATTCAAATGGACAATCCGAGCAACAATTTCAATTTGAGGGCATGATCATGTCCGATGTCGCGATTCCCAGTTTTGTTGCAAATACAAAATTGAAGGGGCAATATTCGGACATGGAAAAGACACTAAAGCCGTTGTGGACTTTAAAGAAGCTGTCCTTGGAGAGTCGGCTCAAACAAACTCATTCTACTGAAATCATGTTGAGGAAGCGGGTAGATGAGGCTGAATCGCAACTTGAGCATTGGCGAAAGAATATTGAGGATGGCATGCTTCATATGCAATCAAAATCCTCAGCATTCCCCTTATCGAGAGCGGCAGCCGAGCAACTTCTGATCGCAGCGCAACTGGAATTACAGAAGGTGACGTGGGATTTGGCATCGGAGGTGGCCTTGTATAAAGCGATTTCAGATGCAAAGGACTCCACGAAATCGAGTACGGCGGAGTTTGAAAAAAGGATGTCAATTCTAGAATCTAAAGGCATTGAAGAAGATGTCACGGCAGCTAAAAAAGAACTGGAACAAGTTGTAGAGCTTGAGAAGAGAGGGGCGATTAGTTTTAGCGACGCAGAAAAGGCAAGGCAGACTGTTTCTAAAGCCATGAATGCCTTAGCGATTCAACAATTGCGAAGCCAACTGGTCGAGGCCCAGCAACATGCTGCGAAGGATGCTCGCGGCGCTGAGATTCAAGGCCAAATCCAAAAGTTAACCGCTAGAAAGGAACAGATCGAGAAATACATCGGAGATTTGTTTAAGGCTATGGGGGAATTATCTTCCCGCGAACAGCTTTTGGCTCGAGTCGATCGAAGTGAGAAAAACATCGCGACACTAAACAAATTTCAGGATGAAGTGCAAGTCAAAATGGACGAAATCGAAGGTCTGCTCGAAGCGCTGAATTCAGTCGAACTCGAAGTAAAGAAAGAGTAGAACAGTTGTCCTCAACTGTTCCCGCCCAGCGTCTCCAACTAGACAACCAATGGTGCTACTCAAAGTCTGAGTCGATGATTACAGGAGGCGGAGCCACCAAGGCAGTGCGTACCAAGGCAGGAGCCTTGGAACGAGGAAACGAGGAAATGTAGAACAGTTGTCACAACTGTTTTGGCGTCTACCATCAGTCTCAAACCGTACTCCCAGTGGATTGCCAGGTACGATGTCTATCCACTTTGTCTCTATGGCCTACCAATTCGAGAAAGTCGCTCAGTTGATTTCGCTTTCGGGGCGTTTTGTTAAATGCAGCTGCAAATAATTGGCGCGTTCGATATTTCGATCGGTTACACTCAGTTTATGCCCACAGAGTTTTTGAAGATGAGCTGGTTGCGTATGAATGAAGAGTTTGTTGACCGTCGGGATCTTTACGTCATCAATCAGGCCTAGATTCACTCCCATACGGACCTTGCTCAAGTAGTGCATTGTTTCCTCGCTGCTGATCTTCTTGGCCGTGCAAAGGATCCCCAACGCACGACTAACGTTGTCGTGCAAATCTTGGCGGCTTTCGCTTACCAAAAACTCCCTTGCCCTGCGTTCGTAGTCGATCAGTCGAGGAACTACCTCGCGGACTTTTGCAACGAGTGCCAATTCATTTTTGCCGAGAGTCGTTTGGTTGCTGATCTGATAAAAATCCCCCATGAATTGAGAGCCTTCACCGAACAAACCGCGGACGGCAACGTTGATCTTGTTCAAGGCCCGAAATACCTTATCGATCTGTTTGGTTGCAACCAGGGCTGGCAAATGCAGCATGACACTGACTCGCAAGCCCGTTCCCACGTTGGTCGGACATGCTGTCAAATATCCAAGTCGTTTGTTAAACGAATAGGTTAGCTTGCTCTCGAGCTGATTGTCGAGTTGGTCCATACGTTGCCATGCGGCCTCGAGGTCTAGCCCGCTTTGCATGACTTGCAAACGCAAGTGATCTTCCTCATTGACCATGATGCTAAAGCGCTCGTTGGGATCGAGAATGACTGCTCTGGCCCCTTGGCTTTCACTCAGTTCATGGCTGATCAATTGCCGTTCCATTAAAAATTGGCGATCCAAGTCGCCGAGTTTTGCAACGTCAACATACTCCGCATCGGCAGACAATGGCAGCGAGTCGAGCGCTCGGTGGACCGATGCCGCGATGGCAACGCGGTCTTTCGGAGTGCATTTGCGTATGAATGGAAACTCAGACAAATTGCGGGCTAGTCGAATTCGGCTGCTCATTACAATGTCCGATTCCGGACCTTGGCCGCGCATCCATTCGCTGCTCTGATTTGCTAATTCCTCAAGTTTCACGGTCGATGTTTTCGTTGGAGTAGATAAGCAAGCAATTATGTTTCGCAACTTATACGATTGGGGGCTCAGACTGGAAGTCATCATCTAGCCCTTGGGGCTCGGCTTCGATGGCTTCTGTACCGGATTCTACAGTGGATATCTTATCGCGTAATCGGCTGGCCGTTTCGTAGTCTTCTTTCTCGACCGCTTCTTTCATCTCAATCTTGAGTTGCATCAGCCGATGCTGCCGCTCCGGCGAACCCGATTGATTGGTCGGCTCTTTTCCGACATGTTGCAAAGCCCCGTGGATATTGACCAACAACGGCTCTAAATCCTCCTCGAACGCTACGTAATCGTAGGCACAACCTAGTCGGCCCCCTTTGCGAAAATCGGCGAAAGTTATGCCGCAGATGGGACAGGTTTTTTTGTCCGTGGTCGCGAGTTCCTCGGCTGCCTTTTCGATTTTTAGCTGTTTCGCCAGCATGCTTGAGAGCGCCGAGGCGGGCGTAGCGGTCCCTTCGTTAGACAAAAACGTTCTCGCGTGTTCCTCACAAAGGTGCAGAACACTTGGGCCATTAGGCTCCGTTAACTCTGTGATATGGAACGTCGCCGGTTTTTCGCAGTGCTGGCACTTCATCTTGGAATTCTCTCGCGTGCTGGTTCGCGGTAAACTACTTCATTGGTAGTATAGGCATATTGAACCGATCCGGCGATGCGGTTGCGGCAATGTTTCTCGCGAGATTGAAAGCTAACTCCTCAGGATGAGTGCATTTCCTAGTTTCGAAAATTATCAGACACTGGCTGGCGATTTTGATTTAGTACCTGTGTACAGGCGGCTTTTGAGCGATCATTTAACACCCGTTTCTGCTTTCCGTTTGCTCGATGACGGTCAAAGTCCTGCGTGCTTATTTGAAAGCGTGATCGGCGGTGAAAAGATCGGTCGGTACTGTTTTATCGCGATCGGGCCGCGTTCCCGTGTTGTAGCATTCCGAAACGAAGTGGAATGGCACGACAACGGACTAGTCACCCGTCAAACGGTTGCGGATCCATTGGATTTTTTGCGAGCGAAGCTAGGCAGCCTTTCTGTTGCGACACTTCCTGATTTGCCACCGTTTGTCGGTGGCGCCATTGGTTATGCCGCCTACGATGTTGTCCGATACGTTGAGAAATTGCCAAACTCACCCAAAGATGATCGCAACTTGCCGGATTTGGATTTTGGGTTCTACGATTTGCTGGTGGTTTTCGATAACGTGAATAAGACGGTTATGGTTCTCAATCTCGTTCCAAGGTCTGCAGTCGGCGATGATAAAGCGGCATACGAGAACGCCGTTTGCCGTATCAACGAGGTCACTGAAAGAATCAGCCAATCCGTTTCATCGCTGCCAGCGGCGGATATCGTTTTAGGCCTGTCACCGACCATTCGACCAAAATCCAATTTCACCCAATCGGAATTTGAATCTGCCGTCTTAAAGTGCCGGGATTACATACAGGCGGGAGATATCTTCCAAGTTGTGTTGAGCCAACGCTTCGAGATCGAAAGTGATTGTGCGCCGCTGGAGGTCTATCGCTCGCTGCGCGTCATCAATCCGAGCCCGTTCATGTTCCTCGTGCGAACGCCGCACTGCACCCTGGTAGGCAGCAGCCCTGAAGTCATGTCGAGAGTAATCGACCGGGTTGCGACCGTTCGCCCATTAGCGGGGACGCGCCCCCGTGGAAAGACATCGGAAGAAGACCAACGGCTGGCCGCCGAATTGTTGGCCGACCCCAAGGAGAGAGCCGAACATGTCATGTTGGTTGACCTTGGCCGAAACGACATTGGTCGAGTTGCGAAATTCGGCTCCGTACAATTAAGCGATTTGATGGTGGTAGAACATTATTCACACGTAATGCACATTTCATCCAACGTGACTGGGGTCTTGCGGGACGAGATGGATTCCATGGACGCTTTTAAAGCGTGCTTGCCCGCTGGGACAGTTAGCGGTGCTCCCAAAGTGCGAGCGATGGAGATTATTGACGAACTCGAACCGACGCGGCGCGGGCCTTATGCGGGGGCGGTAGGCTACTTCGACTACCGTGGAAACATGGACACCTGCATCACTCTTCGCACCATGGTGATGTGTGGAGGAAAAATCTACATTCAAGCGGGAGCAGGTTTAGTGGCTGACAGTGATCCGACTTGCGAATACCAGGAAACCATCAGCAAGGCCAAAGCCCTGCTCAGCGCTGTCGAAGTAACCACAACGAGACTCAAGGCACAGCCATAACGATAGCCGCTCGACTATGTTTAACCGCTCGAGGCCTTAAAGCCTAGAGCGCGGGCGACAGGGAAACAACATCGCGCACCTAGAGTGGCGGATTTGCTAAGCGGGTCGGATCTGCCTCATGTCATAGTACGGACGGATAGATCAAGTGCCGGCACGCCGCTTCGCGGGTTAAACATCGACGCCCTACAGCCTCAAGTACGAACTTAAATCGGCTTGCCCTTCCATCTTGCAAAGGCTTCGAGGGCAAAGAATTCAGGCAACCCGATTCGATTGTAGGAATCAGCGGTACCGCGGTTTCGATCTTCGGCGCGTTGCCAAAACTCGCGGGGATCGCTACCCGGGAATAGAGCCTTGTCCTTTTGGCTTTCATGCATGAATATCGACTGGCGTTTTAGGGATAAATCGCCAGGACTCAACGGAACGGCAATTTCAATTTCATGAAGTGGGTACTCTTGCCAGGCACCGCGATAGAGCAAAACGTCGGGCAACTTTTCACCGCGCTGCGTCATGCGCATCAACGCTGCAAAAATCGCTTCCGCGCAAACGCGATGCGTGCCGTGTGGGTCAGCCAAATCGCCAGCTACATAAATTTGATCTGGCAATAAAGTCTTCAGCAATGTCTCAATGATCTGAATATCTTCTTCGCCAACCGGCTTTTTCGCGATGGTACCTGTTCGATAAAAAGGTAGATCGAGGTAATGAAGGTTGGAAGATTTGCAGCCAATGGCGATGGCAGCGGCCCGGGCTTCGCTCCGGCGAATCAGTCCTTTGATTCGCAGAATGGATTCCGCATCGGGTTGACCAGGTTTCTTCTTTTCAATTGCCTCACGGACTTGATCGGCCAAGCGATTGGTTTGCTCGCGTTCGATTTCGAATAGCTGGTTGTAATCCGCCACAAGTTCTGCGACCCGAAGCGCGTCATGGTCGAAGACGGCTATATTTCCGCTGGTCATGTAAGCGATGTGAACCTCGTGTTTGTCGTGATTGAGCCGAATCAGCGTGCCACCCATGCTGATTACGTCGTCGTCGGGATGAGGGCTAAAGCAAATAATTTTTTTTGGTTCCGATCCCGCTGGATGGTAGTCGATGGTATCGAGCATCCATCGAAATACTCTTTGGGAAATCGATTCGGCCGGACCGTGATGACGCAAGAGTTGATGCAGATCATGAGCGCGAAAATCATCCGCATCGAGCTTGAGCAATGCTTTGCCTGTTTGAGCGCATAGCCAAAGTGTCGCGCGTTTGATCAGTTCGTCGTCCCATTTCACATTGCCGAGCAACCAAGGGGTCGATGCTCCCTTGAGCAGAGAGGCAGCAGGGATATCGAGCAATACTCGAACGTCGCCATGTTCTTGAAGGTAAGAGGCTGGGACACGATCACTGATGGGACGTTCAAGAGCCTCGACTACAATTTTGGCTTTATGTTCGCCGATCGCCAATAACAAAATTCTTCTTGCTGACAGTATCCCACTTAAGCCGACGGTGAGTGCTTGGATCGGGACATTGTCTTCCCCGAAGAAATCGCTGGCAACGCTTCGACGAGTGATCGGGTCAAGCGTGCAGAGTCTCGTTCGGCTTCGTCGAACCGAGAACGGTTCGTTGAAACCGATATGGCCATTGAGTCCAATCCCAAGGATTACCAGGTCCAGCCCGCCGGCGTGTTGAATCGCTTCGTCGTAGCGTCGACAATGTAAATCGACATCGCTTTGATGAAGTTGACCGTCAAGAAAGTAAACTTGGTCGGGCGGAATGTTGACATGATTTAGTAGTTGCTCTTGCAGCCAGCCACGATGTGATTGCGGGCTATTCGCGGGCAATCCGTAATACTCGTCCAGAGAAAAAAGGATTACTCCCGAGAGATCAAATCCCTCTTCGCGATGCAAACGAATCAACTCCCGAAAGGTCGTCAGCGGCGTAGAGCCCGCTGGCAAGCCAATGACGGTCCTCTGTCCGAGAGCGGCACGTTCGCGCACTAGGGCAGCTACCAAATGGGCAGCATAATGGGAAAGCTCTTGAATCGTTTCGAAGCAGACAGATGGTATGTTTGTTCCGTGAACGGGCCGAGCTCTAGGTTGCGGTTTCAAGGTAGTTTCAACTTGTTTTTGGCTCGTGTTGAGAAAATGGAAAACGAATTGGCGAACGATCTTACAATTTCATTGTATGCGATGTTGATACGTGTGCGCGATCGATTGCGAGTTACAGGCGATCGATTGGTTTTGGCGGAGAGTTGTACTGCAGGTTTGGTTGCGGCGGAACTGGGGAAAATACCTGGAATTTCTGAATTCCTTTGCGGTTCGATGGTTGTGTATCGAACGCCTACCAAAACGGCTTGGCTAGGGATTTCATCTGAAGTCTTGACGGATCCGGCGATTGGCCCGGTAAGCGCTTTGGTAACGATGGCTTTAGTAAAGGCAGTTTTGCAGAAGACGCCAGAGGCAACGATCGCCGCAGCCATCACAGGTCACCTAGGTCCTGGATCGCCACCCGAAATGGACGGGCAACTTTTCCTTGCCTTCTCGCGACGCGAAATTAACGGAGACTTGAGCCATGTGGAGTCGTGCAAATTGTCATCACCCGCGCCAGCCGACTTGTTGGATCTAGCGGGACGAGGGGTGAGACAAAAAGAAGCGGCACTCGAGTTGCTGTGCTTTATCGAAAAAAAGCTTTGAACACAAACGTTGAAAATTTGGAAAAAGTTCGTCAATCGATTGGGGCACGGGGCGCGGAAAATCGAGAAGGGCAATTGACGGACTTCTTCAATTTCTATAAAACGGAATTTGGAATTGCACCCATGGCGCAACTGGATAGCGCATCGGTCTTCGGAACCGAGGGTTTCTGGTTCGAATCCAGATGGGTGTACTAATGAAAATACAAGGTAAAGATGATGTTTGCGGTTAAAAGGGCGTACGGCGTATACTACCTTTTTGGTAGTAGTTTTAAGTGATGGCGGGCGTGAAACCTTCTAAGCCATACCCCGATTTCCCTCTCTATGCTCACGCTTCTGGGAAGTGGGCAAAGAAAATCGATGGGAGAATTGTATATTTTGGACGATGGGAAG
>JANLRK010000357.1:0-1218 GCA_031361585.1 Pirellula sp. | reverse complement strand
CGGAAGAGACCCATCTCGCAACTGAACATCTACTGCGAGCCATAAGCAAACAGGCACCTGCCAATTTGAAACCTAGAGTTTTTCTAGATAGGACAATCAACAAACCAGCAGACAACGAGAAGCCAGCCGAGAAACGTGAGGCGAGCGGAGGGGCCAAGTGATACTTGGCCCGAGTGGTAACTTTTTTGAATAAAAGATGATTTTCCGCGCCTGGGTGGGGCTAAACTCAGCACTAAAGAATTGCTGAAACGCTAGTAACCCGCTTTTTCAACGAGAGTCACCTATGGATCCGATCGCCTTCAATGCGGAACTGTCAGAGCCTGTTCAGCAATGGGTTGCGTTGGGTATCGATCAGCCTTCGCTCACCGACGCGGAGTTGTTAGAGCTATATCGCTTTTCGAGATCGAGCACCGCGCTGAACGAAATCGTTCGCCGACATTCACCGCTGGTGGCCTCCGTGATTCGACGATTGATTTCCAACTCGCAAGACGCCGAAGATGCTTTCCAAGCAACCTTCTTAGTGCTCGTCCTATCGGTAAAGAAAATTCGAAATCCAGATGCGTTGGGATCTTGGTTGTACGGTGTAGCTTACCGAACCGCAAAACGGGTACGAAGCCAACGCAGGAGCGACAATATCAAGATGGCACGCCAGTCCGCAGTCGGCATCGACCTCGACTCAACGAAGTCAACTATTGAAGAACCGTTGGCGATCATCGCCCGTGAATTGCAACTCGAAGCGATGGACGAGGAACTTTCGAGACTGCCCAAGCATCTCCGGGATGCACTCATCGAACATTACATGGCGGGCAACTCCGTCCCCGAGATCGCTCGTTGTTTGAACTTGAGCGTGACCGCCGTTGAGGGGAGGCTCAAGCGTGGCCGTAAAGCGCTTCGCATGCAACTGGCGATGCGAGGCATAAGCCTAACTGTGGTTGCAACCGCGTGCATTCGATTTCAACAAGACGTGGTTGCGGCCTCTGCCGAACCATGGACACATCGATTCTTAGAACTGATCGGTAACGTTGATGTTGCTCAACCGACATTGACACAACTTCAAGACACAAGCAAGCTCAGTAATCAACTCTTCAAACTCGTCCAAGGAGAAGTCGTCGTGAATACATTTTCGCGTTCCGTATTAGGTGTAGCTGGTGGGGTCCTTGTGCTTAGTGCACTCGGGACCATTGGATTCGTATCCGCGTGGGCAAATCCGCACGCGAA
>JANLRK010000333.1:0-59180 GCA_031361585.1 Pirellula sp. | reverse complement strand
GTTGTCGCCGGAGATATCCGCAACCGCATCTGGAAAAGCTGAAGAAGGACAACGGAACGAAGGTACTTTGGATTCGCAAACATAGATATTTCTGAAGAAAGTAAATGCGGGATTTCTGAGCGCTATTTCGCCCGGGATACCCGGAAGGCCAATTGCCCATTGGTAGTTTCCTTCACTATCTTCCTGAAACGTCAAAATGCTGTACGCAGCTGTTTGTTCCATATAGGGCAAGATCAGCGAAGACCAGGCTGTCCCTACCCCAAATTCTGCTCCCATTGGAAATCCCTTGTTGGCATCATGGAAATTGTGCAGTGACAAAGCCAATTGCTTGATGTTATTTGAACACTGCATCCGACGAGCTGCCTCGCGTGCAGCCTGCACTGCGGGCAGCAACAAGCCAACTAGGATACCAATGATGGCGATCACGACCAAAAGCTCCACCAACGTAAACGCATTTCTTCGCTTAGTTAACATTCTAGGACTCCCATAAAAATTGAAAATTAATTCGACACAATATTGAAATCAAATACATTTGAACCTTCTTTAACGACTGCTTTTTCAGTCGTACGACTGGGTTCCTCATAAAAATCCGGGAACAAGTTCTTTACTCCCCCTTCGACTTCGCTAGGCTTAGAATCCGCTGGGACGGGTTTACCTGCTTTCGTAACCCAGGCCACAAGAGTGACTTTGTACTTCCCTGCCCAAATCCCCTTTTCGCCTTGCGGATGCTGAATGTCAAAATGTCCATCCTTGTCCGTAATTCCAAAACCAAAACCGTGACGGTCTGGATTGAACGTCTCGGTGTCAGGAAAGAAACCCACCTTGCAATTCGGGACTGCTTTTCCGTTCAGTTTGACAGTTCCACTGACAGACATCATGGGAGGCTTTCCGCAGCCCACTGCAAAAACCAAAAGCATCAAAATAAAAATTGCACTTCGTGCGACCATAGATGTCTCCGTCGGAATAAACAAAAGAAATGGACCAGACCTGCGAAACATTTTTCGACTCAAGTGCTCGAATTACTACCTGGTTTGCTTGAATTACCACACGATTGTAGCTAGTTCAATGTGTTTAATGTGTAGGAATTGTTAACTTACAAATAACAACGGATTCGAAACTGAACGCCTACCCGCGCGAACCAATAAGACTTGAACGATTGAATGCACCAAACAGGACTGGCCTTCAAATTAACCTCTTTATTTGACTGTTTGGGGTCAGAAATTGCAATATCCATATATACTTTTCGTGGATTGGATAGGCGGCGAAATTGTGAGTCTTGGTCGTTTTGGGGACCGTTTTTTTAGGTGGGCCTTGGAAATGTTAAAACTGCGTACTCTTTCCAAGCAAAACGCTTGTATTGTTGCAACGAAACGGGCCAATTTGCTGAGGCGACCGACCCTCGAGTCTCTGGAGACCAGATGTCTTTTGGCGGGACTACCGTTTGGAGCAACGCCGGAGGATACGGGCGAGTTTATGCTGGGACGCATCGCCGTTACCCCGGTTTTCCTAGAAAGCGATGGTCAAATCGACCCGAGCACGGAAAACTGGACGCCTCAACTTAAGGCCGAAGTGATTAACAATCTGCAAACGGGACTGAATTGGTGGAAGCAGCTTCTTGCTACCAAGACAACGCTGCACTCACTTGATTTTGTTATCGACATGACATATGTCGATTCTCCAGCGGCCACACCCTTTGAACCCATTTACAGAATCTCCAATAGCTACGCGGATTGGGTATCGCAGTTTCTGGTCGATGTAGGATTCGATCAGAGCAGTGCCTTGGAGGCTAACGTCCGAGCATTTAACAATGCGCAAAGAATGAAGTTAGACACCGATTGGTCGTTTACCATTTTTGTTGTCAATTCTCGCAACGATCCAGACGGGAGTTTTGCAACTGGAGGATCGTTCGATCGCGCATTCTCTTTTGCAGGAGGATTGTTTGAAGTGGTTCCGTCGACTCGTCCTGCATCAATCTTTGCGCACGAATCCGGCCATATGTTTTGGGCTCGAGATGAATACACCGGCGGCTCGAATTACTTCCAAAAGCGAGGTTACTACAACGCGCAAAACAAAAACGCGATCGACTTGAATCCAATTGCTGGTTTTGTTCAAGCGGATAGCATCATGTCTAGCAACGTCGCTCTCGATCGGGCCTTTCAGAACTTGGCTAGTTCCGATGCAACTCTGGCTCAAATCGGTTGGGTCGATTCGGACAGCGATGGTATTTTCGATGTACTCGATGTCCCATTGAAGCTCGAAGGGCTTGGGCAACGCAACGATGAAGGAACTCAATTCCATTTCAGCGGCACCGCTTCCGTTCAAACGTTGCCCAACACAAATAGTTCGGGGTCGCAAAACGACATTACCATCAATCGAATAGGTCGCATCGAATATCGATTCAACAATGGAAATTGGCAAACGCTTTTATCGCCCAACCGACCACAAGTCGATTTGAATTTGAACATTCCAATACCCCTCGGAACAACCGGGACTATTGAGATTCGCGCAGTCGAAGGATCCCTCGGAATCATGAGCAACCTTTTTTCTGCATCTCTTGGACTGACTCGCAGTACCGCCGAGGTGCCGGGCATTCAAGGCTTGGTATGGAACGACCAAAACCGGGATGGGGAATGGCAAGCCATTGAATCAGCGGTCGCAAATGCACGAGTTCGATTGGTCGACAACAATCGCCAACCGATTGTTCTTCGCGGTACTATCGAGCCAGATAATTACCAAACAGGGGCCATTCCGACCAATCAGAATGGTGTGCTTGTCGAAGCCATTGGCGAAGACTCAAACGGTACTGTTGGTGTGTTTGAGGACTCTGATGCAACCACTGGCACCAAAGTCTTTCGGCCATATTCACCTGCACAAATTTCTTACGCAACTAGTTTTCGCGGCGTCCAACAACAATTGAAGGCCACATTCGCTCGCCCGACATCTAGCGTATCGATCGATGCGATAGCGGTAAGCGGCGGAACGATTGCTCGATTGGATGCCTATAATTCTGAAGGCAAGGTTGTTCGCCGTTTTCAAACATCTCCCTTAAATGCAGGGGGCATTGCAACAATGCAAGTAACTTCGGACGTTGCGGATATCGCCTATGTAATCGCGCACGGCATGAACGATTCCAGCATCAAACTGGATAATCTGGTGATCGGGCCGGCGACTGAAACAACTACTTTGCCCAACGGCAGCTACTTGTTAACAGGGATCCCGACAGGCACCTATCAAGTCGAGGTCATTCCACCATCTTCTAGATTCGAGATTGTTCAGCCCAGTACTGGGTTACGCTCCTCTTCAGTAGTTATCGGAACACCAACAGCGCATGTCGATTTCATCCTTGGACTTTCGGTTTGGCAGAACCAGACGCGTCGAAACGATGTCAATAATGATGGTTTGATAACTGCATTGGATGTTTTGATCGTGATCAACGAAATCAATCGTAATGGTGCTAGACCTCTCGAGGGTACTATGCTCGTGCCACCGCCGTACTACGACGTCGACGGCAATCGCAATATCGAGGCCCTGGATGCGTTAATCGTGATCAACTACATCAACGCCATCAACGCCATTCCGGAAAATGGCGAAGGCGAATCAACCTTTGCCGAAGACATGGTGCCTACCGAGTATTGTTTGCGATTCGCGGGCTACTTCGGCAACATCAATCGTGATTTTTTCTTGCCTAGATTCGTGAAAAAATCGTCGACCAGACCGACTTGATTCGCATCCTCAGTTGGCGATGGCGACATCCTGTTGGCTGAACGCATTCCGGCTTCGCCTTCGGCAGCCGTTCCGGCCGCCGGGATCGTGATGTTCCGGAGCAGCAGGGAGTTGATGATCCCAAGTCGGATAAGGATGAAGTCCGCATTCAGAACGAAACCATTCTTGTCCACGTCCCGCGTATTTCCGACCAGTGCTACCTGACCAACCGGCAACGCAGCCGACAAATCCGCATTGTTCACGAAATAGGCTCCGCCAACGGTTAGCCCGTTTATCTCGCCCCTTAAGTGGCCAAGGTAGTAGACCTCGCTCGTTGTTAGGCCAGTATTCGCATTGGCAAGGACGCGTATCTGCAACCAACGATTTTCGATCGCGTTGTCGGCCCATTCCAATCGCACGCGAGCCGGTACCGTATCGCTTCCAGGAGTTACGAATATTCCGCTTGGAGCCGGAGCGGTTGCCCAACTACTTGGAGGATTGGATGCCTCGTCGAAAAATCCAATTGGGCTAACACGCAGAACGAAATCGCTCGCAGTTAGAGTTGAGGATGCGAGTCCAGCCACATCGAGAACAATGCCGTTGATGCCTCGTGTCGTATTGATGAGATTGGTATAGCTCAAAGTCTGTTCCGTCGACCCAGACTTGGCTATGACTTTATTCGGATCCAGCGCTGCAGGGATGGTGTCCCCATTCGACGCGAACGAAGAGCCTTTGTAATAAACTTGTTTGTTCGAAACGGCTGGTATAGCGCTAAGGGAAAATGTCACAAAGGCCGAACCGCCATCTTCATCTAGAGCTGTGATGGTCACCGTTTGATTGTTGATCGCCGCGGATGGGGTGATCGACCAAGCCCACGTTCCATTCGCATTCTTGATAACATTACCGACAGATGAAGTTAAGGTCACCGTATCGGCAGGAACGTCGGCATAAGTACCACTGTTGATGATGGTTGTAAGAACATTTCCACTAACGCTTGCCAAGGAACGAGTAATCGTTGGCGCTGCGTTGCTGACAGAGTAAGTGAATGTCGTGGATGCAATACCGCCTACACCGTCGTTGGCAGTGATGGTGACTGTCGTGGCGGCAATGTTGTCAGTTGAAACGATACTCCAATTCCAAGTTCCGTTATTGTTTTTGACGATCGTACCGAGTGAAGCGGTCAGCGTTACGATGTTGCTGACGTCAGCGTCTGACCAAGTACCTGCATTGCTGATGGTAGTTCCCTCGACTCCGCTGACGGTTGCTGCATTTGCCGTCACGATTGGGATCGAGTTTTGGAGTTTGGAACCAAATCGCTGGTCGAATAAAGGAGCCCCGACAGCAGTAACTGAACGCAATCCGTTGGTGGGTACCGTAAACTCATAACCGGCCAAAGGTTCTAGTCTAACCTGATTCGGTCCCGCTGGGAGATTGAGGGATGCGGTTCCATTCGCAGCGGTTGTTGTCAAGATTTCTCCGTCCGCCGTAAGAATTATCAAATCCCAGTTTTCCAACGTGCCGGTATCACCTGCGTTGTCGTCGGTCACTTTTAACGTCCAAACGCCGCTGGCGAGCTTCCCATTTAATAGCGACAAATTTCCTTCGGGTCGGTAGGTGCCTGTGAATGGAGCAGTGCTGAAATCAGTGGTTCCAATAACGCCTGCCGCTTGCTGATCAAGTACCGTATTGACGAAATTGTCGCCCGACCCGCCGACATCTGTAAAAAGTTCGATCTGAGTTCCATCAGGGTGGATCAGGAACACATCCAAGTCAGAGTCCCATGTATGGGTAATGTTGAGTCGTACATTGATATCGGCAATCGATCCAACTACGGTCGAGGTGATCGTTGAGTTAATGGTTGCTACATCGGGAATAGGCGTGGCAGTCGTATTCGAGAGTGTAGTACTTGAGGGCGGGTTATAAACGCCATTGCCGTCCAAATCCAAGAATACTCGTCTCCCTGCGAGGCCTACTTCATCGGCATCGAAAACACCGTCGCTGTCGACATCATTGAAAACTTGTGCGTAGAACTTGTTGTTCTGACCATTGCCGAATTCTCTCGCGATGAACGAATCAGCAGCCGAAGCAATGGTAAAAGAATGTGTACCACCCGCAGGTCCCGTCGCAGTCCAACCGACAGGAAGAACGGTTCTTGCAGTATAACTTGCTGACGGCAGGCCAAAAAACGCATAGAAGCCATTGGACTTTGTTTGTGTAGCCTGTTCGCCACTGGTGAGGACAATGTCCCAGTTATTTAGAATTCCCTGATCATCCGTTGAGACGTCATTTATTTCTAGGGACCAAGCACCATTTACGTTCGTACCAGTCAGTCCATAAAACGCCGACAAGGGCTGGAGTGGTCTGAAGGATCCGGTGAATGGCGCCACGCCATTCTGTACCGACGATGTAGCTTCGTCGTCAAGCACCGTATTGGTAAAGTTATCGCCATCCAAACCAGCGGCGGATATCAATGTAACTCTTGTGCCGTTGGGTGCAACCAATGTAATGACTAAGTCGGCATCCCAAGTGTGACTAATATTGAGTCGGACGTTCACATCGGAAATGAAGTTGGTAACTCCGCTCACTGCTAACGTTGAAATTACCTTGGTATTGTCTAAAATGTTCAAGGGCGTAGTATTAGAAAACGTGCCGGTACTTAGGTTTGAATCGAACAACCCGTTTGCATTCCGATCTATATAAACCGTCCGTCCGGATAACGTGGAATCTTGGGCATCTTTTGTTCCGTCCCCATCCCAGTCTTCGAAGACGCTACCACCCAAGGAAGGCACGATCGCAGTTCCTGTTACATCAAATGTAAAAATGGCTTCGTCAAGATCATTCGAAAGGAGAGTAGCCTTTCGTGTATCCACGCCGCCTGCTGTTGGTGTGTATCGCACTGTAAAGCTAGTTGCCTCGCCAATCGTCAACGAATTATCCCCAAACCCTGCAAGGATAGTGAACGGACCTGGAGCAAGAGTTAGGCTAGATAAGTCCAGCGTACTGGTCCCCTGGTTTCTGACTCGCAACGTTAAGTCCTGTGTTTCTCCGACGATCGTTGTGCCAATGTTGATGGTGCTCGCAGCGTTTAATAACTCAGCCGTGGCGCTGGTTACGGAGATCTCAGCCTTTCCAATGCCCCAAACCGCGCTGGCCGCATTCAATCTTCCGTATCCCGTTCCGAGGTTCTTGCCATTGGTAGTGCTGTATTGAAAGCCGTTGCCAAGCAAATCGGTGTTGTTGCGGAGTAGGCTTCTCAATTGAGGCGGATTGAGAGGAATACTTAAGACGCTGGCTTGCGCCAGCACTAGTGCAGCGATTCCGGTTGCAAGTGGTGCTGACGATGATGTTCCTCCAAATCCATTGATGCCCGTGCCCGTATAGTCGCCGGGATCGTATCCAAGCGTCCCAACGCGATCAGTCGTATCAATTGCCAAACGGCCGACGCGAGAATCGTCGCTCGGTGTCACAAGGTCTAGGGCAATTCCGAAATTGCTGTATTCAGACAGCTCGCCAAAATTATTGGTCGCTCCGACAGCCACCACCCCTGGAATATTGAGCGATAGTTTCGAAGGAAAACCAAGTTCGTTGATTCCAATGTTTCCCGAAGCAAAAATGAATGCTGCTCCAGCACCTTGGCGACCCAATGTTGTGCCCCAGGTAAGCGCCGCGATGATCGCATTGTTTGTGGCCCCACCACCCCAACTGTTGTTGACAATCGAGGCCGCATTCCAAGTCCCCAATCCATTGGAAGTTCGGCCACTGGCGTAATAAAGTGCCGTGGCAATGTCTGCGTCCGGAGCCACGTTTCCCCCCTCAAATATCTTCGCGCTCAAGACGCGTGACTTATAAGCGGCACCGGCAACTCCAATACTATTGTTTCCTTTTGCAGCTGCGACTCCCGCAACGGAGGTTCCATGCACATCGCCGTCGTCGGTATGCTGGCTCGATGCATTGTTTGCAACGAAGTTCCATCCGTGAATATCGTCGACCCATCCGTTCCCATCATTGTCGATCGAGTCCCCAGCAATCTCACCCGGATTCGTCCACGGATCGAGATCCGGGTGATCGATCGACACGCCATCGTCGACCACACCAATCGTTATTGCGGACGAACCACCTTGATTGATATCCCAAGCTTCGGGCAAATCAACGTCCGCGTCAACTAGTCCGCCACCCTGGCCCGAATTGTTAAAGTGCCACTGATTGGTGAACCTGGCGTCATTGGGCGTAAAGAACTTTTGCCAGGCTTGATAAAAATTGGGAGAGACCCAAGCCACATCCGCATCAGCCATCACCGAGTTTGCCGTCGCCAATGCTGCCTCGCCAATACCGTTTGATACCGTTGCAATAAACTGGTCTGATGTTCCCTGCAATGGACGGTAACCACCAAAGTTTGGGTTGCCGCCGAAGTAACTCGAGGCCCTTACACCCGGCTTCAATGCCACAATGATCTCGTCGAGCAAGACAGCTTCCGAATTGGAGCTTTGCACTACGAACACGGGCGCAACATGGGTTACTTTTTCAGAACCTTTCAAGAGAACAGTTAGCGCAGCGCTATCCAGTGCCCCCGCAGATTCGTAAACCGAGTATTTGTTGTTGACAGAACGAACAACCTTAAGTCCAAGCTCGGAAAGTGCGTCCGCATCGGGTTTGCTATTTCCGTCGAATTGTACGGCTACTCGCGTTGGGTGAACAACCATCCCGACTTGCTGTCCGTCGGCGACGTAGAAGTGAGTTGGTTTTTCTAGGCGGAGTGCGCTCTTAACCGAAGTTGATGCGGGCGTTGCATCTCCAACCGAAGCGTATTTAGCTGCAGAAACGCCTAATTCCGTAGCAACCACTGGATTGGCAACAATTGCCGGCAAGTTTCCACGGTCCCGGACTACGGCCGGGCAAACGTCTAGTCTGAATTCATTCGCTAGGTCGCCGGCCATAAGCTGGCGGGACTCCAATAGCTCGCAAAGCAACTGCAATCGTTTCGTATTCCTTGTCTTCCGGTGCGTCAAAAGGAGATTGGACCGGGGCGATCGTGGAAGCTTATGCATGGATATTTCCGAGAGTGAGAGCCTAGTGCAGTTCCAGTATGATTACTTAGCCAACGTCAAACTTCCAAAACGTTTTATTTTTGTCTCGGAGGGATACGCGGCAACCTCAGGGAGGGTCCGCAGTTTGTTTCTTGAAAAATCTCCGAATCGCAAATCAAATTTGCAATGTTCGGTTTGTAATCGAAATCCATCCGTAAATTTACTGACCAAATGCATTGCTGGAAAGCAATTTTTGGGTTTCTCGAACTCATCCGGTGGCTTTCGATGGAAAATAGCTGATTCCTCTCCCGCAGACGCTGATCATTTCTTCGAATCTAGGTCTTTCCCCAATTCAGTGAACAATTGGTCTATGAGGCTTTGTTGATGGACTTCATCGTTCAAGGACTTACTTGTCGAGGAAATCGATGGCATCCTATTCATTCGATTGCTGCTAGCTTCGCCTTCTGCAGCCGATCCGGCTGGCGGGATTGTGATGTTCCGGAGCAGCAGGGAGTTGATGATCCCAAGTCGGATAAGGATGAAGTCCGCGTTCAGAACGAAACCATTTTTGTCCACGTCCCGCGTATCTCCGACCAATGCTACCTGACCCACCGGCAAAGCGGCCGTCAAATCCGCATTGTTCACGAAATAGGCTCCGCCAACGGTTAGCCCGTTTATCTCGCCCCTTAAGTGGCCAAGATAGTAAACCTCGCTCGTTGTTAGACCCGTATTAGCATTGGCAAGGACGCGTATCTGCAACCAACGATTTTCGATCGCGTTGTCGGCCCATTCCAATCGCACGCGAGCCGGTATCGAATCGGTTCCAGGAGTCACGAATATTCCAATTGGGACCGGAGCAATTTCCCAACTGCTCGGGGGATTAGTTGCCTCGTCAAAAAATCCATTTGGGCTAACACGCAGAACGAAATCGCTCGCCGTTAAAGTTGAGGATGCGAGCCCAGCCACATCGAGAACAATGCCGTTGATGCCTCGTGTCGTATTGATGAGATTGGCATAGCTCAAAGTCTGTTCCGTCGCCCCAGACTTGGCTATGACTTTATTCGGGTCCAATGCCGCAGGGATGGTGTCCCCATTCGATGCGAACGAGGAGCCTTTATAATAAACTTGCTTATTCGAAACCGCGGGTATGGCGCTAAGAGAAAATGTCACAGAGGCCGAACCGCCATCTTCATCCAAAGCTGTAACGGTCACCGTTTGATTGTTGATCACCGCGGATGGGGTGATCGACCAAGCCCACGTTCCATTTGCATTCTTTACAATCACCCCAACTGAAGCGCTCAAGGTAACGTTTCTCGATTCGGGATCGCTCCATGTCCCGTTGTTAAATATTGGGGTCAATACATTGCCTGACACTTGAGAAAGACTCACATTGATCAGGGGTGGTTGATTCGAATCATCATTTAGAATAGTACCTATAGCCGAAGCCGCGTTTATAGTTGCACCGCCTGAAGGGTTGCTGAGCGTGACGGCGAATCCTTCGTTCGATTCTAAAAGTGTATCACCGCTAACATTGACTGTGATCAATTGGTTCAAAACGTTAGGATCGAAATTGAGCGTGCCGCTAGGGAAAACACCACCAAAGTCAATAGCATTGGCTGGATTGCTCCCGCTACCGGTTACTGCATACGACACGCTAGTTGAGCCAGTAACGTCGCCGGTCCTCGAGACAGTAAAAGTAAACGGCGTGTTGCCTGAATTGCCTTCCAATTTACTAGCGTCGGTTGCCGCAATCGCAAGGAATGTTGGAACCTGAATGCCGCACAACTGCGTAGCATCGGCTCGCCAACCAACCGCCACTTCTGAGCTATCGCTCCCCATCCGCAGTTGCAATTGAACATTTTGCCCAATGGCCAAGGCTGGAAACTCAACAACCGTATCGATGTATCCACCGGAATTTCCGGTCCACGCCTGTCTACCTGCAATGGGACTTGAAAATCCAGTACTGATCACCCCGTTGTAACCCCCTGACTTAAAGCCACCGCCAGCAGAGAGGATGTCAGTAAAGGCGCCACCATTGATGGCGATCTCTAATACGCCGCCATCGAACGAGGATTCTAAATTGTAGTTGTTTCGAAACTTGAACTGGCTGTTTGCCTGCGTCACTGCGATAATTGGGGAGGTCAATCGACTGTCGCTCACGTTGGCCGGATTAGAAACGAAGACATTGTTTGGACCGCTAGAACTGTTGATGTTAGAAGTCACCCAATTCGTCGCAGATGCTCCAGTGGCACTGCTAGTCCAACCCGCAGGCAACACAGGAGGCGCGACGCCATCAAAATCTTGGTAGGCAACGCAAGCAATTACGCCTTCAACGTATAGCAAAAATGTACTCTGGGCCGTCAAACCACCTGCATCCGTAACGCTGATGGAGATCTTGGCTTGGCCGGCTTGCCCAAGGGCAGGCGATAGCGAGATCGTCCGGTTTGCACCAGTACCACCCAAGACTATTCCGCTATTTGGCAACAAGGCAGGGTTCGAGGAAATGGCTGTAACCACCAAATCCGTCGCGGCTGTTTGCGAATCGCCAATTGCAAAAGGAATGACGCCCGTCGACGTGCTAGAGTTGATCAGTCGATTCAAGACGTTGGAAATGGTAGGCGCTGTGTTTGAACTGCCGACAATGGAGAAATTCGAGTTGGACACATCGAAATAAATGCTGTTGGCAGCTTCGATTTTGATACGGGCCGTCGTCGTTGTTAGGTCGGGGACAGTAATGGCTTGACTGCCATCGTTGGGAGTGTTGGCGGCCAATAGAATTGGAAAACTTATACCGCCGTTGGTCGAAAGCCAAATATTAACGTTGGCTGTGTTGATGGGAGCGGCTGTCGTCCCGGCAACGTTCCAAGTTACTGTTTCGGATGCATTCCCATTCAAGCTGACATTCGTATCTGGACTTGTCACCGCAAATGCCGAACCCGTATTTACGACCGAAATCTGCATGTCGTCGGTGTTGACACCCCCACCGCCGCTACGATTGTCACGAACGATGGCGCGGAACTTGAGAGTACGATTCGTTGTGGGGAGTTTTTCGCCAATCGAGGTTGTGTTGTTCAGTAGATCCTGAAGTCGTGGAAGAATTCGTTCTGGGCTGATGGTTGGATTGAAGGAACGAAATATGGGACTGGTCCCATTGTCGGCTGCGCCAACAGCCTGGGCTGCTCCCAAGTCGCGTTCTTCCCAGTTGTAGGTAAGCACGTCGCCGGAGTCCACGTCGGTTCCAGCTGCGTTGAGAGAAAATGCTGTGCGGGCAGGAATGACGAAGTCCGCACCAGCATTGACTCGCGGCACGTTGTTCCCGGTCAACGAGATGGAAGCGGTCGAGTTTCCAGTGCCTGTCGTAGTATACCCAACAATTTCATCGAAGCTAACAGAATGAAAGTAGGGATCGCTGTTGGGTTGCAAATCATCCGATCCGCATATACCTGCATAGGCCTGGATGGTGGAACCGCTGCCTGGTTCATATGCAGTACCGCCATTGCGATTGCCACCCGCGCAGCTTCCGGTGATTCCATTGAAAGAGTGGTCGCCACCAAATTGGTGCCCCATCTCATGCGCTACGTAATCGACATAAAACGCGTCCCCGATGGGAGCGCCAAGTCCTGTCTCGCCCTGGGCTTTTTGGCCAGTAACTCCTACCACGCCCAAACCAGCCAATCCACCACCACCGGTAGAAAATACGTGACCAAAATCGTAGTTGGCATTGCCAATCACAGAATCCAGATTCGTTTGATTTTGGCCTAACAGGCTCGAGGCATTCGAGTTGGTGTAGGGATCCGTCGCCGCGTTGGTATAGACGAGCGCCGAATTGTTCGCCACCAGAACCATTCGAATACTCAACTCACTTTCGTAGATACCGTCGACTCGATTGATGGCTGTTACGATCGCGGCTTGTCCTAGTGCGACCGTGCCACCATGAAACGCGGTGTATTCCCCAGTCGCTGCATTGGCAAGTCTGTAGGTCCTCAATTGCGTCCCTGAGCGAGGTAAGAGAACGGGGGCCAACTGTTTGGAACCCGTGCTGGCTGTATCTTTCTGCATCGGCAGTTTGCTGATCGATTCAACATCGACACCTTGCGACGACATACCTAGCTTCGGTTCAGCATTGTGTTCGTTAATATCTTCCTCGATAAACTCTCTACCAGCCCTCAACGTCAGGTCTTTTTTGAAATAGCTTATGTAAACGCTCTCGTCTAGATGCCAATACGGGTCGATGTAATAGGCGCCCGAGGGCGATAGAACTTGTGCATGAAAACCTGCTGGCGTTACATCGAATCGCAACGTGGCGGCGGGGTCGTCGATTCCTTGTCCGCTGAACGTTTGGATCTCGGGGAATTGGGCAGCGAGGTCTGGTTCCATAATCGGCGAAAGCACGACAGCGAATCTTGCGAAACCATGATCTGGAGTGGGCAACATAATCTCCAATGGAGACCGACTCGCGTCAGACGAATATTCCAACGGCGCCGACGTTAGCATAGACGACAGCAACTCTCGGTCGAGGACAACGGCCGAAAAGGAGCTTGGCTGAATGTACGATACCTGGCCTTGTGTCGCTGGAATTCGTGGTCGCAATCCCCAAACATGATCGGGCGAGTTTGCATAAAGTGATGCTGAGCCAGTCGATGCACTCGATGTCGACTCAAACGCCGTATTTAAATCCAACTCGGACGAATACGTTGACAGTACGTTTGCAGCAGTCGTTGCGTCAAAAACCCTCCGAGGTTCCAGTTGCTCAGCGAGGAGTCGTCGAATGGTCAAAGACACTTGGGAATTGCTTTTCCTGCGGCTAAGGCGCTTGGGGCTAAGATTATGTCCGGTCAATAGATTCCAACGTATCGAACGCATATTCTGGTACCCAAAAGAAACGAAGAGAGATAGGTGCAAAAAATAGTAGTTTTTCGTACTTCGCAATCGAGCGAATAAAATTGCAGACTCCAGATTTTACCAAGCCTACGCATTTTCGGCAACGAAAGTGTTGGGTTGTGGGGAGCTTGCCTCCCCTTCAACCAAGGTTTGGTGTACTAAGTTAGAAAGGCAAACCTTGTAGATGGTATGAGCAAGCCCCAACCGTTTAGAAATGCTTCGCACGGCCCAGGGGGCCATGCTACTTCATTAGGGATCTTGTTTTTGCTGGACGTACGCAATCACCTGCCGCATTGCATTTGCAGTCAATTGACGTTCAAAGCCTTCCGGCATAAGCGAAATCCCCTGATCCTTCAATTCGGCGATCGAGGCTCTATCCAAAACATGGCGTTTTCCGTCCGCTGATGCCAAAGTAATGCTAGACGATGATTCCTGAACAATAACGCCGGCCAGCGTCGCATCATCGTCGGTACGAACAATGTATTGCTTGTACTTGCCATCGACAGCGCGATTGGGATCGAGAATTCCCGTCATCAAATTGCGAATGGATAGATCGCTTAACGAAGACAGATTTGGCCCTAATGCTGGCACGTCGTCCTTGGACAAATGGCATACCGCACAATGCTGCTGATACAGCTTTCGGCCGTCTTCGAGATCGGATCCGACGGACGTGGACCTGATTTCCGTTACTTCCTTAATATAGGTTTCAACGACCTTTGATCGGTCGCGGATTTCTGCATTTCCAAAAATCTTGACAGCTCGCGTTTGTACGTCTCGGTTCCAAGTGTTCAGCATCGACTGAACGCTAGACGCATCGATATCGGAAGCGCGAATGCTGCCCGACTCAATTGCATTCAAGAATCGCAAAATCCATTTCGGCTGCTGAAGCATACTATTCGAAATTCGCATTCGCATCGACGGACCAAGCCCTTTCCAGCGTTGAAGCACTTGATCGAGAACTTCATCATTCGAATCTTGCAAAACGCGATCCAATGCGACTTCTTGAATGGCTGGTGGTAGGGTCGGAGACAAACAATGAATCCAGCTTTCAATGCGTGCCGACGCTGGCTCGCCCCAACGCAATAGATGCACCGCCGAAGCTCGTTGCTCTATTGGTATTGAACTGTCGGCAACGATCGTTTCGGCACTCGCAATCCAATTGCGAATCGAGGCAGGCACTTGAATACTCTTGGCGTCTTGATTTTCAAGCCAAGCCGCCACCAAAGGCAATAACGAGAACGGCTGACGTGCATCTTGCGAAGCCCGCTGGACCCACTCGGAAATCAACTCCACACCAATCAATGGTTCGCTATTTTTTTTCAGCAACTGGCTAATAAACTTGGTGATTGCGATTTTAGCATTTTCGGAATTGGTCGAGGTGATGCGATTTGGTTGGATGAGTCGATCGCCAAGATCAACGATGACCCCTCGTTGGTGGATCGGCAACGCTAGTTGGATTGCGCGTTGGAGCCAAGGATTTTGTTCTCGATTTCTTGCCGCTTTTACTATGGCTAGCGTTGCCTCGTTAGAGTCGTCTATGCCTAGTAATAAAATCAAATGCAAGGCCAACTCATCATCTAACTTTTCCGCATTCAACGCATAGACCGCTTTTCGATTCGTTCGAGGGCCATCCCATCGCGCTCGAACAATGTCTAGTGCATACTGAATGACTCTGGCGGACTCATCCTGTTGTATGCAATCCGAGAGTAGCGAATCGTCTAGCCAGCCACAACAATCCAAGGTCGCCAACATTTGGAGGCGGATCTTCGCTTGCGTGTGCGTTTTCATTGATGCCACAAGCATGATTCGCAAAGCAAGAGGCTTGTTTTCGATGAACCATTGCTGCGCCAAATCTCGTCGAGGGCCGATCTCGCTTTGAAGCGCCTCCAAGATTTCTGTAGGGTTGCAGACTTCCAAATTTGGAAGAGGTTGGACTGGGAAATCGCGGTGGCGAACTCGGTAGATGCGACCTTTATCGGCACCGCCTCGCAAGTCGATTCTGGCTTGCCATGCTTCTGGGATCCATTCCGGATGTTCGATGACCAAGCGATACATATCGGCAATCCAGACCGCTCCATCTGGACCAGTATCGACACGCACAGGTCGGAACCATGGGTCGCTTGATCGAACCCACTCGCTTTGAAGGTCTTGCGGGAATCGTCCCCCTTGAAGCGCCGAACCGTTTACCTGCAGTTTGATGCGATGGACTAGATTGTGCACGGGTTCGCAAATCATCGCAGCACCATCCATTTCTGGGCCACAGCCTGGCGTTCGGCAAATGACGGAACTACAGGCGGAGGTAAATCGATTTGCAGAAAACACATCATTGAATCGTCCATCCGCCGAGGACAATGGAAACACCTTGGGACCGACGGATGGAGTAGTCAAGAACTGACGCAGGGAATCCACCGAGCGACCTGATCGTTCTTGATAGCGTTCGTCGATCACGTACTGGTACATGGGTTCATTGTTGGCGTTTCCAAACCAACGATTCCAATCGTCTCGTCCACGAATATATTGCGTCGGACCAGAAACGATTTCGAGCCGACGGTTGGCTAGATCCAGAGCTAAGTCTCTACCCGATGCTCGCACTGTATCCTCGGTGCCGGGTAATTTTAGATTTGGAGCGTCCCCGCCGGCCGGAAAATAGAGCTTTCCATCGAGTCCGAAGGTAAAGCCATTGACACGGTGCTGAGGATTGGCGGCAGGAAAACCCGCGATCAAAGTTTCCCGGTATTCAGCAAGGCCATCACCATCGCGATCTGCCGCAAAGAAAACCTCGGGTGCACAAGCCACGATAGCTCCATCTCGATAAGGAAACACGCTATTGGGATAACTCAAGTGATCCAGAAACAGGGTTGCTGTGTCCATGCGTCCATCGCGATCTGTATCGGTTAGGATCTTGATGCATCCCCCGTTCTCGCTGCCCAATGGGTAATCCCGCATTTCCACCACCCAAAGTCGACCTCGGGTATCAAACGCAAAGTTGACTGGGTCCTGCACCAATGGTTCCGATGCGATCTGTTCAATAACAAAGCCATCAGGCAATGCAAGGTGCTTTAGCGCTTCTTCAGGCGACATCGGCATTCGCTCCCGATCGCTTCCTTGACGTATCTCTTGGACACGCCTGACAAGTAGATCTTCGGTCCCTGTCTGCCAACGACCAGGGAGATTGTAATAGATCATGGAATCGTCGACTTCGTATCCGCCCTCGGCTCGCATGCGTTCACTTGACACATATCCAAAAACGTCATCGCAATAGGACGATACCCAAACATTCTTCGTCGGGATTTCTTTTTCTAAACGCATTTGATAATCGAGAACCACTTCTCCGCCGAGAAACACCCAGGTCAATTGATCCTTAAATGTCCATGCGTGTACCGGCGCAGGATACGTCTCAGGCAGTACACCGCGGCGTTTCCAAATCGCCAGTTGCTCCTGCGCATAGTGTTGTTTTTGCGGGGAGGTCGAGGTAAGCCATTCGTTCAATTGTTCCTTCGATGGATGTTCTGACGGAAGACCAGCGTAGCCAAACTCGGTTTGGGGTGCTGAGTCAAGTGATTGCATCGGTGCCTTGAGCGTATTGGCAACTCCCTCCGCAATAGCTCTACCGTGCGATATCGCATTTTCATACGAGCCGGTTGGAGCGGGCCCCATATCGGCTCCGCAACCGATGATCGGCAATGCTATTGCCCCCAACGATTCATCGAGCATTGAAGCAGATAGCCCAGGCCAATCACCGCTCACACGGTTTTCGGTCGGCGGAATCGTTGTCGCATGGCATGCGTAGTTATAAACGACAGCCTTCGGCTTGCCGTTCAAATCCTCGATTGCCAATACGCCCAAACGGTGATCAACGATGCCGTCTGCCTGCTTTCCAAAACCCTTCCAATGGCCGTTCTCTAGTACACGACGATTGGCCGAGATTGTCGCGTTGCCCACGCCAAAACGCAGTCGAACCCTTTGAGGTGAATCCATAGCCTTCGCAATCGTATCCACAATCGCGAGCTCGACAAGCTCGGTGTATCGATGCGTTGCTGCCTGCTGATCCTCTGCCATCGGCGAGGCAAATAGATTGGTAACGTAGTCGTCAAGTTGAGGGGCAGTGTGAGAATGCGTCGCCGCCAAGACAAACCGGGCACGCCCAATACCCCATCGCTCTTGCACGACCTTAGCGATACGATTGGTCATGCTCCCTGGTAACCCAGTGGCATCGATTGATACTATCGCCATCGGAGCGTCCTGGTTTGACCACAGAACCAGAGCTCGAATATAGAGCGGATCGGCAATTCCTGAGTAGACATCCTTTCGAACGGCGTACCCGGATAGTCGCAAAGGTTCGCTCGGAGTGATTTCTATTTTGGAGACACCTGCACGCCAATTTAGTTCTGCGTCCTGGCATAGTCCCTCGGTTCCGCCAAAAATTGCAGGATGGTTAAAAACGAACCAGATGGCGAAAATGCGAGTAATCAACATACTGTCGGCCTCTAGGCGGCAAAAATGTGTAGTTCGGAAACCTCCTAATTCTATTCCAATTTCTTGAACTCAGGTGAGCGGATTGGTTCGGCAATTCACGAACTGGCGCCCATTTCGGTGGAATAGGACTGGGATCGTAAATTGGCTAAAATCTAACCATTCCCTTTACAAATGGGACGCCTGTAACTTTACTGTTGATGATTCGGTCTCATTTCCTTTCCTAGGTTTGTCGAGGTTTGCAATGGTAAAGAAAGTTTTACTAGCGATTGGTTTTCTGCTTCCATTGGTTGTTTGTAGAGGCTCAATGGCTGACTTTTGGGTCAACGAGCTAAACTACGAGTCCTCCCCCAATATTGAAATTGTTCGTTCGCCATCGTCGGCTGGTGTCAACCTCAGCACGGTGATTTTGTCACTATACGACGGAAGCACTGGTACAGTCTATGCGTCGCACGCGCTGAACACCTTTACGGTAGGAGCAACCGTCAACAATTATACTTTGTATTCCCTTACCGGATTTACTATTCAGACAGGTGGTCCGTCCGGAGGCCCGGACATTCCAGACGGCTGGGCGATTTCTGTTGGAGGAACAGTGGCCGAGTTCAAGTCTTATGAAGGATTTTTTATGGCGACCTCCGGTGTAGCCGCAGGCCTAACATCGACTGACATCGGTGTTCGGCAGGAACAAGGTTATCCCGCGCAGTCTTCAAGTCAGCTGACAGGCACAGGGACAGTTTCCGCGAACTTTAATTGGATTACGGGGCAGGGGCCAAGTTACGGATTAGTCAATTTGTCGCAGACTTTGGTAGCTGTCCCAGAACCAAGTTCCTTTGTAATGCTCGGTCTTGTGGCGGGCGGACTTTTTTTTAGACGCAAGCGTTAATTCGTCGAAAATTAAAAAGAGACCTAGTCCGCAATACGACTCATCGAAAGCCATTGCAGGATGGCTTGAGCGTACAACCTATGGCCAAAATCATTCGGGTGGTTCAACCCATTACCCGTCAGATCAAGGTCATGTTTGTTTTCTAGCAACAACTCCCAAACTGAAGTTAAATCCGCTAGGACGGCATCTGGCCCCGTCAATTTCGCAAGTTCATCTCGGTACTTAGAAAACATCTCTCTGGGCGTGTGTATCCACTCCTTGTTCCCTAGCATTGGGGCTACCCAAACGATTTCAACGTCAGGTAGCTTCGCCCTGGCGCGTTCGTAGATCAACCTGGCTTGCTGGCCAAACCAAACGGGATCGCGTCGCCCTACGTCATTCATGCCATACGCAACAATCAGCAAGTCCGGAGCAGACTCCAGTAACGCGTCCAAATCCTGAACGCCGTTTGCAATGCTCCAGCCACTCACCGCGCGATTGATCAGCGATACGTCACATGCATGGGTTTCCCTAAGCTGAGCTGCCACCAAGTCTGGATATCCTGGTTGGTTCGGTGGCGTATGGGTTGTACCTGAAGCGTCTAAACCAGTTGAGATACTATCGCCACTGACTCCAATTTTTAGGGCCTTTGTAGATCGGATTTTTTGCAACGTTTTTGGAAGGGATGACTTTACGATTTTGCCGTCGCTCTCCTGGGAGTCCTTGAAACCAGCGCGTCGATATGTGACTTCGAAATCGTGATCGTGAAACCACCGACCGGGCGCGTAGAATAGGTTTTGATCCGAATTTCCAACCCGATGGCGATAGCTGTTGGGCGAATCCTTGGGAGGAAACATTTGCTCCAAAGTGATCGTTTTTGCTGTCGTTTCTCCGAGCCAAATGAGACTGCGCCGATCATCGCTCAACCCAAAGTCTTTGCCCATTGCATACGTCCTATCACGTCCCGCGTTTTCAATCGAAATGATTTCGCTGGCGGGAAATGCAAGCCTTGCAACGATCGGCCCAGTCGTGTCGAGTTGTAGTATGACGCTGCTTTCTCGGTACACAACGCTGGAGTTCCAAGCAGGTTCTAGCAAATGCATTTCAGACAATGCGGTAGTGCGTCGTCTCACGTGTTTCCAGAGCTCGACAGGCACGTCATTGGACAGCTTGCTGCCTAGCGTGCTCCTGCCCTGTTCGATGCAATGTTCCATCTCTTTAACAAGCTCATCAACGACGAGGGGAAGATCGCTTACCAGGTTCTTTGTTTCTTGAACGTCCTGTTCCAGATCAAATAGCTGAAGTCCCGCATCCAAATTGGGTTTTGCATTGGGTTTCGGATCGCTCCAGCCTCCAGAGTCAGGACAAAAGCAAAGCTTGTAACGTCCCTTTCGGATCGCGAACGAACCGTTGATAGAATGATGGATCGTCGAAGGCCGGATTTGCTGAGCATCAGAGTTCCTAAATACAGACATCCAACTGAAACTGTCAGGCCCGAAGTCGGCAGGCAGAGGGGCTCCGATTGCATCCGCAACGGTCGCGAACAAGTCCGTTAGGCAAACGGTCTGAGACGACGTTGAGTTGGGTGCGATGACGCCGGGCCATCGAACAATCATTGGCACGCGATGGCCTCCTTCGTAGATGTCGGCTTTATGTCCGCGGAAGGGGCGACAGGGTTCGTGTCCCAAATCACGCAGTCTTGGAAGATCGGCTTCGGGCGAACAACCGTTGTCGCTGGTAACGAAGACGATGGTATCTTGAGCCAGCTTGAATTGATCGAGAGCCTTGAGGATTTGGCCAATGCAATCATCTTGTTGCATCACAAAATCGGCGTAGGGATTCAGACTACTTTTTCCCGCCCAGTCTTTGCTTGGGGCAATCGGTGTATGCGGGGATGCAAACGGAACATAAAGAAAGAAAGGTTGATGATCAACGGAACGGCGTTCGAGGTAGGAGATCGATTCGCGTGTCAGTCGTGGTAGCACATCTTCTGCAGAGAATTCTGGTGAACCGGGACCGAGCCGTGTCTGACGCTTGTCTGTGGCCGATCGCATACCAAACGATTTTTCGATGGATGGCGTTTCGGTGACGGAATGGTCCTTTAGATAAACGTAGGGGACCATGTCGAGCGATGCACTTATACCAAAATATTCATCGAAGCCAGCTTGAACGGGACCGGCTCCAAATGGCTGACTGTAATCGACGCTTCGCGTTTGCTCGGCCGTTTCGATGGCGAGGTCGGAAACACTTTTGCCTGGTTGCTTTTGCCAATCGAGTCCCAGGTGCCATTTTCCGATGCAGGCTGAATGGTAGCCATTTTGTTTCAGGAACTTGGGAACAGTCGATTGATCGGGAGCGATCAAACATGGACTAAGTCCACCGAGCACACCACTCTGCAATTTGGTTCTCCAAGCATATCGTCCACATAGGATGCCATATCGTGTGGGAGTGCATACGGCCGATCCCGAGTGTGCATCCGTAAAACGCAGGCCTTGATTCGCCAGTCTATCCATCGCCGGCGTTGGGATCTTGCTTTCTGAGTTAAATGCTTTTAGGTCGCCGATCCCCAGATCATCGCAGAGCAAGTAGACGATGTTGGGGCGCAGCTTCGACGTGGACTCGTTGGCAAGTGATTGGTACTGGCCCAACATCAGCAACATGGCGACCCATCCGAAATGGTTTCTCGTGGCGAAGGAAAAAATATTCAATGGCAAGGATGAAACCTGAATCATGAAAATCGGCCTTCACTTTGGAATTGCTGCGATGCCTAAATTGCACGGATACGCCCGCGCTTGGTTTTATAACCTGGAAACAGAAAGATCCACAGGTCAAGCCCGTGGTATTCGCAAACCTTCGACCCAGGATGGGAGCCTCGACCTACCGCAATTACTCTTTTCGCTTTCCTTTGCTCCTTGGTTCGGGGCTGGCTTTTGGCTCGGCTTTCGAAGACGATGTGTCCTTCGAATCGGATGGAGAAGATTTGCCCTCCGATTTGCTTTCTGACTTTGACTCCGTTGACTTAGAATCAGATGACTTCGAGTCAGTTGACTTAGCCTCTGAGGAAGTCGACTCGGACTTGCTGTCGGACTTGCTTTCCGACTTGGAATCCGATTTCGAATCCGACGCGTTCTTCGAATCCGACGCGGCCGATTTTTTATAGGACTCGCTGCGGTAGTCCGTTTGGTAGAATCCCGACCCCTTGAAGACGACCGCCGCGCCTGTTCCTATCAGCCGTCGGAGTTTCATTTTCTTGCACTTAGGACACTTCTTTTCTGGGTCCGCCATAATCGATTGGAACAACTCAAACTTGTGATCGCAAGCGTCGCATTCGTAGTCATAGGTAGGCATCGCGATATCTCTGCTCTCTTGCTTAAGTTGTTGGACCAGTTGAGACTATCACCATGCTCGGTCGAACGACACGGTCATGCAGTATATAGCCGACGGAAGTTTCGTACATGACAATCCCAGCTGCAAACTCCGTGCTAGGCTGCTGTGAAATCGCTTGATGATGATAGGGGTTAAATGTTTGGCCTATCGAAACGATCGGTCTGCAATCGTGCTTTCCCAATACCGCATTCAATTGGTTCTGCACCAACTTGACTCCGGAGACCAAGCTGTCGGTGCTGCCACTAGCAGTCGCGGCTTCCGTCGCACGATTTAGGTTGTCGACCACTTCAAGCAAGTCCCTGACGAATGGCACGACCGCATACTTGAGCTGTTGTTCCGTATCGCGAAGCAATCGCTTTCTGAAGTTTTCTAGCTCGGCCTGTGCTTTCAATTCGCGATCACGGAATTCGGCAACTTGCTGCTCAAGCAAGTCCACAATTTGCTCGGGCGATTCGGTGCCAACCGATTCGTTATCCATCGCCTCGAAAATGGAATCGTTGGCGGAGCTCTCAGCGTTTGAGTCTGGCTTGACTTCGTTGGTTCGTTCTTTCGACATCATGCATCATGGTTGTAAAGGGTGTTGCGATGGCCGATCAAACATCTGCAATCGCGATATCTATTCGATGGTTAGTTCTTTGACTTTGACGGAACGGCTTCTGAAGCGTCGCCTTGAAAGTAGGCAACAATACGATCCATGAATCCCTTCCGCTCGGGTGAAATCTCTTTCTCATCAAGTTCAGCAAGTTCCCGAAGCAATTCCTGTTGACGCTTGGTGAGTTTCTTGGGTACTTCGATAATCGTTTCAACGAGCATGTCACCTCGTGCGCCGGTATGCGGATCGGGCATCCCTAACCCACGCAGTCGGAACACGGTTCCGCTTTGCGTGCCAGCCGCAATGTCAAGCGACTTACGGCCATCTAGTGTTGGCACGGCTACGGTTGTACCTAGAGCCGCTTGGCTGAAAGCAATTGGCAACTGAAACACAAGGTTATGGCCGTCCCGATGGAAGATGGAATGCTGTTTAAGGTGAATGAAACAGTAAGCGTCTCCGCGGGGACCACCATCGGGGCTTGGTTGCCCCTCACCTGGCAATCGAACTCGCATGCCGTCGTCTACACCGGCTGGGATCTTTACTTCCAACTTGACTTCATGAGGCTTTAAGCCTTGTCCGTCGCATGTCTTGCATGGTTTGCTGATTGTTTTCCCGCTACCTCGACAGATGGGACACGTTGTTTGGACTCGCAGTATTCCGGAGGCCTGCACGACCTGCCCACGCCCTTGGCATTTACGGCAGGTTTCTGGTTGTGAACCAACGGCTGCACCGGAGCCTGAGCATGTTTCGCAGGCTGCATGGCGCGTTAGCGAAACCGTCTTCGCTACTCCTCTCGCGGCTTCCTCGAGATCCAAGGTAACATCGCAACGCAAATCCGCGCCGCGACGAACACGACCACGAGATCTGCCCCCTCCGCCGCCACCAAAAAAGTCTTCAAAGATGGTGCCGCCAAAGACGTCCCCAAAGGCTTCGAAAATGTCGCCGACGTCACGGAACCCGCTTCCGCCGCCAGCTTCGACGCCTGCGTGTCCATGCTGATCGTAACGGCTACGCTTTTGTTGGTCGCTCAGGACTTCGTACGCTTCGGCCGCTTCCTTGAATTTATGGATAGCCTCGGTATCGCCTTGATTGGAATCTGGGTGAAACTTGAGAGCGAGCTTACGATAGGCTTTTGCGATTTCATCCTGCGGAGCAGATTGCTGAACGCTGAGAACTTCGTAGTAACATCGTTTGGTGGCCACGTTCAAGCTCGTGATTGGGGGCGGAGCAACTAGGGCTCTGGAATCGGTCTTTGTCAGAAAAAAAGGGGCACTCGCGGAGTGTTGAACACTATCGCAAGTGACCCCTGAACTTTCAAGCGATCGAAAAAACGGGCCTACCAACCATTAGTTGATAGAGCCTTCGACCTTTCGTTTCTTCTTATCGTCTTTGTCGTAGGTCGTCACTAGAGAATCGGTGGTAAGTAGCAAACCTGCAATGCTAGCTGCATTCGCCAATGCCGTTCGAACAACCTTCACTGGATCGATAATACCGGACTTCAACATGTCAACATAGACACCCTTGTTTGCGTCGTAGCCCATATTAAGTGGCTTCTGAGCAACTTCGTCGGCGACGACACTACCGTCGATTCCTGCATTGTCTGCGATTTGACGAAGCGGCGATTCCAATGCTCGCAAAATGATTTCGGCACCGGTCTTTTCGTCGCCGCTCAGACTTTTCGCGACGGCCATGACCGTGTCACGGCATCGGAGCAAAGCAACACCACCACCCGGAAGAATTCCTTCTTCCACAGCGGCGCGGGTCGCATGCAATGCATCCTCAACGCGTGCCTTCTTTTGCTTCATGTCCACTTCCGTTTCAGCACCCACGCTGATGACAGCAACGCCACCGGCAAGCTTTGCGAGTCGTTCTTGGAATTTTTCCTTGTCGTACTCGCTGTCCGTTTGTTCGATTTGAGCGCGGATTTGGGCGATTCGTTGTGCGATCGCCTTACGATCTCCGCTGCCTTCGACAAGGGTTGTGTTGTTCTTGTCCACGACAACTTTCTTAACACGTCCCAGTTGTTCCAACGAGACCTTTTCAAGTTGAATGCCGAGGTCTTCGCTAATGAAAGTTCCTCCAGTAAGAACCGCAATGTCTCCGAGCATTGCCTTGCGACGATCGCCGAAGCCGGGAGCCTTAACGGCACAGACGTTTAGCGTGCCACGCAGTTTGTTCACCACCAAAAGCGTCAACGCTTCTGCATCGACGTCTTCGCAGATGATCAAGAAAGGCTGGCTGGCAGCGCTGATCTTTTCTAGGAGCGGCACCAAATCGCGAATGTTGCTGATCTTCTTGTCGTACAAAAGGACGAGTGCGTTTTCGTACGTGCAGCTCATCGTCGCAGGCGTATTGATAAAATACGGAGAAACAAAGCCTTTGTCGAATTGCATCCCGTCCACGTATTCAACGGTTGTTTCGGCTGTCTTGCCTTCTTCTACCGTGATCACGCCGTCCTTGCCAACTCGTTCAAGCGCTTCTGCCAGCAGTGTACCGATCGACATGTCGTTGTTTGCCGAGATCGATCCGACGGCCGCAACTTCTTGTCGGTTGCTGACAGGCTTAGCCATCTCTTGCAGCTTCGCAACGGTGGCTTCAACAGCTTTGTCGATGCCTCGACGAATCGCCGACGGGTTGCTACCAGCTGCAACGTTTCGCAAGCCTTCTTTGAAGATCGCTCGAGCGAGGACGGTCGCAGTGGTAGTGCCGTCACCAGCCAAATCGCTAGTCTTTTGCGCGACTTCGACCACGAGCTTTGCGCCCATGTTTTCGAAACGGTCTTCGAGTTCGATTTCCTTTGCAACGGTAACGCCGTCTTTAGTAACGGTTGGTCCGCCAAAGCTCTTGTCGATGATCACGTTGCGACCAGTCGGACCCATGGTCACGGCTACCGCATTCGCTAATTTTTCTACGCCTTGGAGCATTCTCGCTCGGGCTTGGTCGTCAAATAGTAGTTGCTTCGCCACGCTTAGCAGTCCTTATGGATTTTTGGATGGATCGGTTGGAATACCATCGCTTCCGTGAAGCGATGGATTGGAAATAATATTCGGTGAATTAAGCAAGCTTAGCGAGGACATCGCTCTCGCGAAGAATCTTGTACTCAACGCCGTCGATTTCTACTTCGCTTCCGCCGTACTTGCCGAAGATAACTTCATCGCCAACGGTCACACTCAAAGCTCCGCGAACGCCGCTATCAAGCAGTTTGCCTGGACCAACTGCAACCACCTTGCCGCGTTGTGGCTTTTCTTTGGCCGAGTCCGGCAAAACGATTCCACCGGCAGTGGTCTCTTCTGCTTCGAGTGGCTGCACAACGACACGGTCATCAAGAGGACGAATGTTTATTTTTGCCATTTGGAAATTTCCTTGTACTAAAAGTTGTTTGGTTTGATTTGTTAATTTGATATTGAGTTGAAGAACTGCTGTGGTCGTAAATGAATTACATCATTCCGCCCATACCGCCGCCCATGCCGCCCATGCCTCCCATGCCGCCCATGCCTCCCATGCCTTGATCATGGTCGTGGTGACCGCCGGCTGCTTCCTCTTCTTCCTTTGGAATCTCCGTGATCAAGGACTCCGTAGTCAGCAACAGCGAAGCAACCGATGCCGCGTTCCCCAAAGCTGTCTTCACCACCTTGGCGGGATCGATGATACCAGCTTTGATCATATCGACATACTTGTCTGTGTTGGCATCGTAGCCCTCGGTTCGTTCCTTTTGTTGACGAACTCGATTGACAACCACAGCGCCATCCACGCCAGCGTTGTTTGCAATGGCTCGGAGAGGATAATCAAGCACATTCGAAATAATCTTGGCACCAAGCTTTTCGTCGCCTTCGAGTTTGAGCTTATTGAGAGCCGCTTCGCAACGGATCAAAGCGACGCCACCGCCAGGCACAATTCCTTCTGCCAGTGCGGCTTGAGTCGCGGCCTTGGCGTCGTCGATCAAAGCTTTGCGTTCTTTCATTTCAGTTTCAGTTGCGGCACCAACATTGATTTGCGCAACACCACCGGCCAATTTCGCAAGTCGCTCTTGGAGTTTTTCACGGTCGTAGTCGCTATCGGTGTTGTCGATTTCACGACGCAGCTGAACCACGCGGGCTTCGATGATGTCCTTCTTGCCTGCGCCACCAATGACCACGGTGTTTTCACTCGTGATATGAATCTTCTTGGCTCGCCCAAGGTCACTCAGTTTGACCGATTCAAGATCGATACCGAGATCCTTGAAAATTGCTTTGGCATTGGTCAACGATGCGATGTCGCCGAGGATGGCCTTGCGTCGATCGCCGTAGCCCGGAGCTTTTACAGCCGCAACATTGAGAATGCCTCGCATCTTGTTGATGACCAAGGTCGCCAGCGCATCGCCATCAATGTCTTCAGCGATAATGAGCAAAGGCTTCTTGGCCTTGCTGATAGCTTCGAGCAGAGGGATCAACTTTTTGTTGTTGCTGATCTTTTCTTCATGGATCAAGATGTAACAATCTTCGAGCTCGACGGAAACGTCGTCTTGATTGGTAACAAAATGCGGCGACAGGAATCCGCGGTCGAATTGCATACCTTCGACAACTTCGACTGTTGTCTCGTTGCCTCGACCCTCTTCAACCGAAATCACGCCGTCCTTACCAACCTTCAAGAAGGCTTCGGCGAGAACGTCGCCAATCGCAGGATCATTGTTGCCAGCGATCGTCGCAACTTGCTTGATTTCTTTTTTATTTTTTGCGTCAATAGGAATCGCAACCTTGTCGATCTCAGCCTTTACGCATTCAACTGCCTTGGCAATTCCTCGCGAAAGAGCCATCGGATCCGCTCCGGCAGCGATCATCTTGAGCCCTTCTCGGAAAATCGCTTCCGCCAGAACGGTCGCGGTAGTTGTTCCATCCCCAGCAACATCATTTGTCTTGCTGGCCGCTTCCTTAACAAGTTGAGCGCCCAAGTTTTCATACGGATCGTCGAGCTCGATCTCTTCTGCGACCGTGACACCGTCCTTGGTGATCTTCGGAGAGCCCCAGCCTTTGTCGAGAACTGCGTTTCGTCCTCGCGGGCCTAGCGTGCTGCGAACTGCTCGGGCGAGCTTGGAAACGCCAGCCAAAAGCGGCTGTCGCGCTTCGTCATCAAAAACCATTTGTTTTGCCACGGTGAACTCCTTGCGGTGAGTCGGTAACAACCAACGAACATTAATCTGTTTATTACAAAGTGCAGGCTCCCTGCACCCATGGATCTGAAAATCAAATCGCACCTGAAAACGAAGCGAGCCAGTTTTGGCAGTCGTCGATAGGTTTCCCAGTGCGAGAGCAACCGCCGTGCCATCCGTTTAAAGTTTTTCCTAAGTCGTTTGATGCATGAAGTTTACGACAGTAACTTTTTTTAGTTCTAACTCTGCCTGTCAAAACGACCCGTTGACAAAAACAGTTGCAGGGCGGAGTTGGTGGCCAGTCGGACTACACTTTCGTTTACAATCAATGACACGGATCTGCACCCTTCCTAACCTCGTAAAAGGAAATAGCTTTGGACCATCGACGTGAGTTTCGTAGTCATTATTTCATCCTTTGTTTGCCTTTGGCGATCTCGATCGCAATACCCTCAATCGGTAGCGATTTGGAAATGCAAGCCACAAGACAAATTCCGGTTACCGATTTCCCAGCTCAGTTTAATAGAGTCCCAGTGGCTGTTTTGTGTCAGCCGACGGAGACGGCGCTGATTTTGTGCGACGTTTGGGATTCGCACCATTGTGTCAACGCGGTTCGCCGCGTCCAAGAGATTGCGCCTAGGCTTGATGCGTTGGCGGCAATCATGCGTACCAATGGAGCGACCATCATCCATGCCCCCAGCGATTGCATGGCATTTTATGCTTCGCACCCCGCTCGAACACGCGCTAAGTCGGTTCCCACCGCTGCAAACCTGCCAAAGGATATTTCAACATGGTGCGATCGGATCCCAAGCGAAGAAGCTTTCCCGTACCCGATCGATCAGTCTGACGGAGGGGAAGACGACGATCTAGTTGAGCACGAACAATGGGAAAAAACCCTGATCAACGAGGGCCGCAATCCAAAAGCTCCGTGGAAGCAACAGATCCCAGTCATTCAGATTGACTCGGAGCGAGATTTTGTGAGCGATTCCGGCAATGAGATTTGGAACATTCTCGAGGCCAAAGGGATCAAGCAAGTGTTGTTGTGTGGAGTCCACACCAATATGTGTGTCCTAGGGAGGCCGTTCGGTTTGCGGCAACTTGCTAGCCACGGGAAAAACGTGTGCCTGATTCGCGACTTGACCGACACGATGTACAACCCACTAAGTTGGCCTTACGTCAACCATTTCTCCGGCACGGACCTGGTTATCGATCACGTGGAGAGGCATGTTTGTCCAACGATTACGAGCGACAACCTGTTTCTTTCGCTGAACTCGAGGGTTCCATCGCATCAAGTTCCGTTTCGGTTTTCGAAAGATCGCCGACCCCACTTGGCCATGCTCATGGCCGAGGACGAGTACGAGACCGCAAACACTCTTCCGCAGTTTGCGGCGATTCATCTGCAAACACATTTGAAAGTGAGTGTTATTCATGGTGACTCCAAGAATCGAGAAACGATTCCTGGGCTAGATGCAATCGATAATGCGGACGCACTATTGGTTAGCGTACGTCGGCGCCCGCTCGGGGCGAGAGACATGGAGAGAATCCAAGCGTTTGTCAAAGCAGGTCGCCCGCTAATCGGCATTCGAACGGCGAGCCATGCATTCTCATTGCGAGATGGCAAGCAACTCGACGGTTTCGTTCAATGGCCGGAGTTTGACGCGTATGCGTTCGGTGGCAACTACACCAATCACTATGGAAGGGATCTTTTTCCATTGGTGATGCGCGAGGGCAATGCGATTCCTCACTTTTCGAGCAAAGGTTCGCTCTACAAAGTTTCACCGTTGAAGCCAGGTACGCGAGTTATCCTGAACGGAAAGATAGAGGGGCAACCTGAGGAACCGATCGCTTGGTCGTTTGTGCGAGCCGATGGCGGCGCTTCGTTCTATACTTCTCTCGGACATAAGGGGGATTTGGCGGAACCTGTGTTTCAAGAGCTGCTTGCCAATGCGGTGTTTGATTTTTGTGGCATTCCAAACATATCGGCCGAACAAATTGCAGCTCAGCAATTGCGTTACACTTCCGGCAAGGGACGACAAAGAAAGTAGGTCGCAACTGCCGGGTGCGACTACTCTGATGTTTCACACAGCTCTGATGTTTAACCCGCGCAGCGGCGGGCGCGCCAGTCCATTTGCAACCGTTTCCCTCACTTCTTCCCTCACTTCTTCCCTCACTTCCGCGCTCAAGACTTGATGGCCTCGATCGGTTAAACATGAAGGTCGCGTGGGAGCAAGATCGCACTCGGCACGTGCGACCTACTTTGAGCCGTAGGATTGATCGAGGAGCGCTCGAATCGTGTCGGCCAAGAGATTTAGACTGAACGGTTTCGATAAGACTTGGTTGGTTCTCAATTGTCTTGCTCGAGTGACAATCGACTCATCCATCTTTGCTGACATAAGTATGCAAGGCAAAGTCGAACAAGTATCTCGCAACGACTGCAGCATCCCAAGTCCATCCAGCCGAGGCATATGAACATCCAACAATGCAAGATGGATATGCTGGCTGCGGATCACTTCCAACGCCTCCAGTCCATCGGCGGCTAGGACGATTCGGTACCCACGTCGAGAAAGAGCTTCGCCCAGGGACAATCGGAAGTCACGATCATCGTCGGTGATCAATAGGTTTGGTTCTAGCATTTGCATGACTAGATTCTTACGCTCCAATACCGGTACAGCCTCTCGTGGAAGGAACTCAGCAATTATTGATGATACAACCTGCCAAATCAAACCCGATTCCTCAATCTACCGATCAGGAACGACATATTTTGTCGGATAAATCGACACATCCAGCCTTCTGGTCACATTTAGAGCACTCTTTAAAGGTTCGAAACGATCTTGGCCTAAGCCGAAGGCTCATCGAATCTCAGCCACTCAGTCCAACCACGATTTCGAGAAACGGACGTGTGGCAATCAATTTTGGCGCCAACGACTATCTAGGACTTGCTTGGAATTCCGAGGTGCAGAATGCCGCATTCGAGGCAACCCAGTCGGTTCGGAAATTTGGCAGCGGCGCGAGCCCATTGGTTACAGGGCAATCCGATGAGCACGCAAAATTGGCGCTATCCATCGCGGGTTTCGAGGAAACCGAAAGTGCGATTGTGTTCTCGTCTGGCTACTCAGCGAACGTTGGGACAGTAGCAGCTCTTGCGTCCAAAGGGGATATCATTTTCAGCGATAGTCTGAACCATGCGAGCCTAATCGATGGATGCCGATTGAGCAGAGCGCATGTGATTGTTTATCCACATTGCGACATGGCGGCGTTACGCGTCCTAGTCCAGCAAAACAGACAGTTGGGAAAATTTGCTTTCGTTGCGACCGATTCGGTATTTAGCATGGACGGCGATTTCGCGCCGCTGCAGGAAATTCATGCACTGTGTTCTGAATTCGATATGCAGTGTTTCCTGGACGAAGCACATGCCACCGGTGTGTTTGGAAAGTGCGGACGTGGTCTGCTGGAGCATTTCGGTGTTCCTCGCGACCGAATGATTTGCATAGGAACATTGAGCAAGGCTTTGGGCTGCGTTGGCGGATTTGTTGCTGGACCGAATGTGTTGATCGATTGGCTGACCAACCACGCTAGGTCGTGGATTTACAGCACTGCTTCGACGATTCCAAACGTAGCCGCCGCCCGCAAAGCAATTTCGATAGCGCACAACATGCAGTCCGAGCGTATTGAACTTGCAAAAAAAGCAAGTGAACTTAGATGTAGTCTGTTAGCCCTGGGCTTTGACGTTGGAATCGGCGAAAGCCCGATCATTCCTGTTTACATCAACGACACTGTAAAAGTCGCGCAATTGGGTGAATGGTTGCTTGGCGAAGGAGTTTTCATTCCTGCCATTCGACCGCCGACCGTCCCCGAAAATAGAAGCTTGCTGCGCATCAGTCTTTCGGTAGAGCATTCTGAAGACGAGATACGTCAACTACTCAACGCCATGAATGGTCTTAGTTGAAAGGCCGACCTTGAAGACTGATGATGGCTCTTTCAACATATTTGGCAAGTATGTCGGTCTCTAAATTCACCTGGTCGCCGACTTTCAAACGACCGAGGGTTGTATTGGCCAGCGTGTGAGGAATTAGGGCAACACTAAAGAACTCATCGTTTGCTTCGACCAATGTTAGGCTAACTCCATCCACCGTGATGGATCCTTTGGAGGCCATTTGGCGAAGCAAGCTCAACTGCGCCTTGAAATGGAAGTAGGACCATTCCCCTTCGTCGCGGCGACATTCGAGGATGCCGAGGCCATCAATATGCCCAGTCACATAGTGGCCGCCTAGTCGATCTCCTACTTTCAGCGAACGTTCGCAATTGGCGGCGTCAGAAACTTCAAGTCTACCAAGGCTTGTTCGCGAAAGCGTTTCGGCGCCCAATTCAAACCAACACTTCGTGCCATCCCTTGCAACTACCGTTAGGCAGCAGCCGTTTATCGCGATGCTGTCGCCGACGCAAACACCCTCACAGACTGGGCCGAGGTCAAAGCTCATGCGTTTGCCAGTCTCCTCAATGAAGGTGTCCTCTAATGGTACTTTGGCTTCAACGAGTCCTGTAAACATGCGCAGGCTTCGTCCTTATGCTTTCTCGGTCGCTGGGTTCGCTTCCGTCATCGCCCTCGTTGCCTCAAGGAGCTCCATGATTTGTTCGACGGAGAGTTGCTCCGCACGAAGATTAGGCGCGAGTCCAAGTTTTTCGAGAATCTCATCGATCTGCGGTTTTGAAAGATCATCTTGAGTTGCGGTGAACAACTGGCTTCTCAAAAACTTACGTCGATGGAAAAAGAGCGCGCGAAGTCGAGAATGGAAGTATTCAAGATCCACGATGCGACTGCGTTTGGCCGCATTGGGTGTTACCCGAATGATCGCCGAGTCGACCTTGGGACTTGGCCAGAAGACGCTTGGGGGTAGAATTCGAAGGATCTCACAATCGCATAGGCTTTGCATCCAAATGGTTAGCGCGCTGTAGTCCTTGCAACCTGGCTCTGCAACAATCCGCTGAGCCAACTCCTTTTGAATAGTAACAACCATGCGGTCAGGAAACGGGTCCACCGTGAGCAAATTGCTGATAATCGGCGTTGCAACATTGTACGGAAGATTGGCAACGAGCTTGAATCTGGAATTTGGGATGCTTGCCAACGTTTCACGAACCGCAACCAATACGTCCTCACGCATGTGGTTCTTGTTGCGCAACGCGTCACACGAGAGCATCGTTATATTCTTTAAACCTCGAAGCTCTTTTGCAGCCAAGGCTTGCAGGTCTCGATCGATTTCGACTGTAACCACCGCTCCTGCTAACGGAGCCATGAGCTTGCTCAACGAGCCCATTCCGGTTCCCACCTCAAGGATGACATCCGTTTTTTGAATATCCGATCCCTTGATAAGGATATCAAGCAAGTTGAGATCTATTAGGAAATTTTGTCCGTACTTGGTTTTAGGATGGAGTCCTGCTCGCTCCAAGGACTTGGAAATGAACGAAAGGGTTTGGCGTTCAGTCATGACTACGGCTTGATTTCGAAGATAGCTTCTACTTCGACCGCCATACCACTAGGCAGAGCATTGGTACCCAACGCGCTGCGAACGCCAATCCCAAGATCATCACCCCAAAGGTCGACAAACAGTTGACTGCATCCATTGATCACGGCTGGGGATTGTCCGAAGTCGTCGGAGCAACGAACCAAACCTAGAATCTTCACGACGCGGACAATTCGATCCAATGAACCCAATCCTGCTTTTAGGGTCGCGAGCATCGCGAGAGCCGTTTGCCGAGCGGCTGCTTGTCCTTGTTCAAGGGTCATATCCGCTCCGACTCGTCCGAGTATGAGTTTTCCATCCGCTTGTAGCGGACCATGGCCGGATAAATATGCAAGGTTACCGACCATTAGCATAGGCTTGTAAAGTCCAACGGGCTTGGGGGCAGGCGGAAGAGACAATCCGAGTTGCACAAGCTTACCATCAATATCTGACACGAAAAACTCTCCAATCGATCCAATACCAAACAGGGCGAATCCTCGAGTTTATACCATCAACTCCGTTCGCTATCACGAGGAAACCCAAAGATCTTTGCGTACAATTTTTCCAACTTCTCGATGTTGCTCGGATCTTCAACTTGTTTCCATGCCCAGCAGGAAGGATCCGCGAAAAGAATTGCGGCTGACAGTCCAATTGGAAGTTTTTGAGCGAGCCCGAAAATGAGTGATTTTTCTTTCGCGTTCAGCCGATGAATCCGCGCTAATTGCCTGATAAGGCCATTTGGATTCGACCTTGGTTTTTGCCACCAAAGGACGGTTAAAAGCGTCAGTCTCCAAATGGCAAGCAAGACCATCAAAGTCAGGACGGGTAGGCTAAGCCACCACCATTTAACGATCAAACGGTCGTATCCTTCGATGCGTTGTATCGCCGAAATGCAAACTAGTAAATCGTGTTTCATGGTTTGCTAAATTCCCAGGCTGGACAGCGCAAAATTCGCAGCGGATATGACGGATGGTTCTTCGTCCCGAGTTAATGGCCGCAGAGTCTCAATCGCATCGGCACGACTGCGCCCCGCGGCGACGACGTGGATTGCCTCAATGCGAACTTTCTCGATCTTGTCTTGCAACGCATCCAAGGTAATGTCGGCAAGACCATTTTCCATACCTAGAAATCGAATTGCGCGGATCGCACGGCATCGCTTCACGGCCGATTGGGATTGAGCGTCCCTTTCAATGTAGTCGATGTAACCAACTTCCGAAATTCGAACTATTTTGGCGTAGGCTTTTAAGTGCGATTCTGGCCAGTCATCAAGGTGTGTGATAAGTTCTTCGCAACGAAAGTCGGAAAACGCATATTCTATACTGCGCCGAACGGCCTCGGACTGGTGCGGATATAGTTCAATCAGTCGTTCCAGCGCCGATCTCAAGCTGGACTTCCAGGGAGGTGGCTCATACGGCTCCATGCCAGGCACCTCAAAACAATCGCTTAGTACCATCAATACGATCTCGGGCTTCAGTGACCTGAGGCCGCGAAGTGCATCGCAGCACGCGTGATCTGCGGTTGGATTTAGCGTTTCGAGCAGTTGAATGATGCCTCGCAGGACTTTGTCTGGGGTCGTATCGGACGCCAGTAGTAACATGAGCGTGGCGCACCGATTCTGCATCGAGTAAGTAGTGTCCGAGAAATCAAAGTGCTCCAAACATGGAATTGGGATTTTCTGAGCGAGGTTTTTCGTTGCCCACGGTGTAATGCCAAACCGATGGGCTAGTTCAGCAAGCTGCACTACGATATTTCGTTCGTTGCTCTCTCCTAACGCCTGAACGGCTTCCGGACTAGGCCCGTTGCTCCATATGACGCCAGCCAAGAGTTCGATGATGGGAATCCGGTGAGAATGCTTCAGCTGACGTAACACAATTCGATAGTTTGTTTCGCCAGGCGTAGGCCTGAACAGATTTTTGAATGCCTCATCGTCCCAATGCGAAGCACACAACCAAGCTTCAACAATATGCAAAATCCGGTGATCGTTAAATTGCAGCACAGACTGCCACAGATCTATAAGAAGTTGTTCTCGAATGGCTTCGTTGGCCCGTTCTTTTGCTCTGGCTTCAGCCCCCAATCGTGAGGCCAGTACCATAATCAGCTCTGCCGCAACGATCTGTTGAGAGTCTTCGGGATGCTGAGCCGCTTGAACCAGGTGATGAAATAGAGATGCAATCTTGAGTTTAGCAATCGCGCACAAAGACCGTTGACGTTTTAAGGGATTTCGGTCAGCGAGTCCCGCTTCGATCGGAACCGAAAGCAATGAAACGTGACTGGCAAGCAAAGGCAATTCGGCGTCATTGCACAAATCGATCCGTTCTAAAATTTTCGACATCTCCGCAGGTCCCCCACGATCGAGCAAGGTGAGCAGTGCGCTCAACCGAATCTGCTCGTAAGTGCTGCAAAGTGCCTGCCCAAGAACGTCGACGCTTGCAAGGTTCGACCGGATCGCCAACAGACGAAAGGTCCCCTTCATTGGCAATGTTAACGGACAAGTTGTTTGCATAACGGGATTCCAATAGAAACTTGATTTCCAAGAAGATCATCGGAATTCCTAGCAAAATACTTGGGCGGATTGGCAGACGGTTGCAGCACTGCCAAGAGTCCCCCCCGGGTTTTGCGGATTGTAGGAGATAATAGTTCCCTAAGTTCCTGGAAAACTGCACCAAGAAAAATGGATTGCATTGGCTATTGAAGGAATATTGGCAAACGGCTAACATACCAACCCCCAAACGCGCTGCGTTTTTTCAATTCAATTCGTTTTCACTAAACTCGCTGGCTATGTTCAATTCACGTCGCCCCCCCAATGGAAAAAGAGTTCCTCGAAAAAGGGCGCGTCTACGGACCAAAATCAAAAAACGAGATCCTCTTCTAGTCGACGGCAAAAGGCCACGTCCGATGTACGTGGACTACAAGGACATTGAGCTCCTCACGAAACTAGTGAATCGTCACGGTCGCATTGTTAGCCGCCGAAAATCTGGCTGTTCAGCTGCCAGCCAGCATGCTGTTAGCCAGGCAGTCAAGCGCGCTCGCTTCATGGCGTTAATGCCGTACGTTGGAGAGTAATGCCTTCGGTTTTTTGTTCTGAGCGTCGAGTTGAATTTTGCGAAACCGACGCAGCTGGCATCGCCCATTTCTCATCGCTTATCATCTACATGGAGCAGGCCGAACATGCGCTGCTGAGATCTTTGGGACTCAGCGTTGCTTCCTCAAGTTTCGGCGCAAGTTGGCCCAGAGTAAGGGTAGAATGCGATTTTATTTCGCCAGCTAAATTCGAGGACGTGTTATCATTGCAGACGACTATAGCTCTGCTCGGAACAAAGAGTGTTACCTATCAACATCGTCTATCCATCGGTAGCACTGTTATCGCAACCGGCAAAGTAACGAGCGTGTGTTGTTCGCGGCTCGACGGCTCAATGACCAGCATAATTATCCCTCCGCACATTCGTGAACTGTTGATCCAATATGTTGGAGCAACTGTCGGATAAAACAACAGTTCGGTTCTAAGCTAACGCTGGCAGCGTCAGCCGGGGCTCTGGTTGTAGTAAGGCGAAATCAATAGGTAAACTATAACGCCCGTTGTAGATACGTACAGCCAGATGGGAAAAGCGTATTTGGCAACGCGTCGATGCCTTGCAATTTGATTCGTTAGTGCGAAAAGAAATGCTCGTAGAACCAACGGTAGAACGACTAGGGACAGACCAATGTGTGAGATAAGAACGAAATAGTAAAAAAAGCGAAGCGATCCAGTACCGCCGAATCGCGTTGAGGGATTCGACAAATGGTAAGTTACATAGCAAACCAAAAATAGGGCACCAAGCGAAAAAGCAGTTGTCATCGCCAAACGGTGCAAACCTATCTTGCCAAACCTTTGCGATATCAAACCAACAATTAGGATGAATGTGGTAAGCGTGTTGATGACGCCGATCGCATGCGGCAAAATCCTTGTCCAGGCACCCAGATCCACTTTGGTACGAATCCCGAGAAGAATCGCTACCAGGACAGGGATCGCAATCGAAAGACCATTCGCAATCAGCGTTGCGCGTTTCTCTGAAATGACTAAATTCGACATCGACTAGCGAGTTCTGACTTCCAAGGATGGCTGCGTTCTATCAATCGGCCGTAGCGAGCTAAGTGTAGTGCTCGGGCAAGCTCTTTCACAGTGCAGCTTGCCTTGTGAATTACAAAAGACTTCCAAGGATGTCTTCGATCGCTAGCGAGTGAGCAGAGTCGGAGTGCTTTTCCAGATTTGGAACTTCCGGTAGCAGCACGGACGACCAGTCGAGTTGATCAACGGCTAAAGCGGGGCCAACATCGGAGGCAACCATCGCGAGATAGGAGTCCAGAGACTGAATGGCTGGCGACGCCACATCGTCTTGACTTCGATCGGACTTGTTAGTCGCCGACGGCACTGCAGGGGCCGCCAATGTTGAAGCGGAAATCCACTGATCCGACGCAAAGCCTTCACCTTCACCCACGCCGCCACCGGATGTCTGTGAGTTAATGAAGTTAATTACGGTGATAACATCCAACGGACCAACAAAGCCATCTCCATCGACATCAAGATATGGGGGTGGAGCCGTTGTTACGGGGAATGGCAATTGGCCTGAACCGTTAAAGTTGATGTAATTGACCAACTGCAACACATCCAATGGGGATACCCCTCCGTCGCCATTCACATCCAGTTTGTTGTTTGGGTTGGTGTATGGATTGCGATTAATGTTGACGTAGTAATCTTCCACTTCACCATCTGGTGCAGGACCGGTCGGCCCAAGTACTTCCTGGGAACTCATTCGGACACGTAAGGCAACAGGTGCTGTTGTCTTGGAGGAGCCTGGAATAAGTGTTCGAGGAATCGATATCGGATTGTTGCCGTTTCCTACTCGACCACTAACGGGAATCTTTTCAAACGATTCAAACGTTCCGTTCCCGTTGGCATCTAACCATGCATTGATAAACGCAGGTCGCGAGTTCGTAATGCCTTGAACATTGACAATGATGGAACCGCCGAAGGATGCCGTCAACGGTAGTACGGTAACGCCATCATCGCTATCCAAGTCGATGACTCGCGCGTCCGCATCCGCAGTCACCGTTGGTCCGATTGAAAATCCGCTTACGACGACGTGCGTTGGGCCATTGCTTGCCTTTTTGCTTGGATACAGGGGATCTGCTGCATCGCCGTAATCGAGGCCTTCACCCAAGAAAATCGTGACAAAGGTCTTTCCATCTACATCTGTTGCACGCATGGCGTTGCCTGCTAGGTCGCGGACTCCAATGACTGGGAATGCCCCCAAGCCTGCAACCCCACGTGCGCCTTCGATAAGAATGGTTGAAGCGAGCTGCGTTAACTGGACGCCTGGCAAGCTGCTAGCAGCAATCTTGTCCAGGAGCACTTTGGCTGCCTGTGAGGCAGTCAAAATTTCAGAGAGATCGAGAGTAACCGGGATAGTAGCTGGGCGACCTGCGAATCCAACGACCTTGAGCACAGTGCTCGTCGCTTGAATTCGCAAATCGGCCTGCGCACCCACAGCAATTAGCCCGCCTGGCGACGCTTTGGCCGATAGCCCTAAGCTAGATCCATTGATCGCGTTGACAATGGATGCAGCGAGACTATCCGTTGAGCCTGAATTCAATGGAACGGGTATGTTGTTGATTGCAACCCCGCCATTATCATCGAATTCGAAAACCAACGTTGTGTCACCTCGTTGAATCGAGAAGGTTTGGCCGTCAGCTACTCCTGCTGGCAAACCGTCTACAGTTGGAATCTGTAGTCCATATGCTGGGGTCGTTCCTGCGCGGCCTGAAACCAATATCCGACTATCCACAGCGATAAATGTTACCAAAGTGCTGCCGAGAATCTGCAGCTCATTGCTTCCAATGACTTTGACGGAAAGGTTGAGTCCGACGCTTCCAATGGCCGTCGCGACTTTCTTTGCCAAGATCGCCGCCGGATCCTGAGGATCGATCAGGATAGGAATGTTGCCTACTCCAACCACAGCATTGTTATCGAATTCAAAAGTCACTCGACGAAATCCGTCGTCAACACGGAAAATCGTCCCATCTACGGCAGTCGTCGTAAATCCATCTGCTGACGCCGGAACCTTGAGGCGTATTCCCGTATCCAGCTCATATGAAGTGTTTGCGCCTGACGAATCCAAGATCGTATAGATTGTGCCATCGACGATCTGCTTCGGAGCAACTAAATCGATTGCGGATTCGTTGGTGTTGATGAATCGAACTTGGTAGACGGATTCGCTGTCCCAAACACCCGATAATGGTGTCAAGCGAACGATGTTATTCGTAGGATCAAACCCGAAACGGTAATCCAAACTCTCGACCAGAATTTTACCGTTTTGGTAAAGCAAAACAGAATTCCGTGTGACAGTCTTTGGGTTGACACCAGTACCCTGAGATTTGTTTCCAACCTGCGATGAATCAAGAATTTGAACATCGAAATACGTCAGAGTCCGATTGGTCAATTCAACAATTCCAACAGCCGGATTTGCGTCCTCACCTAATGCATCATTATCAAAAGGATGAATGGCAATTGCATTTGGACCAACGAAGTCAGCGCGGTCAGCTGCTCCTCTATCTTTGAAAATCCCTTCGCCAAGTCCAGGCGGGGTTTCCACAGTCGGGTCATCCACTCGCAGTAAACCGTTGATGTCTGTTGCCGGAGCGATAATTGGCGAGGCAGCAAGCCCAAGCGGTTGTTTTACCGATAGAAGGGCGGATCGGTCCACCAATGTATCGATGGTTGCATCGATTGCAGGCGAGTTTGGAACGGGATACAGATTGCGAGCAGCAGCATCCGTAAACAATGGAACTGTGATCGGGGCAGTAATTGGGAATTGACCAAGCGAAGCTGATCCCGTCGTATTTGCAGTGTTTCCCTGGAAAAGCATTGCACCTACAACCGTCGAGGTGCTAGTCGGGTCAACAAAAATGCCAGAACTATTATTGGCAACAATGTTGTTTATAATCGTTGGGCTTGCATTTCCGCCCACTCGAATGCCTATACCACTTGGTGCAGAGGCTTGTCCCGGTCGACTCGAAATCGCTCCGACTGCGTCGATGTCTGCTCCCACGGAGTCCCCTGTAAGTGCCCCTTCATTGACTAGATCCGTTAAACGGACAAAATAAAGCTGGCTGAGCGAGTTGAAACCGAATGCGTCCAAATCGATATACCGGCTAACAAACGATGCAAATCCAACTGACGTATAATTTACTCCGTCCGAACTTACTTCAACTTTTACTTGTTCCGGCGAACCGACTTCGTATACTGCAAGATCCGCGCGGGGATCGTCCGAGCCAGTCAGAATATTGTTAGTAAACTGAACGACTAGGCTCCCACCGCGTCCGAGCGAAACGACCCCTTGGCCAGCGATCGGTTCGCCGATGCCCGTATAGTTAGGAATGCCAATTGCATTGCTTGAAACTTGCAAGCCAGCAATTGGAACAGGCCCTCCGCCAGCTCGCGGATTGTAACTTCGAATCGAGTCAGCGAAGGAAATCGATCCAATGCGATAGAAGTCGTCGCCAAACGTTGCTGCAGGCGGTGTCGCAATCTCCGTTACCGAGCCGCCAAGGATAGTGTTGTTAACGATTCGAGCAAACGGAACAGAGGCCGCTGGTACGTTGCCCGTTGCAACGTCCCCAACGATATTGATTCCGCCCCCAATATTTCCAACCAATTCATTGTTAACAACCACAGCGCCCGGTACTAGTCGTTGGTTATTGAGCGTAATGGTGTTGCGAACGGAGCCGGGATTTGGCGAATTGGAACCAGGATCTCTTGGATCGGCTTTCAATGTGATTCCAAAACCAGCAGAATTCGACACTCGCGTATTTTCTACGACGACTTGTCCCTGCTCACGCTGAGTGTTTCGATCTCCTTCAAGCAACAGCGACTGAGCCACCCCTACCGAAATGGGTAGGGTCACAGTTATCGTACCGACGAGTGAAATTTCATCCGTGTTTTGACCGGTCAGGCTTCCATCGCTGGATATTGCGGAAATGCGAAGCAGACTTTGAACGGTCGATGCGTTGATGATGTCCCGAACGCGAGAAGCGATGACTTTTCCTGACTCGTTCAAAGCGCTATTGTATGGCACAGGCAAATTGCCTGGCCGAACGCCCCTCGAAGGTGAATTTGGTAATAGCGATAGGTCGTCGAACTCCAAAGTTACCGAATTGATTCCGTCATTCAACACGATGGTCTGACCATCAGCGATCTTGAAGGAACCGTTGAACTTAACGGTTTGCGATCGCGATTGCTGCTGGTTTGGCTCAAAACTGGTCGTGAGTTTGATATGAGTATCTTGGGTTGGCAAAAGTGGTTGACCATACTCTTGACCGCCTCGGATTTCGAGTTGGTATGGACCGACCAAAATTTCGCTTCCGGCGGATGGTACCGAAACAAAGCTTGTATCAACTCTTGCGCCAGTTACGGTTTCCCCACGCTCAGCAAGACCGATGATAAAGTCATCGAGGTAAAGCCCCTCGAAAGCGTTGTTTTGAGCTCTCGTAGCCGAAGGCAAAAACGCAGTACCGTATTCTGAAAAACGATCTTCTGCGCGAAGTGTTGAGACGCTGAATGGTCCTGCTGAACCTACTGTTAACCCCGTAATATCGATGAAGCTTCCGCGTTGCTTGTAGGTCGCATAGCCGTCCAATCCGCCGGCCAGAGCACGTTCCATAGCCTGGGCAACTTGTTGGGCAACCTCAGCTTCGGTCATGGTCTGTTGAATATAAACTGGTACGTTCGAGCTATTGCTAAGTCCCGCTTGGCCAATCAGGCTTAATGGCGAATTAGCAGGCAAAGAAATTGCAGTCGCGCCGTCTGCTTGGATCCGATTCCCCACGATTGAAAAATTGAGACGAGGCGAAACATCTACAGTTAGTTCGTAAGGTCCCTGCGAACCGCCAATAGCACCACTGTTCGCAACGTTCGGGTTGTATCGGGTATTGGAAGATCCTGAAACTCCAAGATAGTAACGCCCTGACTTAGGAACATTGAACAGAATTCTTGAGTCGCGTGTTCCACCGAAATCGTTGTTGGAAGCAACTTCATTTCCGCTTGCATCAAACAACCGCAAGAACGGATCCAGCGAAGATCCGCCAGCAACCGTCGTTGACGCTGCAGTCAACACGATGCTGGAACCTGCCTCTAAATCCAACTGGAATAAATCGATATCGCGATCGACCCCAGTCAGCAAGTTTGGATTGTCTCCGATAGCGCCAACGCCAGTGACGCGAATCGCTCCCCCAGTGACCCCAATCGGAATCGCCCGGTCAATAATATCTGACCCACCCGACGGGTCAGCAAGATTTGCGGTTTGATTTGGCTTGGGATAACTCGCTGTGCTGATTACCGCGAAAATCGACTGCGCCAAAACTTCTGGTGAATCGGTAGCATTAAAACGGATGACGTTTCCCGCAGGTGCAGTTCCAACGCCGTTCCAGAATACGAAGTTCAATCCAAGCACGTTGAACGTATCACCATTTGATACATTGGCGCCTGATGGGATGACTAACGAGTACCCTAACTCAATTTCGAATTGCTTCCCGCCAACAGTAAAGGTTTGTCCGTCACTCAATCGATTGCCAGCAACAACGCGCATTTCCAATCCGCCACCGCGTTGCGTGCCGTAACCCATACTGCCAGCAGTGTTGAATTCAAATCGTAATTTTGCATCTTTACTGCCAGCCAATATTGCGAGATCGACCCTAGCTTGTCGCCAAGCCCTTCCTGGAGCGTTTGTGGAATTTGTTAGGTTGTTGGTGGTTTTTTCAACCACTTTGTCTGGGTTTAGGAGGATTTCATTTGGATCCGTGTTGTTCGTCGTTAGTTGATGCCAAACACCAGCGTCATCGGCTCCAAAAACGCGGAACGAGTCCGTCATCAGAGCATTGTTGAGCGATGTGCCATCATCGTTGTCCATGAAATACGTGAAGTACAAGGTTGGAACATCTTGAACCGTCATTCCAGCCAACGAGAACGATTGGCTCTCGAGCACACCCAACGCACCGCCAGCAAAATTGTAGGTGTTCTCCACCGCCTCATTTCCAAACTTGGGGGTCGTCAAAGGGCTATTGGCGGTGTTGAATGTAGCATTGCTGTGCGGGTTGCCAGTAACTGCATTGAATGGATTTTCAAATCCGAAATACCAACTTGTATCTCCAGTATTGGGGATATCGCTCGCGTCGTTGGGAGTATTGATTCCATGCCCGGCGTCATTACCGCGTCGCGTGGTCTGATGCCATAGGTTGAAGTCGAGATTCGAAAACGCCAAGCCGTTAACGCCAGAGATACCTGACGAAATAGACGATTGCCCATTTGCGAAGACATTCTGCAGTTCTCCGCTGGTGTTGAATGCATAGACGGTTCCATTCGAATCGGTACCGAAAAGCAAGTTTGCATATCGACCGCCGTCGAGGTTGCGTGGCCCTGCGGTCAATCCATTGAATCGGATTCCGAGCAACTGATGGGATGTCGTGACGTACGTACCGATAGCCCCTGCTCGGTTAGATGCTAATTCATTGCCATTAACTCGATACAAGCCACCGAGGTCGCTAACAGCGTAGAGGTTGGAACCAATGCTTGCGACGCCACGAACCAAGCCGCCCGGTGCAACTCCCACCAATCGAGAACTGCCGGTGGTGGCGGTGACCTCCGCCCCAACGAGCTGAACTAAGTTTCCATTCGCAACTGCGGAAAGTCCAGCAAAGCCTGCGCTGGCGATGGTTTGAGCAAGTCGGACAGCGATCGTTTCAGCGGTATCACCCGCCAAAAAGTCGACAGGGATTCGGCCGCTTCCCACGGTTCCGCTAGAGCCAACATCCGTTGCAACGCCTCGTGAAACAAGGGTCCCAAAGGATCCTGTGATGGCTTTGCCAAAGTTGAGACGATTTCCGTCGAATCCTATTTGAATCGTCGACGGGACCGCCTGACGGAGGGCTTCAACGAACTGTTCGTTGGTCATCGACTGGTTGTAAAAAACCGGTCGAAAACCTGGCGGGACTGTGGATACCGTCCCTGTTTCGATCTGATAATTGACTCCGTCAATGATAAACCGATCGCCGTTATTCAAACGCCTTGGTGGACTGGCGTTCGGAGCAAAGCTCAGCAACAATTCTGGTCCAGAATTGAATTCAAAAGTTACAAAAGTACTCGGAAAAGCCCTGAGCGTAACCGTATCACCATCCCGTATCAACGATCGCGTTGAAGCCCCAACTTCAGTTGCTTCAGTGACCGCAACTGCACTTGCAATCGTGCCAAGAGGAGCACCTGTTTGAATGAATCCTCGCTCCGTTACGCTGGTGCCAGCACCTCGTATGATGTCTGGAGGATCGGGTGTCCCAGTCGTGACTATGTTGAACGCATTGTCTAAAGCTGGAAAGCTAATCCCAGCCCCGGTGTTTGGATCGAATCGATAGAGAATGTTGTTCACATATTGAGCGCCAATTCCTCCTTGGCGGTTGGCTACAAGGAATCCGGTCTCTGCACCTTGGAAATCGGCAAAGGTAAGGGCTTCTACGTCCATTCCAACGTTCTCAACGGCCAACGCGATAGTCACCGTAGGTGGTGTTCCTGCGGTGACCGTCGTGACAAGCCGAGAAGTAACATTATTGAAGTTTCCAACAACGGCGGTTGCGCCTGTCCCAGAGTTGACGTTGATGTAGGCCAAATTGGCGTCACCTACGCCCTGCTCAAGACTTCGGAAACTGCGGATATCGCCATTGGGACGCATCGCAATATCTCTCAAGTCCTCCGTGTTGGCCCCGACGAAGTTAGTCGCCGCCCCCGTGAAGGAATTTCCGATGAGTACTTCGGATGCTTTGAGTCCGGCGTCTCTGTTAAAGTAAAGAGGCACATCGCCTAACTTATACTCCACTCGGGAAGACTGAGGCAGGAATGTGGGTGTGATGGGCGCTTGAGCCGCAGCCCCGCGTCGATCGTTACCAATGCGATCCTCCACGATGTACCGTCCACTGTTAACCGGCTGGACACGAACGCCTGAATCGTTCTGAGTACCATTTCTATTCAACCGATTCGCGATTACAGAAGGGACTTGTGTTCGATTCGTCAACGCCAGAAAGTACCGACCGGCAGGTAGCTCTACCGAGCCAATGAAGGGGTCCAATGAACCGGTGGATCCACGCCCCAAGTCAGTATTGTCGGCCCCACGTGCAGCAGTTGCTCTGTCGTCAAGGATGTTGCTGTTTTCACCGAACTGGACCAATCGGCCAGTCGAATCAAACAGATACATCGACATGTCCGCTCGACCTATACCATCGGCATAGTCTACATCAAACACGGTTGAAAGGTATTTTGCCAACGGACTAATCAGCGATTGGTAGTTGATCGAAAAAGCAAACCAATCGACATCCGTATTACTGCTTAAAGTTCCCGACACGGAAACGGTTTGTCGGTCGCTCTGAACGATATTGCCAAGCTCCTGCGCGTTTGCAAAAACATCGTTGTTCGTAATCTGAATTTCGGCAGTCTCTCCAACTAGCGGTGAATGCCGTGGCACGCCGGACAACGTGATTCCGCTGGCAGCAAAACGAACGTCGGCGTAGCTGATCGAGGAGCCTGGGAATTCTTGGGCTTCGCCGAGTCGGATCTGCAACTGATACGATCCTCGCGATAGCCCTTGGCCTACCGAAGATGGATTGCTCAGGGCAGGGGTACCGGCAGCTTGACCAAGCGACTGATTGCTACTGCGAACTCGAACATGATACAAGGTTGCTTGATCGGATTGCCCAGGCAAGACAATTCGCATTCCCGCATCCTTTGGATTGGTACCAAAGTCGTCTCTGGCCTCACCCCGCGATGACTTAGGGACCTGGATCAGCGACCCTTTGCGCAACGGATTCGCACTATTTCCGGACAGTGTCGAATACAGGGGATGGGTCGAGGCTTGCGTTTCTTCCAAATACGAATCGTCGGACAGTGCGAGGATCGTTCCGTCCGCAGCCACCAACTCAATGACGGTATCGAGACTTGATGAAGAACGATCAATATCCAGCCAAACCTCGGTTCCGCCATTGGCTGTAAAACTGAATACGTCGACATCGCTCAGTTTGTTGAGAGCCCCTTGGACTTCAAAGCCCAGTCTGGCATTTTCATCTCCGCTCGTAGCCACCTTGGCCAGCTGTCCAAGGTATTGCGAGGTGGAAGGCGAATCGTTAGACGCTGGAGTACTAGCCCGAGCGGACTCGCGTTCCGACATTGACGCAAAGTTCCTATCGTTGCTGTAAGTCGTCAGCCCCACTCCCTTCCAGTCGCCAGGCTGTCCGACTCCGGCCCCAGCTTGTCCGATGAATGTGTTCACCAAGGCTGAGCTAAAGCTTTGAGTTATCAACCCGCCAGCCGCAATCTGTTCGATGTCTCCAGCGATCCCGTTGGTCGCGAAAGAGAGATCAATGTAGTCTTCCTCGGTTGTTCCAAAGGCAAATGCGACGCTGCCACCAAGCTCGGTTCTATATCCACCCGCACCGTTTGCTTTGTAAACTCGCGTTTGATTATCCAAGGCCAAGAAAGGCAACGCCCCAGTCGAATCTTGAATGGTGGATTCGTAGATTCCGTTGAGGATGATTCCCTGAGCACTGAGTCGATCGATCAAATCCTGTTTGCTTTGCGGCGAAATTTCATCGCGATCTTCATTGGTGACCAAGATCGCGTACTTGGCAGCTTCTGGGCGGTAGGTGTAGTTGTTCAGTGTAAAGTCGATGGCAGCCCAACCGTCTTCTGTGTCACCGTCGACCACTAAATTCGCATTGGCCGCGACACCATATTCGGTCGAGGTACCAAATAGATCGCCGGTCGCACCGACGGGAATGGATCTCGGTACCTGTGACGAATTACCGTAACCGACCAGACCATATCGATTCCCATTGATCGTTCCGATTCCTGCGTTTTGAAAACCCGCTTCCAAATTTGCAATCAGCTGAACGGAAAACTGTTGCGCAAATGTCATGGAGGCCGATTCGTCCATGATAACGATCACGTCAGCACCAATGGTCGATTGAGATGAACAGGAATTGATAGTGTCGGTTTGAGCAAGCCCCTCAATGGTAAAGCCGGCACCAGCGGTGCAATCACTAATCGAGGTAAGAATAACCGGCGCCGAAGGAGCACCGACAATGGAAACACTTCCGCCAATACGATCGTTGATGTCCAGCGGGACTCCTGTTGCAGTAAAGCCTGCATTTGGCCCAAGCAATTTGACCACAAGACTTTGAGAGTTTTTACTTAGTAATTTTACTCCGCCGTACGTGTACGCATTCGACGAGATAACTTCGTTTTCGAGAACGTGAACGATATCTACGTCATCCCACACGCTTTGAGTGGTGAGTGTCTGACCACGCACCAACATGCCGTTCATACCGTTGCGAGAGAATCGGTTTCCGGATACAAGCGGTCCTTGATTTTCTATGAAGTCGTCTGTCAAGCCAATTTCGCCTGACATTCGCCCATGATCGTTAACGAGGTCAGACGTCAACGAATTTACATCGATGCTAATCGCTGCGGCACTATTATTGCTCATGCGATTGTCGATAATGATCGGTTGAGCTCCACGGACAAAAACCGTTCCAGGCGCATTGGTTCCTCGTCCTATACGCGTTGACGACGTCGAGGTCTCATTGCCTGCAGCGTTATTTTCAAGGCGCGAGTTTGCGAGTCGGAAATCCGCTTGGTGAACTTCGATTGCGTTGAACGAAGCAAATCCCCCTTCAACTCTCGTTGTGCCACCGGCAAAAGAAAGTCGACTGTAATCCAACGAAGCTGAGCTACCATGCCCGACAAAAATGCCCCCCCAGTCGCCATCATTGGCGGTTCGAGTTCCTTGGGTATTGGCGGTATCAAAGGTCCCACCAAATCCATATCGATTGTCGTTGAGGCTAGTCATCACAATCGGTAAAGATGCTGTTCCTTCGGCGATGAGTGTGCCGCCATCGCTGAGCTCAATACGCGAACCTCGCAACTTTAGAATCGCACCTGCATCGATCACCAATCCGCCGTCGAGTCTGGAACGCACCTTGATTGTCAGAGGGACCAAAGCACCGCCCGTTGAGGTCCCATTGTCAACGAACGTATTTGCGACCGCGTTCAGTTGGGAAACTAGTCTGTACGTACCAGCCCCGGTTGCGTCGCTCCGATAAAGCCGTCTAGCCACATAGGGCAATCCGCTGCCGACGGGTGGTAAATTGGCCAAAGAAATAGAGCTGTTCGCAACCACGCTTAAGGAGGATGTTGGAATCGACGCCAAACTTTCGTTCCCAGCAGCGTCTACGTAAACGAGTCGATAATTGTAGGTGCCAGCCGCCAGCGACCCTCCTGCTACAGCGCTAAGTGTGACAACCGTCGTCGGAGGGGAGGCCGTATCGATGATGCCACCACCTGGCTTGCCAGAGATGACCAAATTTTCGCCGATCACGTATGGTATATCGATATCATCAAATCGGGCTGAGACGCTAATGGTCTCCAAAGTCTCAGCTACGCCAGTCTTTGTCTTGACGAACAAGCCATTGATGGTGTTGTTGATAACCTTATTGCCATGGATATCAGGTCCTACGCGATCGTAATCAGGGATAAAGAACCCGTTTGCTTGCGATCGAGGATCAAGAAAGTCATCTTCCTTGAAGCTATTGGGGGTCGCGGACAGCGCTGCATCAGCGCTGCGAGTGACCAAGTTGTTAAAAATAGAGGGACGCGAATCAACCATGTGGATCGGAGTAATGATCTGCGAAACACCGTCCACAACTACCTGGCCGCCACCGAACCGAATATCTGAATGGATCACCGAGTTTAAGAACAATCCGTTTCGTTCTTTGTCCGCACGGGTTTCATCGCTTCCGTCGATTCGATTTCTGAAGTCAATACCGCCCCAATCGCCTGGAGCAGCCGCGGGGGGAGTTCTGTCAGGATTGACCCCAATGCCAACGGTGTCATTGATCGAAGTAACGATCACTTTGGTGTCGGGTGTTCCGAGAAGCTGTAGGGTTCCGCCGCTTCGATCCACACTTACTGTCGAACTGCCTGCACTAATTCGAGCGCGACCCATTTTGAGGATAGCGCCAGCATCGATCATCACCGTAACGTTCTTTGGAACATCGAAAGTTGAACCGTCAGCGAGAGCCGCACCAAATCGATTGAACCCAATTTCGTAGGCCCGATTCGTTGTGTTTCCGAGAATTCGCACTGCAACTGCGCGATTGCCTGTCGTATCGCTACGTGTAACATTGCCTGCGTCCACCAATGCAGCTGCAATCGTGGAGTAAGGACGTGCGAGTGTCCCATTGCCGTTTGCAGCAGCTGTCTTGTCAACCCAAACGGTATATGCCGAAGTGTCTGGTGTTCCAACAACTACGGTGGCGCGGTCTGGCCTGGTAGGCACAAACCAATAGTTGAACACGCCGCCTGGCCTACCATTGCCGTCGCCATCGAGTGGCGTAGGAGCACCGTTAACATCCACCAAAGTAGATGCAGCTGGCGGCCGATAATCGATTCTCAATTGGTACTTGCCTTCGGACTTGCCACCCAAACCGGAGTCTTCAATTCTAGGATCGTAAGCCGTGTTACCTTTGGCGCTTACGCCAACGATGTAATCACCACCGCGAACGAAATCGAGACTAACACGTGGGTCTTCGCTAAAGTAGTCCTCGTTTGCTGCAATCTCCGTCCAGTTTGGCGCAGATGCGGTTCCGTCGTTTCGATACAGACGCAAGGATGCGTCGAGCAAGCTTGAATCCGATTGGCGCTCAGCCGCAATTTGCAATTGCAGTCGTCCACCTTGCGATGGAATCGAGAACCGATACAGGTCGATGTCCTTGCCCTCTGGTCTCAGCACGAATTGTCCGTGGACAATATCGGCATTTCCAGGAAACACTTGTTCTATCGTCGGATCGGTGATAGGCGAATTGTTTTGAACAGTCGCCTGAGGAAACTCGTCCGCACTCCCAAGTCCGAGCAATACACCGATTCCACGCATGAACGACCTGAAGAGCTCCGTGCCAAACACGTTATCGTCGGCCGTGTTGAAGTCTTGACTGTCGACAATGACTGCAGACTGAGTAGGATTCGAAAGGAGAGGACCCGCTGCATAGGTCAGACCACCTGGGCGGTTGGCCTCCACCGTTGTGAGCGACGTTGCGGCATTGATCGCTTGCATATCACCGACCGCGATCGTAAATCCGAGGTTATCGCTTTCGGTAAAGCGAACGCCTAGGTATCGCTCGTACAACGACATCACTTGCCGAACCATGTATTTTTGTTGGTCAGTGATCGTGTTCAATTGAACGCTTTGGTTGGCCGTTCCCAGCTGCGACGAGAAGTTGTAGCTGACGACGGCAATGCCGTCCGTGTCGACGCGAGTAACGTGGTGTTCGTAGCGATTGTCTCGATTGCCTTGCTCGTCATTTGCACCAGGGTAGTCGAGTGTGTAAGCACTGGTGTTCTTGATCTCAGAGTTCACGATGGCCGCCTTCGCACCAGCCCCTGCCAACCAACCACCACCTAAATCGGTAGCGTTGTTAAATCGACTCCCTGGATCGACGGCGGGATTGATGACGGTAACGGGCGAGCTGGTTGGCGATTCGCTATTGCCGATCCTCAATCGCATGGCAGCAATTGGGAGGGCTTCACTGGTCGACGGATCTACGAATGCATCAATGTTGCGATTGAAGGTCAGCGCTACGCGATTCAAAGCTGCATCGTAACTAACCGAGGATGGACGAAAGGCGATATCGTCCAACCCGCTAAGTGAGTTTCGTGTGTAAACGAGCTGGTAAAACTCGGGCTTCACCGCTTCGACCGTGTTCAAATCGTCATTGTTGAAGTAGACATAGATTTGATTTCGAAGCTGGGTCAATGTTCCATTTGCAGCACGAATAACAGGTTGGGGAACGACTGCTTGAATGGTAGTTCCCAGGTCCAAGTCAAATCGAACGCTTTGGTTAACCCCTCCGTTGAACGGAAGTCCCGACACATTGCGAAGCGCAAATGGACCGTTTCCCAAAATATCGATGAGATAGAAATCGTCTGGAAGTGCTTCCGCAAACCGGATTACGACTTCACGATTTGTATCCCCAAAACCCACGTAGGCTGGAGTGATTGAAACGTCATCGCTTGAGACGAGAGTCAGTTGCAAAAGCGTCGAAAAATTGCCACCAATGCGAGCGGACGGCGAACCACTAATTAATCTTGCCTGCAAAATGAAGGCAGCCTCAGGCGACTTGTTAACCGCGTCGATTACCTCCTGAACGGTTGTCAAGAACCTTGCATTGCTGTTCACTTCGACCCGAACAGTCTGGCCACTTACCGTTACGACCGGCGTCAGTTGTCCGGCAAAATCACGCGAGGCAAATTCGACTCGACTGTTTGCCCCTGCGTTTCCAGGCCGTGTCGACAAGAACTCAACTTGAAGTGTATTGCTACCCGAATTCAAATTGGACGAAACACGTGCAGCATCCGCACCTTGCAACGTCACAATGCGCCCAACTGGAACGGAGTCAGCGATAACGGTGCTTTCAACTCCACGAAGCCGCTTCACCAAAACCTTCGATGCTACCTGCACATCCTCTGACATGGCGCGAATCAAGTCCGATGCGGTCGTTTTGCTACCGACAAGGGTATTGACGTCGATGTTGATTCGACTCCCTTCGACGCTCAAGATCGGCCAACTAGCAGGCTTTCCCGGGATGCTCGAAGATCTTGCGGTTTGGGTAAATCGCAGCTCTAGACCATTGCCTTGTTGGCCAGGCAACGAAGCGCTAAAGTCGAGCACAACTTGTCCGTTTGTACCCAAATCGGTGCTAAGGTAGGCAGATTCCAGTATTCCGTCCGCTCCTGCCCTTTTCACTTGGATGCCCGAAAGAGTTTTCACGTCCAGCGCAGCGATATCATCAAATCGCAGGACGATCTCGCGCGGACTGACATTCAATACAGTCGCGTTTGCACCTGTACTTCCCAACGAAATCACGGACCCTTCGTTCGGCTGAACACCAACCAGCTGTGGACCAGCCGCCATTAGGTGTCGCGCTTCTAAAGACTCCAAAAGCGATTGACGGACATGAAGCTGCTTACGCTTCTTTCCGCGATCTTTTCGGGGGATGTTGTTGGAATAAGAACCACTTCCGAAACCGACGGTGGTCATCGACAAACCTCAATCAGGTGCCATAAACGAGGGCCAAAACAATAAGCGACACGACAGCGGGCCGCAAATTCGAGTCTAATTCAGCTCGCAAGCATTGCAACGAATCAACCGCAGTAACGAACGACTTCCTTGCGTGTGAGTCGTTTTAAATCCATTGCTTGCGGCCGGCGGGGTTGAATAACCTTCACAATCGACACAATTGAATGCAACGCTTGGAGGGGGCTTGTGCCGTAAAAGTTCCCCGTAGAGGTACGATGTGCTGCTAATCCCAAAAAACGGGAAGTTAAGATGGCCTTTTGGCGTTTTTGGACCTTCCAGACTGAAAAACCGAGGTATCAAGCGGTCCGCACGACGTCACTCAGGCGAACGAAAGGCAATAGGGCACGGCCCTGCGGGCGTGCTTCGGGTGGATTTCAGTTTGCTGATCGCTCTACGCCGAACGCCCCAAAATCCAAGTGCGTCCCCGGACGCCACCATGTTTTAAAGCGTTTTCACTCGAATAGCTTAAAAGGGCTCAAAAATCGGCCCCGAGTCTTTCGGAGATTCCCAGACGCGAATACAAATTACAATCGCGGAGTCGGCAGGCTCCGCGCCTCTTACTCCAGTATTTTATTCACTGGAAACTCTTTCCTAATCGCTATCCCATCGAAAAAATGTTTCAGTCGCTTCAAGAAGGCCTTCAAGTTGCTTTTCAATCGCTTCGCGGCAAAGGGAAGCTCACCGAATCCAATATGCGCGATGGCTTGGCCATGGTCGAAAAATCCATGGTCGAAGCAGACGTAAACATAGATGTTGTTCGGAAGTTCATGTCGGATGTTTCCGCCGCAGCCGCTGGTAGACGCGTTTTACTTTCACTGCGTCCAAACGAAGAACTCATAAAAATCGTTTATGAGGAACTTGTCGCCCTGCTCGGACCTGTCGACAACTCCATACCGATGCGCCGTGGGGAATTGACGAGCATCATGATGTGCGGATTGCAAGGCGCGGGGAAAACTACCACTTGCGGAAAACTTGCTCTGCTGGTCAAGGAGAAAAAGCTTAAACCGTTTCTGATTGCAGCCGACTTGCAACGCCCGGCGGCGATTGAACAGCTGCACGTACTCGGGACCCAACTTGGCGTCGGTGTTTTTAGCAAAGCAGGCGCTAGCGATCCGATTGCAGTCTGTCGCGAAGGTATGGCAGCAGCCAAAGCTGCCGGAGCCGATGTCGCCATCTTCGACACAGCTGGACGATTGGCTATCGATGCCGAATTGATGGAACAATTAAAACAGATCGACAAGCTAATTGCACCTCAACAAGTGTTTCTGGTAGTCGACGGTATGACTGGCCAGGATGCCGTCAACAGCGCAAAAGCCTTCAATGAAGCGTTGTCGTTAGATGGCGTCATTATGACGAAGCTGGACGGAGACGCTCGCGGCGGTGCTTTGCTGAGCGTAAAAGCCGTGACCCAAGTCCCGATCAAATTCATCGGGACGGGCGAACACATGGATGCCCTTGAACCCTTTCGACCAGAAGGCATGGCCAGTCGAATCCTGGAGATGGGGGATATCCTCGAGGTTGCGCGCGAAGCACATAAGTTAATCGACGAAAAGGAACGCAAACAGCTCGAAGAACGGATGTCCAAAGGGATTTTCACCCTGGGCGACTTCCGTGACATGATGCAAAAGCTCCGAAAACCAGGCCTGATGACCAAAATGCTTACGCTCATGCCGGGTATGGGCGACCTCTCGAAAATGATGGCGAATGCAGATAGCGACAAAGAAATGCGGCGTCTTACTGGAATCGTTGATTCGATGACCCCGGAGGAACGAAAAACCCCCAAAGTTATCGATCCATCTCGCAAGAACCGGATTGCTGCTGGTTGCGGAGTGCAGCCAAACCAAGTGAGCGATTTGGTTAAGCAGTTTGAAATGCTGGCTCCAATGTTGCAAATGGCTACGTCGGGTAGCATGGGCGACAAAATGAAAATGCTCCAGCAAATGCAAGGGATGGTGGCAAACAACCCAAACAATCCAATGGAGGGCATGAAAATCAAACAAAGCACGGGCAAACGACTTACCCCAAAAGAACGGGAAAAGATGCAAAAGGAACGAGAAAGGCTTCTGCGGAAGAAAAAACGGGGCTAGGTTGCTTCCAAATCAAAAAATCATTGAAATACGCCTCCACATGCAATGAATGAGACGTTATCATTTCGACCCTCGCAAACTTCAATTTCACGGAGAATTAGCACAGTGTCGGTTCGTATTCGAATGAAGCGTTTGGGCAGAAAAAATCGCCCGTTCTATCGTCTTTGCGCCATCGATCAACGTTGCCCCCGCGACGGTCGAGTCTTGGAAGAACTTGGGCATTATGACCCGATGTGCAAAGAAACCGATGCCCGCGCCATCCTCAAGGGTGAACGCATCGACTATTGGCTCAGCGTCGGAGCTCAACCTAGCGAAAACGTCCAAGTACTTATCAAAAAGTATGGGGCAAAGGGAACGCATCTCCAACAACAAACTGATGCGCTCGCTCGAATCGGCCGAAGTGTCAAACAGCCTGTTGCCGCCACTTAATTTTGGAGTGAGAAGTGAGAAAGGCTTGCAGCCATTGGGATAGGCTTCCAGCCTGTCTTAACGGATGCGGCGAGTGTCACACGTCCCAAGGGGCTATGCTACTGGTAGTTTTCAGTCTGCCGATCGCCGTTCGCAAGACATGCGCGATCGCATCGATTTATACTGTCACGGACCGTTCCAGTGCGATTTGATATCATCACGCTTTTCCCGTCCATCTTTTCGGGATATTTGACTCAAAGCCTTCTCGCAAAGGCTATTGAACGTGGCTTGGTTGAAATCCAAATCCACGATCTGCGTGATTGGTCAACTGACCACAAACACCACAAAATCGACGATCGTCCCTACGGTGGTGGACCCGGGATGCTCCTATGCGTTGATCCTGTGGTTCATTGTGTTGAAGCGGTCCAACAAATGTCAAATCAACCAGGCGTCGTCGTCATGTTAACCCCCCAGGGAGACAGGCTCGACCAACGACGCGTTGAAACGATCGCGCGCTTCGAACGCATGATCTTGCTTTGCGGACGCTACGAAGGCTTCGATCAACGAGTTGTCGATATACTAAACCCCATCGAGCTCAGTGTGGGAGACTACGTATTGAATGGCGGTGAAGTTGCCTCGATGGTGATTGTGGATTCCACGGTGCGCCTCATACCCGGCGTCCTTGGAGACGAGCAAAGTAGCTGGGACGATTCCTTTTCTCGAGGTAACCGCTTGCTGGAGTTTCCTCAATACACACGTCCTCCCGAGTTTCGAGGGCACTCGGTGCCCGACGTTTTGCTAAGTGGCGATCACAAGCGGATTGCCGATTGGCGAACGGAGCATTCAAACAACAAAACTCGTCTTCGGCGCAGCGACTTGTTCGACAAGGAAAACGAGTAGTCCCGCTTCGATCTGCTTTCTAGAATACTCCAAGATCCGGTGCAAGATCCACAGTCGCCGCCGCCAAGTGCGGCATCATTTGCTCCCTGCGCACCAGACGGGTGAAAAAGACTGCGACGGCTCAACCAACTCGTTGACAGCTCGAACCAGCATGATCAAAGAAGGGCCGTCGGTTGGATAGCGTTGAACAAGTTCGCCAAACGCACGAACTGCTTCTCGAAATTGTTGGCCTGACTCGTAGAGCACAAGCGCCCGCTCGTATGCGATTGCAAGATCGGCATTGAGCCTGGATTGATTAGGCATCAATTCAAAGAGATCCAATTCGCCATCCAGTCCTACTACTTTCGCTTTGCAAAGCCTCCGTTTTAGCACATCCGGCGGCAAACATTCGGCTGTCTCAGCGTCCATCAAAGTTGAGACCTTCCAGTGCTTGGTCAGCCCCTGAATCCGACTTCCTAGATTCACCGTCCTCCCCATGGGCCCGTATTTGAACTTTTGTTTAGAACCTGTGTTTCCGACTCGAGCCGGGCCCGTGCAAATGCCAATTCCAAAATCGACACCGCCGGGAATCGCGTCCTTGTAGCGGTCACTCAGTTCCTTCCGAAGCGTCATCATTTCAATAGCTGCCATGGCAGCTCGAAATGCATGATCCGGGGAACTCTCGGGCGCACCCCACATCGCAAACATCTCATCGCCGACATAATCGACAAGTACTCCGTCCGATTTCAATACGAATGCAGACAGCTCGCTGAGCGTATCGCCGATCCAAATCATTGCGGCCTTGGGACCTATAGCGTCTGTCGTTAGGCTGAAACCCCGTATATCACAAAACAACACCGAGACTTCGGCATCTTCCCCTTCGAGTAACGCCGGATTAAGGCTGATAGCTTCGGTGACTTTGGGCGAGAAGAACTGCTGGTATTTTGTTACAAGCGTCTCTCGCTTTCTACGAGCAATGCTCGATGCGATCGCTGTCGCAAGAATTGCAATCAATCGTTGTTCGGCTTCCATGACTTTGCCAAGCTGCCATTCTGCATTTAGGCTTCGATCCGCGTACAGCGCTCCTAAAACCTCATTGCCACCATCAATGATGTCGAGAATAGGGCATGCGATGGCCGAGTGTAGCATCTTGACACTAATCGATTGAAGCTCCACCGAGCCACTTCTGGGACTTGGGTAAACAACGATCTGCTTAGTTGTTAGTACCTGCTCGAGCATCGTGTTCGATGGCGGCCTAAGGCTCTTTTCGTCAACTCTCGGATTGACAAAACGCCGACCGGAGTCCGATTCCCATTGTTTGCCATCCCATAAAATGATCTCCGCTCGATCGACGTCAATGATACTGGCTACGGCTTGAGCGATTCCAGAATAAAATCCGGCCGAAGAGACCGGGCGTTGCATTGCTGCGACCGCTTGTCCCAACCACTCCAATACCACTTGAACATCGAGCTCTGCACTGCTGCCTCCCTGCATTGAAAACCGTGAAAGAGTTTGCTGCGGCTCAAACTGCTCATTTCCGGACGACCTAAACGGCGATAATCCCAATGCGCATAGGCTCCCTTCCCATGCATCGTCGACAAACGGTTGATGCTTCACCCAAGTAGATTCGAATGACAGGGATATCCCTTCCGGCAACTGTATCATTGCAGGCAGATCGAGAATGCATTTGTTGTCAAATGCCAGCACCTTGGAGCCAGCGACAGAAATCGTCGCGCTTTTATGAAGGTTGGTAATTTGCCATCGATCCCCGTCTATCGGTTCCAATCGAGCAAGCGACCTCGGAACAGTCCTAAGTTCGAGTTCAGCGATGAGGAGTCGCCACTGACCAACGGGATTTCGGTACAAAAGTGGATCTGTTGGCTCGCCAAGTTGCCGACGCCCGATCTCGATTGCTTCGTCGACCAAAGCAGAGTAAACATTTGACCCGTTTCGAACGACAGTTACTTTTAATGACACGATCGAAAGGAGATCTCCCCCAATGGTTGGCCGGTTGTTGGTTTGAAACAAAGCATGCCCAATTTGGCCGTGTGGCTACTAGTAGCATGGCCCCCTGGGCCGTTCGGAACTCCGGCCAGGAGCCCACGCTACGGTAACCAAACTCCGGCCGCTCGCCTTATGCAGTCAATTTACCACATGATTCGCGAAATGAGGCTCCGCATGGAGTGCTTCGTTTGCCCCACTTTCACAAAAAGTATCTTCATTGCTTGCGGCAACGCGATCCAATCGATTATTCTGTAACATCGGTTCGAGGAATGTCGGTTTCGAAAATTCCATCTGGATGTGTCTCTAGATGCGGCCATATGTCCCCGTCCGAGTTTCTCAACGCATTGCTTTGGTTCCCCAATTAGAGAGTTGATTTAGATGGACCGCGGATTGCTTTTGTCTTTGATGGCGCTTCAAAAAGAATTCATCACGCGTCAACAGTTCTTGGTCGGCTTTCGGGCTTGGCTGATGAACCGATTTCTAAAACTTGAAGAGATTTTGGTTCAACGAGCCTTTCTTACCAAGAGCCAGCTTGAACGACTTTCGTTTGATCTAACCTCGATCTACGAACGCTCTCAAAACGAGTGGCAACTTGCGATCCGGGAAAATGAAACCGTCAAGACAGTCTACGATGACATGCTGACCTTTGCCGAAAACAACCCCCCAGTGATGCAATTCGTCATGATGATTGGCGAAGCTATGTCGAGTTTACCCACGGCAATATCAGATAGTCAGTCTTCGAGCGACCCTCACTCAACGATTGATAGCGAGCTTCCGCTTGACCCATACGCAACTATGACATCTCGAAAATTCGATGGAAAATAATAGCTCGAATACCAAAGGCTCGCGTTACACATTCTGACTGATGTCTAAGGTTTCTTCCTACTTTCGCGGCACTGAGTCAATTGATTGCTCAACCGTTAGCCGCGTCCCGTCCCAGTCCAACGCCGGCGACGTTGGACTGGGGCGGGACGCGGCGTTCGGTAGCACACGACTAAAGCCATTAAGCTTTTGCTCCAACGAGACGAACACGTTGGGGGCCTGCAAAAACAGAGAAGCTGT
>JANLRK010000326.1:0-6689 GCA_031361585.1 Pirellula sp. | reverse complement strand
TGGTTGGTATCTTCGAGGGTGGTGCAACTACTTTTCGTTGGTCGAGATCAAGACGTTTTATGTCAACCTAGATAAATGGGTTCGTCATCGCATCCGCGCATGTTATTGGAAGCAGTGGCGCAAGACAGGGGCGCGAGCCCGAAACCTCATGAAACTCGGCTTATCGCGAGAGGACGCGGTACCATTAGCATCTAGCTCCCGCGGACCTTGGTTTATGTCGAAATGTCGAAGCGTCGAGCGCGCGTTGACAAACGACTATCTCGCCAAGAGTGGCTTGGTGAGTCTCTATGAGATATGGCAAAAGACTCGCTCCTAGAAATTGAACCGCCTAGTGCGGACCCGCATGCTAGGTGGTGTGGGAGGGGCCCCGGAGCAATCCGGGCCCCTATCCCGATCCATCAAAACAGTCTCAAATCATTCAATGCATTTCCCGGAGGAGCAACGCTACAGGATCTTGCAGCGGCTAGTTGAGTAAAAACAATCGTGCTAATCTACTGGGATTGACGCCAGCCGCCTCGTTCCGCCCGTTCCAAAAACTGATGTATCCTCCGAAATCATCGAAAAACCAAATAGAACGCGTAAAGATTTGTGATGGCCGGGAGAAACCAACAGCAAACTATTGCCCAGTCACCGTTCAATACTTTTTGTTGGTTGCGTTTCTGGTCCACTTTTTGGGTGTACTGTCCGAGCCATTGAGATTTTTCTCTCGCAGCGAAGTTCGAACGAACGGGGCGCCCGAATTTGTCGCGCTTGGTGAAATCATGAAGCCGTATTCTCAATGGCTTTACATGAACCACGGCTATTTCTTCTTTGCTCCCAATCCGGGGCCCGGTCACTTGATTCAGTGCTCTTCGAATCCAATTTCTACCACCGAAGCGACTATCGAAAATCCAAACAACTCCTTTCGTCTGCCGAATCGGGACGAACACTGGCCGCGATTGCTCTACCATCGCTACTTTATGCTCTCAGAGTTTTATTCGAGCCGCTTTGCTCCCGCGCAGGTCTCTGAGGAACTGAAAAAGGACGTAGAATTCATGCAACGGTGGGCATCAGACAAAGAACTTTATGATCAAATTCAATCATCGATCGTAAGCAGCCTCAAGCACTCGCGAAACAAAGAGAACATCGAACTTAGGCGCGTCGAGCGGCTGCTGCCTGACTCGCAACAGGTGCTTAGGGACGGTTGGGTATTGAACGATCCACGTCTCACCAGCGTGCTTTCCGAGACGATGATCGAAACGGCAGCAACCGCGCCAATAGACGAGCTTCCAGTCAAAACCAAGCAGGAAGCTTTGCGATGAATTCATCATTGCCAGTAGCGATCGGCTCCGAAAAGGAAGTTCCCGAAAGGTCTTTTTTCAGCGCCCTTCAAGACTTCTTCTTTTTGCCTAGTGCAGCACACGCTTTAGCCTTGATTCGAATCGCAACAGGCTCCATGATCGCGTACGTTCATGTGGTCTGGATGATGAATCTGGAATCATTTATGGGGCCCTTCGCTCTTATCAACAATGCGACCTGGCAGGCCTTGCATCGTGGACCAGTTTCCGACACCAAGTGGACTTATCTCGCTTATACGGAGTCCATGTCCTTTCTCTGGTGTCATGAGATTTTCGCTTGCCTTGCAGGATTGATGCTCGCCACAGGTTGCTTGACAAGAGTGACTAGCGTTTTGGTCTGGTTTACCACCCTCATGACAGCGCATCGCATGACCGGAATGCTGTTCGGATTGGACCAAATTGCGGTGATGCTCGCAATGTATCTTTGCCTAGGGCGGCCAGGCAATGTATGGAGCGTTGATCATTGGCTTCATTCGAAATTCCCAGACGCTTTTTCGAACGCGGCATGGCTTCGAGGGATAACAGGCATGCCAGCCAGCGCGTGTGGTCAAGCAATTCCAGAGTGCTGGTCAAATACTTTTGCGACGCGTTTAATTCAATTGCATTTGTGTGTGATTTATCTCTTCGGTGGGCTCGGGAAACTGCGAGGCGAGATGTGGTGGGATGGAAGCGCGATGTGGTATTCCATTGCATCCTACGAATACCAATCGATAGATATGACATGGACGGGACATTTTCCGATTTTGTCGTCGATGGCAACGCATTTGACTCTGTTTTGGGAGGTAAGCTATTGCGCCTTGATTTGGCCACGTTGGACAAGAACCTGGACTCTCTTAGTAGCCTTGATGGTTCATGGCGGTATCGCATTGTTTTTAGGGATGGTTACGTTTGGCTTGATGATGATCGTAGCAAACATCGCCTTTGTTCACCCCAGCCGTGTTCAACGCCTTATTACGTTTTGGCACAAGAAAGTTGACTGATTGCCGAAAAGAAACCTTGAAAATTGACATTGTGTTATTCGAACGGCCAATCGTAGGTGTTAACCGAGTCTCGGCTAACAAAAAGCTAAATTTTGAATGGGAAGTTCGTTGGCTTACGGCTGATTCTCTGTGATCCTCGTGCCTCTGCGGTTCCAAAGTGCAATGTCGCATACGGCCATTCAAGCTCAACTCAACCATGTTGGCAAAACACCCATCGCCGGTAGTTCCACCATTTGCACTTTTTCGATCGCGTTGATCGCCATCAATTGATCGAGTGCAACCTTGGGCGGTACGCCATCAAGATTGAGCACGCCGATCGCATGCCCGCCTGGCTGCTGCGTGGCACGTCCCACCGACATCTGTCCGATGTTCACCTGATGTTGGCCGAAAACGGTACCCACGCGGCCAATGATGCCCGGCACGTCGGTATGCGTGAAGAACAACATGTGACCATCGAGATACGCTTCCAATCGATAGTCGTCGATCGAGATCAAGCGTGACATGTTGTTGCCAAAGACTGTCACGCCCGCCTTTACCTTTTGACCACTACCACTTACCTCAGCAGTGATCGATGAACTAAATGCGCCCAGTTCGCGATTGCGATTCTCCGTCAACTCAATCCCCCGCTCGCGAAGCAACATTTCCGAATTGATAATGTTGACATCATCTGCCATGGCTTTCTCAAGCAAGCCCGCACAAAAAGCTGCCGTAAGTAGCTTAGTATTCTTGTCGGCTACTTCGCCACGGTAGTTGAGTTGGCACGCTCCGATACTGCCAGCATGCCACTGTGCCATCAGCAAACCCAGTCGATAGGCTGCATCGAGATATCCGCGAAGCGCATCCAATGTTTTCGGATCCAGCGATGCGACGTTGACCGCATGACGTATTTCGCCAGTCTTAAAGAAATTGATCAATAGCTGGATGCCTTCAATAGCCACTTGCGTTTGAGCCTCCTCGGTGCTGGCTCCTAAATGCGGCGTACATACAACCCCAGGCATGCCGAACAATGGGCTATTCGTGCACGGCTCTTCCTCAAACACATCCAATGCGACGCCAGCGATAATGCCGCGTTTGAGACCTTCGACGAGTGCCGCTTCCTCGTAGATTCCACCTCGCGCGCAATTGATCAATCGAACACCCTTTTTTAGGATGTCGAGTTGCTTCATGCCGACTAAATACTTGGTCTCGTCCGTCAGTGGCGTATGAACCGTCAAATAGTCAACACGCGGCAATAATTCCGCGATGGAGTTGGATTTTTCGATTCCCATCTTGGTCGCTTGCTCATCGGACAGGAACGGATCGAAGGCGATGACCCTCATACCGAATGCCAAACCTCGCGTGGCAACTTCTCGACCGATGCGGCCCATGCCGATGACTCCAAATGTTTTGTCGGCGAGCTGGCTCCCCATAAATGTCTTGCGGTCCCACCGCCCCTCGCAAAGACTTTGATAAGCTGGCGCGACAGAACGAGATAGACCTAGCATCAAGGCGAATGCGTGTTCGGCTGTGCTGAGCGTATTGCCGGCCGGCGTGTTCATGACCACGATGCCAAGCCGAGTGGCTGCAGTCTTGTCGATGTTGTCGGTTCCAACTCCCGCTCGAACAATCGCTCGCATCCGTTTGTTTCCCTCCAGCGATGCGGCCGTGATCTTCACTCCGCTGCGGACAATCGCGCCATCGAATTCGTTGAGCGACTTGCGAAGTTCCTCGCCCTTCAAGCCCGTTCGCACTTCGTACTCAAAATCTTTCTCAACGTTGAGGAGGTCGAAGCCTTCTTGTGCGATTGGGTCGAGAACTAGAATGCGAAACGTCATAAATGGTTAGCCGATAGATAAGTGGATTGGAGAAGTGGAATTGCCAATTGTGGGATAGGCTTCCAGCCTGTCGATTCTATTTGCGGGCAAAGGTAGTCTTGTGGCTGGAGCATGGCCACTGGCCCGTGTGCAGTGTGCGGTCTGCGGTCTGCGGTCTGCGGTCTGCGGTCTGTGTGCCGCACGGCCCAGTGGGCCATGCTACAATTACTTTCCTCACGATACTAAGCGTTCTTGGATGCGAAGTCATCCATGAGCTGAGCCAACGACTGAACGCCTGCCATGGGCATGGCATTGTAAATGCTTGCGCGAATACCACCGACACTTCGGTGACCCTTGAGTGAATCTAGACCATTGGCTTGCGCTAGGACCAAGAACGCTTTTTCAAGTTCTTCATTCGGGAACCGAAAGGTTGCGTTCATGAGTGAACGCGATTGCATCTGAGCATGTGCTAAGTACATAGTCGGATGCCGGTCGATCGCATCGTAGACTGTTTTGGCTTTTTCTTGATTGATCTTATGCATGGCTGCAAGTCCGCCGATGGTCTTCTCCACCCATTCAGTGACCAGCCCAAGTACATACACGGCGAAGGTCGGCGGTGTGTTCCACATCGAGTCTTCCTTGGCATGGTTGTTGAAGTTGAGATAGCCGGGCAAATCGTCGCTAGAACGCGCGAGTAAATCCTTGCGAATGATGACCACGGTCACTCCTGCCGGGCCTGCATTCTTTTGGGCACAAGCATAAATAAGTCCGTACTTGGAAACATCGATTGGTCTATGCAGAATGTCCGACGAGCAATCGCAAACCAATGGCGCGGCGGAACTCAAATCATCCTGAAACTGAACACCCTGGATAGTTTCGTTGCTAGTGATATGCACGTAGGCGGCGTCGGGGTGGATTTTGAGTTCCGCTGGGCTTGGGATTCGGTCGTAGTTGGTCGCGGCTGAATCGTAGATCGACTCGACTTTGCCTTCGCGTTTCGCCTCTCCGATGGCGTACTTTCCCCACGACCCGGTTATCACGTATTGTGCAGGACCAGATTGACCGCGCAGCAGGTTCATTGGGATCATCGAAAACTGAAGCCGTGCTCCCCCCTGTAGAAAAAGCACATCGTATTCGGATGGGATGTTTAGCAGACGGATGAGGCGTTGCTTGGCGGCCTCTTGGATCGCGATAAACTGCTTGCTGCGGTGCGAGAGTTCCATGACCGAGGCACCACAACCTGGCAGGCAAAGCATCTCGTCCCGGATGCGTTCAAGGACAGGGACCGGGAGCACAGCCGGACCGGATGAGAAGTTAAAAAGTCGTTTTTCCATTTTTCCAGTGTTATTCAGCGGTTGAAATCGTCGGATGTCATAGAAACACCAAACACCCTCAGCGGGTTCGGATTTTACGTCTAGAATGCCTTGGGCGGAAGGAGTAATGAAACAGCTCCTGCTCCGCAATGACCGATTTTTCACAATGCCTGATAACTAGCTAATGTCACATCGCAGCACACGCCAGGTGGTGGAAGATCTCCGCTTAAACAACCGGCTTATTGAAATTACCGAGCCGCTCTCAACTCATTTGGAGATCGCAGAAGTCCAACGTCGCGTCTATGCCCGCGGCGGGCCTGCCATTCTTTTTACTAATCCCATCGGTAGCCCGTTTCCAATGGTTAGTAACTTATTTGGCTCGCTAGACCAGGCGAGGTTTCTATTTCGAAACTCGATCGATCGGGTGCGACGGGCGATCGAACTCAAAATCGACCCAAACCAACTCTTCCAGCGGCCATGGCGTTATGCCTCCGCTCCTTGGACGGCTTGGACCATGTTGCCCAAGCGCGTTCGCTCCGGAGCAGTGCAACGCCATGAGACGACGATCGATGGCTTGCCGCAATTGGTCTCATGGCCTGATGACGGAGGGCCGTTCATCACTCTTCCGCAAGTCCTAAGCCAAGGGGCATCGACATCCCTAATGCAGTGCAATCTGGGCATGTACCGAGTCCAACTTGCCGGCAACGACTACCAGCCTAACCGCGAAATCGGTTTGCACTATCAATTGCATCGCGGAATCGGTGTACACCATCAACAAGCCATTGCGGAGGGGCGACCTTTTCGAGTTGCGATCAGTGTCGGCGGGACGCCAGCCATGACACTCGCTGCGGTAATGCCTTTGCCGGAGGGCTTGAGCGAATTAACCTTTGCAGGCGCGCTTGCAGGGCATCGTATTCCGATGATCACCTCAAGCAATCACGCGCCTCTTTATGCCGACGCTGATTTCGTCATCCACGGCACGATCGACCCGACCTCGATGAAACGTGAGGGGCCATTCGGGGATCACTTAGGGTACTACGCATTGGAACACGAATTTCCTTGGATGCATGTCGACAAGGTTTATCATCGAGACGGCGCCATATGGCCTTTCACGGTGGTTGGTAGGCCACCCCAGGAAGACACTACGTTTGGGCAATTGATTCACGAACTTACCGGGCCAATCATTCCGACAGTACTGCCTGGCGTGAAAGCGGTTCACGCAGTCGATGCCGCAGGCGTTCATCCTTTACTCTTAGCGATCGGTAG
>JANLRK010000310.1:0-18108 GCA_031361585.1 Pirellula sp. | reverse complement strand
TACTTCGTACGACCCATTCCTGGACCGACCGCAAGTGGCGTTCGATTACGAAGTCTTCAACGGGCAGCTGGATGTTTTCGTGATCGATGCAGATGACCCGACATTCCAAGTTCGTCTTGCAACGACGGTCAATCAAAATTTGCCACCGCGTTTTCCATTGCTGGTAACTGGGGTCCCGGCTTCCGCGGTCCTTGACATCAGCCAATACGGAGTGAACTTCGCTACCGGCGCCGATAGAAGGTTACAAATCGAATTCCGCGCTCGAAACGACGATCCGTCTCGAACGGTGATTCGCAACGTCGTAATTCAATTGGCGGATGGATCGCGTGTTAATTCAGGTGAGCCAAACCCGACCTATACCACGGTCAACGTTCCATCAACAGTCGTGACGACTGGCAATTACCAATTGGAGATTCGGTTGGGGGATGAGTTCTTCCAATCCCAACGGTTTGGATCGCCAACTTTGACCAAGTCGTTTGATACGAACGATCGGCTGGCTGAGCAGATAACGTTAGTTGCGCCAGCCGGCTCGACCTTGACCGACGGAGATCGATTCACGATATCCGATGGCGGAAAGACGCTGACTTTTGAATTCACCAGTGACGCGACTGTCGGTTTGTCCAACGTACCGGTTCCTTTCACGGCTAGCGATGCAAGTTTTGTTGTGGCTCGAGCGATCCGCGATGCGGTCAATTCGGCCGGTGTGCAATCTCAGTTTCAAGGCAACATTCGGGCAGCGACCTCTAGCGGTATCGAAAGTGGTACGGTTGGTCGCGATTCGAAGATCAATTTGCATGGATCGGCCTACTTTGCTAGCGTGCAAGCAACCAATCCGGCGGGCAAGGTGCAGGTCATTTTCCATCAAGGAAAATCGGATCAAAATGCACGAAGAGAACAGTCGGAAGTGATCATTCAAAACAGCGTATTCCGAAAGTCTCGCGACTATGGAATTTGGAGCGAAGCTTCAGCGCGATTGCAGGACCCACGTGATGTGATCGATTTCGCTACGCGACAGCTAATGCAAGAAAAACCGAACTTCGTCGGAACCCAAGCAGTACGCAATCTCTTGCAACCCAACAACGGTGTACAAGGTGGACTAGTACCAGGGATCGTCGTTCAAAACAACCTTTTGGAAGAAGGCGGCTTGGGCGGAATCGTTGTTCAAGGAGAAACGCCCATTTGGATGATTTCTCCCTTATTGATACCTTACGCTGTGACTGGCACTGACCCGACGAAATACAACGCTGACTATTCGCCATTTGTGAATACCACGCTTCCGACACATTTTGGTTTTTATATCGATGAACAAGACACCTTGGTCATCGACTCAGACCGAACGCGAATTCGATTGGAGTTCGATGATCTCGCCGGGGGACAGACAACGAATCCAGTTGCCGGAAGTGGGGTCGTCGAAGGCAATGGAGTTGCACCAGATAGCTCGGTAGCGTTTTATCGAGACACAGGTGGTTCGTATTATCAACGCTTGCCTGCTCCTTTTCAACCGTTTGCAACCAGTGCCATGGAGACAATTCACGCGTTTAGAGATTCAATCAACAGCAGCATTCTTGTAAGCAACGGAACGACTCAGGTTGCAAGAGCAACTGTCGCAGAAAGCTTGCTCGGCCCCGATCCTTTTGCAGCAGCCAATGATTTTATTGGCGTTACGGGCAATTTTGGTTATCCAGAGTACTTCAATCGTCCAGCATTGTACCTTGAGGGTGTGGCCAATTTGCAGTGGCAAGACGGTCCGAACGGCAATTCGAATCCATTCGATATTCGTCAATTGGACCTCGGTGAAACACCTCAGCCACAAGCTCGCATCGTCAACAATACGATTATTGGGACAGATGGTCGCGCCAGCTTCAATGGTGCTTCCGCTTCAGTAGAGTCGAATGATACGCTTGCTACTGCCACGCAAACATGGCAGGGAACATCGCACAATCCGCTGTTCTATAGCGACGTCGGGATAATCGGCAACAATACGCAAACGTCAACAGCTACGAGTTCGAGCACGGGCGGAACGGGTGGGGCAGGAGGCAATGTCGGTTTAACAAACTTCAACAATAACCAGTTCCTATTACGCTTTGAAGACGGAGTGAGTGCTGAGCGTCAAGCTGAAGTTTTGTCGAGTCAAGGCTTAGTCGTACTAAAACGATTTGACTTTATTAAGACGCTGCTGGTCGGAATGCAACCTTTGCCAGTTGTGCAACTGGTAGCTCGATTGGAGCAAATTCAAGCACTGCCAGAGGTCCGGACTGCCGAGCCCGATTTCATCTATCATGTGGAGCGAATTCCAAACGATCCTCAATTTCCACAGCAATGGCACTATGACAATCAAGGGCAAACTGGCGGTACTGTTGATGCGGACATCGACGCTCCGGAAGCTTGGGATACCTTCACTGGCTCTAGCCAGACGGTCATAGCGGTTTTAGATACGGGTGTCGATTACAACCATCCCGATTTGCGTGCCAACATGTGGATCAATCCCGGGGAAATCGCGGGAGACAAAATAGACAATGACGGCAACGGATTCATCGACGATGTCTACGGTATTGACACTGTCAACGCAGATTCCGATCCACTAGACGACCAGGGTCACGGTACTCACGTCGCCGGTACGACCGCTGCTGTAGGCAACAATGGAATTGGAGTAACCGGCGTCAGCTGGAATTCCAAGATCATGGCCTTGAAAGTACTCGGCCCGAATGGTGGTTCTACGGCTGGGATTATCGAAGCTGTGAATTACATGGTGACGATGAAGACCAAGTATGGGATCAACATTGTCGTTAGCAACAACAGCTATGGCGGCGGTGGCTTTTCTCAGGCCTTCCAAGATGCCATCCAGGCCAGCATCGACGTCGGTATTCCCTTCGTTGCTGCGGCTGGTAATTCTAGTACTGATAACGATGTGATTCCGCACTATCCAAGCAATTACCCATTGGATGGTATCATTGCGGTGTCAGCGACCGACAACAACGATCGCCTAGCCGGATTCTCACAGTTTGGGCTAACGAGCGTGGACCTTGCGGCTCCTGGCGTGGACGTGTTGAGCACAACGCTTGGTGGTGGTTATGGTCTTAATAGTGGTACATCCATGGCTTCGCCGCATGTGGCTGGAGCGGTTGCTTTGATAGCCGGCGCGGTACCTGGTTCGAGTGTGGCTAAGTTGAAAGCCGCTATTCTATTGGGTGCGGATCCGATACCATCGTTGCAAGGAAAATCGGTAACTGGAGCGCGATTGAATCTAGCAAAATCGCTATTCGTTTTGAGGGCGGGGTTGGACACCTCGATCACCAACACGGACGTAGATATTTATCAATTCAAGTTGGGCGTAGGTGAACGTGCTATCGTCGACGTCGATTCCGCGAATTCGGGGCTTGACTCTGTATTGCAAATCTTCGATAGCCACGGTGTCCCACAGTTCTTTGTCAACGCAGGTGGCGTTAGGATGTCGGCCAGCGACAATGATGCAGCCCCAGGCGAAGCAGCTTCATTGGATTCTTATGCAGACTTCACCGCGACGTCTCCAGGAGTTTACTACGCCGCGGTTAGTTCGGTGGGGAACACTTCGTACGATCCTATATCATCGGCTAATAGACAGCCTGCCAAGACAACCGGCGCTTACCGAATTACGATAAGCGCTCGCCATCTTCAGGATTTCGTAATCACAGCCCAGGATGCCTCGGCTTATACTGCGGGCGACACCTTTACGATCTTCGGCGTGCCAGACATTGATGGGACTGGCTCCAGCGGTCGAACCTTTGAATTTGCCTTCGGAGCTTTCAGCCCAGTGCGTCCTGGTAATATTCCAATTCACCTCAATGCTGATTGGCGATTCCCGGACGTAGCGCAAGCGATTACGCGAGCTATCAATGAAGGTCTTAACAAAGGACCAGCGGTCAGCAATTTCCAACAGTTGCCAAACGGCGATTTTGGTTTGACTAGCCCATTGCCGGCTGTGCATGCGCGAGCACTCGGTGGCATTGGAGCAATCATCGACGCCCCATTCGACCCCGCCACCGGCCTACAGGGCGATAAAGATATCATACTCAATCAGCTGGAAGCAATCGGCCCGGATGGCAAAGACAAGGTTAGTGACTTAGAAATACGACAACAAATCCGAGGTCCGTTTACGGAAGTAAACCAAGGGCTCGAATTGTTCACGCGAAGACTTGATGGTTTCATCGTCTTCACAACGACGACTCTTGGCGGAATTGGAACCTTCCTCAACGTTACGAGCCTAGGCAATTTAGGAATGGGGCACGATCGACAGTCGACGAACCCAATTTCGTTCACTTCGCGCGGTGATGGAACGAGCGAGAAATTTGTAATCGTAAGCAACGCCGCTTGGATCGATGGCAACAATCAAATCATCGTGGATCCGGACGTAAACGAGTCCAACAATTTGGACCAACTGTTGCCAGAAACTGGCGTCTTGGCGACGCGCGGTGCAAGTCCGACCATTCTCAATAACGTCTTTTTCAACTTGCAAACTCCTGTCGTAAACCAAGAGTCGCGGGTGAATCAGAATACTGGCATTGCAGAACCGTATGGCACCAACAATCCCAACATTGTCAGCAAGCCAGGTGATGTCGTTTTGGGCGGTTCGGTTTACCAATACTATGAGAAGGGGATTGCATCGGCACGATTTAAAACGGGCATAGAAACATCCCCGACCAACATCCCAAATACGGCATTGGATCAAAACATAGACGTTGCCAACGGAGTTCGTCTATTCGTCAATGCGCAAGCCGGTCAGTACTTACCAGCTCCTGGTTCGCCGTTGATTGATAGTTCGATCAACAGCTTGACCGAGCGTCAAAGTTTGGCTGCAGTTAGGAACGCGATGGGGCTGGCCAATTCAGCCATAGTTGCTCCTGATTTCGACTTGGTTGGTTTATTGCGAGTGGACGATCCAGCGGTAGCTCCTCCGGGAGGTCTTGGGCAGAACGTGTTCAAGGATCGTGGTGCTTTTGAGCGTGCGGACTTCATCGGTCCTGCTGCAATACTATTGAATCCGATCGATAATGATGCACTCGGTGTCGATCAAGATGGTTCGGTCTCTGTTGTCCAACTGACAGGCGGCGTCTATCCAGAATTCCGCATTCAGCTGAAGGACGGCAATGAGCCAACTAATCCTCTCAGGGGCATCGGTATCGATGACGATTCGGTTACGAACTCTGTACTTCCTGATCTGCGGGTTACAGGCGCTGCGATTGCGTTGTTTGAGAACGGAAGGTTACTTACCGAAGGAATCGATTATCGCTTTGCGTACAACGCGACTCGCGATGAGATCATCTTGACTCCGTTGGCTGGCGTTTGGAAAAACGGCAAGGTCTATGAGATCACGGTGAACAACAAGGATCGATTCGTGATCACGGCCCCAAGCGGTGAACAGATCACGGACGGGGATGCGTTTACGATCACCGATGCCGACGGTGGCATTGTTAACTTTGAATTTGATAGCGGCTATCGATTGCAATTGCCGCAAGGCTTGACACTCGAGGTTCCATTAGCCGGAGCGGGTGCTGGCGGAGTTGTCGACGGGGATCGCTTTACGATCAATGATGGCACGACATCGGTCACCTTTGAATTGGATCGTAACAGCCTTGTTCTCGCTGGCAACGTGCCCGTAGTTTTCGCAGCGAATAGCACGCAGCAAAGCATTGCACAGTCGATCAAGAACGCGATTGCTGCCTCTGGTTTGTCTGTTTCGCCTCAACTGTTCCCGGACGGTATTGTGTACCTAGGGTCGAAGGCCGGGACCAAGGTTTTTACGACTTTCTCACGATTGGGGCAAGCCAAGTCGACGCTTGGATTGGAAGTGCCATCTTTGGGCGCAATTAGCGATGGGCAAACATTCCAATTGAGCGATGGTTTAGCAACGATTGTTTTCGAGTTTGACAACAATGCAGCGGTAACCAAAGGCAATAGGCGAATTGACATTACCAATGCGGCTTCGATAAGCGATTTGGCAAAATTGATTCAGGCTGCGATTGTTGCAAGTCCACTTCAATTGAGTCCTGTCTTGATCGGAACAGATACCGTTCACCTGGGACTGTCACCGTCCGGTAATGTTTTAACGCTAACTTCCAATCTTAGAATTGTAGGTGTCTCTCGAAGCGTGGCTGATGGTCAGTCATTTAGCATCAGCCTAGGTAGTACGACCAAGACGTTTGAGTTTGACTCAAACGGATCGGTTGCGGCCGGCAATATTGCAATTCCATTCTCGATAAATGATACTCAGGAAACTCTTGGAGTTCGAACGGCGAGCATCATCCAAGCCGCTGGGCTGGGGCTGACACCGGTACACGTCCGCGATGGGAACATTTCGATTGGCGGGACCGAGCTTCATACCATTGCAGTTCAAAATGCGCCTTCGATCGGTTTGTTTGGCAAGCCTGGTGTGGCATCCACCACGACGCTTGAGATCACGGGGTCGTTGGTTTTGCAAGTGCCAGGGCGAGGCGGCATCGACATTCAGGACAACAAAACATTCTCGATCACTGCCAATAACCGAACGGTGGTTTTTGAATTCGATCGAAACTTTTCTGGACCAAGTGCTGTTGGCAATGTGGTAATTTCCTTTACGGTTGCAAGCACTGCCAACGAAATCGTCACCAGTATGGTCGCAGCGATCAATGGTGCTGGACTGAACATCAATTCTCGAGCCATCGGTAGCGGGTTAATCGATCTTGGACTACTCGCGGACAATCAAGTGAACGTGGGTGATTCTGGACTTACCAGTCAACGCGGCAACGTGGCTGATGGAGAGTTCTTTGTTATCAGTTCTGGCACAAAGACCGCGACTTTCGAATTTGTAAACGTTAGTTTGGCTGGTGGAGCTGCGGCAGGTCGGATTCCGATTCTCTTTAGCAATGCAAGCACTCGAACCGACGTCATCACCGCGATGAAAGCAGCGATTGAGGGTGCTGGGCTAGGTCTTTCCAGCACGGTGCTTGGTCCATCCACCTTGCGTTTGCTCGATACGCCTAGGTTCGTATATGACTTTAGCGCAGCACCCAGCTTGAAACGCACCGGAGTCCCTGGTGGCGCAACAGCAATTCAGTTCACTCAAGACGTTTCTTATACAGCAGCCCAGGTTGCCCAGTCGATTGTACGAGCGGTAAATGCAGCCCCAAATACGCCACTGAGTGCCAAGATTCGAGGTGCAAATACGATATTCGTTGAGAACGCGACCTCGATCTCGCCGGATATTCCAAACTTCTTCTTGCGAGCCGTTGAGGACTTGGCCGGAAATGACCTCAAGCCAAATCGTGTTAACAACGAAACGGAATTCACGATTTTAATGCCGGGAGTTTCCTTGGATTTCGGCGACGCGCCGGATCCGGTAACCACAACGCCAGGTCGTTATCCCACGTTGTTTGCATTTGATGGAGCTCGGCACGTTGCCAATGCAGATGGGTTGAAGCTTGGCGCGACGGTCACCTCCGAACTGGACGGTCTGGCAACATCGCGGGCCGATGGGGATACGGGCGACGATGGCGTCTCGTTCCAATTTCAAGCGTTGGCTAAGCCGATATTCAATCGCAACGTGGACACCACGGTTACCGTCACGCTTTCGGCACCTGGCATCGTGGATGGTTGGATCGATTTCAACGGTGACGGAGACTGGACAGATCCAGGTGAGAACGTACTCAACGGAGCCGAATTTACGCTCGCAACCTTGACTCGCCAGTTCCAGATCCGAGTTCCCGCAACAGCTCCTATTCCCGCTGCAGGGGTCAACTCCTTTGCACGCTTCCGGGCTTCGACCGCAGGTCAGTTGTTGCCGACCGGCTTGGCATTGGATGGAGAAGTGGAGGATTACTTGGTTCGAATCGTGCCAGGCGTTCCACCGGTTGGCGTGGTTGATAGCTATACCATGAGCGAAGATCAGGCGGGTGGATTGGTCACTACAGATCCAACCGGAAACGTGACTCCGAGCTTCAAAGTCGATGATGGTGTGTTGGCCAACGATACCAGTCCAGACGGACGCCCGTTGTTTGCAAGGCTTGTAACCAATCCGCAGCATGTTCGTGGATCGTTTGAATTCCATACGGACGGAACGTTTAATTACCAGCCGACTCCGGACTATTTCGGCGTCGACACTTTTGTCTATGCGAGCTACGTCAATCTAGATGTCAACGAAGGCGAATTGATTGAGTCGTTAGACTTTACGACCGTGACGATCAATATTCGCCCAGTGAACGATCGTCCGACGGCCAATAACTTTGATAGTTCGGTTAGCGAAGATACACAGTTGTCGCTTTCTGAGCAGAACATAATCATCTTCAGTGGTGCGACGCCTGGACCTGCAAATGAATCTGGACAAACGCTTCGCGTTTCGCTTCCGAATTTTGTTTCGGCCCAGGGTGGTAGTCTGAATTTGATCGGTTCCAATTTGGTCTATACACCGAAACTGGACTTCAGCGGTGTGGACACGTTTACGTTCACTTTGACGGACGATGGAATCACGGGTGCATTGCCCGATCCGCTGTCGGTTACTCGAACTGTAACGGTCACGGTTCGCGATGCGAACGACGCCCCGACAACGACCCCCAAGTCGTTTACCGTCGTGGAAGACATTGTCGATTCCAGAAACACGTTCCCGGTGTCGTTCTTTACCAACGGTGACTCGGCTGGCCCTCCTTCTGAGACAGCGCCACCGCCAGTAGGACAAGGCCAAACGCTTTCGTTCTCAGGCGTTATTCCACAGACGGAGAAAGGTGGAACCGTATCCTTTGCAAATGGCTTGGTTACGTACCGCCCGGCTGCAGATTTCAATGGAGAGGATCGGTTCTTCTACCTTGTGACCGACTCTGACCCAACCAATCCTTTAACGTCACGTGGCACGGTCACGGTGACGGTGACTGCGGTCGATGATGCTCCACGTGTCGTGAAGCCGCTTGGAACGATCAACATGGTAGAGGACGAGGCCGAACGCGCTTTGACGCTAGCAGCCTACTTCTTCGATCCCGATGTGGTGCCCAATGACGATCGACTAACCTATCGGGTCGTATCGAATTCCAACCCGTCGTTGGTCGAGCCAACGATTGGTCCCAACGATATTTTCGTTCGACCCAAGCCGGATCAAAACGGTCAAGCGGTTATCGTCTTCGAGGCGTCTGACCGAGCTGGCAACAAGGTCCAAAACACGTTGACAGTGATTGTGGCACCCGTCAGCGATCCACCGCGTTTGGTAGCACCACTGCCAAATCTCAGTGTGGCTGAGGATGCAATTATCCCCGAAACGGTATTGTCGCCAACCTACTTCTTCGATCCGGATATCGGTGACACGCTGGTATTCAGTGTGACCAATTCGAATTCAGATGTAGTAACCGCTTCGATTGTCAACGGCCGTCTTCGATTGGTTCTAGTTCCCGATGCGTCTGGGGTAGCAACAATCACCGTCAAAGTCGTGGACAGTACTGGCAATGTTTTAGAAGATAGTTTTGATATCTCGGTGGCACCGGTCAATGATGCACCTCGCGTGGTCAACGATTTGTTCTATACAACACCGCAAGGTTCGGAGCTAAAAACAAGCGATGCTACAGGAACGTTGACGACAACATTGCTCGATAATGGCGTGTTGGCAAATGATCGCGACGTCGAGGGTAACACCTTCACTGCTCGAATCAAAGTTGCCCCGACGCTCGGTACCGTAACCATCAATGCGGACGGTACGTTTAGTTACCTTCCATTCGCAACGACGCTCAAAGGAGCAGTCGACACATTCCAATACGAAGCAGTCGATTCGCTTGGTGCAGTCAGTGCGCCTGGTCGAGCTTCGATAACGATTGGCAATCCACTTCCTTCCAAGCATCAGAATCCAATCCAACGATTGGACGTAGATGCAGATGGATTCGTTTCACCGATCGACGTCCTGTTGATTATTAACTTTATCAACTTCAATGGCCCATCGGTTTCGGTAGTTGGCCTACCGGCGCCACCACCCTATCGGGATGTGAACGGAAACAATGTGATTGAGCCTCTCGACGTTCTCGAGATCATCAATTTCATTAACGATCGTGGAAACAGCGGGGCTGGCGAAGGGGAAATGGTTGGCGTATCGAACGTCATGCCGAATTTGGCTGCTCCGCTAACTTGGTCTTCGGACGTGATGCGTGAATCAATTAACTTCGGTATAACTATGTTTAATGTACCAGTTCGCACGGATCAAAATGCTTCGAAGCTTTTTGTTCAAACTATCTCCCCATTACCGCCTTTCAATCTTGCTGAATTCCTCGAGAGCGTCAAGGGCGAAGAAGAGGATGAGGCAGATCAGCTCGCGTTCCTAACCGCCGGGACTATGACCCAAGATAGTTATGAATTGCTCGACGCGGTTTTCGCGGAAGTATTCAATCAATAGAATTCGAAGAATTCAAAGTGGCTACTCAAACGAGGCGCCCGAATTAACATCAACTCAATCATAATTTAGTTAAATAAACCCAGGAATTGCAGACGATGACTCTTCGACGTTTTCTCAAAGCAGCAGACAAGACTCCGAATCGCCCTCTTACGGTCAAACAGAAGCGGCGTCACTTTCAGCACGAGTTGCTTGAGGATCGTCGGTTACTTGCGTTTGGACCTGCGTTGTTGGGTATTGACCACAACAACGGGACGTTGATCCAAGAAGGAAGCATTTTCAACACTGCGCCTCGCGAGTTGACATTTCGTTTCGATGACGGTCAAGTTCTAGATCGATCAACGCTCGGGGCCATCAAATTGCTCCGAAGTGTTGATGGTGTTTTTGATAACGGAAATGATCTTGCCATCAGTCCGAGTTTCTTGGATCTTGGACAGAATTCCTACACTGTCTTGATGCGGTTTCCGCAGACATTGGTCAATGATCATTATCGCGTTGAGATTGCGGGTATTGGACCGAATCGCTTAAAGAACGCGGCGGGCATCGCTTTTGGAGATACGACCAACGACGGCATTAACAACGGCTCGAATTTCGCACTCAAGTTTGATTTGCAGCTCGGTGCCCAGGTCATCTCGGTCGTTCCGCAGCCCATCACCCGCAATCCTGGAACGGGTGTCTTGTCGCAAGCAAAGGACAAGATTGAAGTCTACTTCAACAACGATCAGCTTGATTCCGCCAAAGCCAACAATCCAGCTTACTATCGCTTGATCGACACGCAGGATCAATCCTTGTTGTTTCCGCAGTCGGTTGTCTACGATGCGGTCCAAAACAAGGCTACATTGACGTTCCCAAGCGACCTCTCCACCGCCACTTTTCAACTGCAAATCGGTTCAACGGAAGAGTCGAATGGCAAGGCCTCTCAGGCAACCGATTTAGGAACGATTTCGCAGCAAGCGACAGCGGCCGTTTATGCAAGCCAAATCAGACTAGACACTAGCGGCAATGCGATTCCTACCGTCATCCCAGACGTCGGTTCGGTAATCTCAGCGATCTCTGTTCTGGATTCGTTCCAGGTCTCTGACCTTAACGTTGAAGTAAATATCGACCACACGTGGGGACCGGATCTTCGCGTGTTTTTGCAGTCGCCTGCGGGGCAGCGCGTTGAACTAATTCGAGACTTGGGCACCAAAGTGCGTGGCGGCCAGATCTACGGTGTCAAGTTCGATGACCGCAACAGCAACGGCCTTCGTGATACGGATGAACCTGGGCTTTCAGGCTGGACAATTTTTGTTGATTCCAATGCCAACAGCGAATTGGATCCAGGCGAAAGAAGCACAGTTACCGACTCGCAGGGACGATACTCGTTCTTGAATTTGCCACTCGGGCAGTCCTACAAGTTGGTCGAAATACCCCAGGCTTTTTTCCGCCCGACGGCCCCCAAAGGCGGCGCTGCGACTCCGCTCTTTTCGACTGATTTTTCAAAAGGTAACCTGCAAACTTTAAAGATTAATGGCAACGCGACCAAGGGTACTTTTCAATTGGGATTCTCGGGCCAAACCACTCCCGCGATCACTTTCGCTGGACCAACGCTTGGAGCCACCACTGCGACCAATATTCAAGATGCGTTTAAGAATTTGCTAGATCCTGGAACCACCTTAACCGTCACTTCCATCAGTGGAAAGGAATTTACGCTGTCCTTCACGGTAAGCGGCGTAGGGGCTCCTATCGACCATCCAGCACTCACTGTCGTCAGTAACCAGTTGGATTTTGGACTGATCGAGTTTTCCAACACCGGTGATGACTCTGGATTCACATCGAGTGGCACGAACAACCTATGGCATCTATCCAAAGGGCGCGGAAATAGCTCGGGGCATACTCCCGAAAATAGCTTCTACTTTGGACAAAACGAATCAGCCACTGTTATAGGTGCATATGTTGATAACGCAAACGGTACCCTGAGGTCACCTGAGATCGACCTGACGGATCCAGCCATCAGCGGACCGGTTACGTTGCGATTAAACCATCAGTTATCCACCGAATTTGGTACTGATTTTGCCGAAATCCGAGCAGTAGTGGATGGGAAAGCATTTGTGTTATTGAACACCAGTGACAGCACCAGCGGATTTCAGTCTCTGCAATTCGACCTGACTCCGTTCTTGGACCAAAGGATATATTTAGAATTCAATTTCCAATCCAATGTAGCGACGACTTTTGAGGGATGGTATGTCGACGATATTCGGGTGGAGATGCAGCGCTCCGCACAGTCGGTCGCCCTTGGAGCGGGGCCACAACAGCAAGTCGTCAATAACGTGAACTTCGGCAGCCATCAACAACCGTTGGTTGGCTCCGATGCGTTTGGTTACAGTGCATACCTCTTAAATACACCCAACACAATCTATTCGGCAGATTTCGAATCCGGGAGTTTGGGACCGGAATGGACGACGTCTTCATCCAATGCGACCGGACGGGTTTTGGTTAGCAATACCCTGGGTGCCCCTGCACATTCGGGCCAATTTCACTTGGCCATGGATACTACCGACTCGGGTATCTACAACCTCAATCAAGCCATCCTAACGGTTAACCTAACAAGCGGGGCCGATACTTTCCTCTCGTTCTGGCAGAAGGCTGTTAATGACGAGGATGATGGGCTTCCGGCCACGTTTACCGGAAGTGCTAACGGCGACGGGGTCTCGATCAGTGCGGACGGTATCACTTGGCATACTCTAGTCAGTCCTTTTAATTCGCCGCTTGGAGTATATACAAAGTATAATTTCGACCTGCGAGCAGCGGCTGCAGCGGCAAACATTGCGCTCGGTCCAAATTTTCGGATTAAGTTTCAGCAGTACGACAATTTCTCATTCGACACGGACGGACGCACTTTTGACGACATTGTTATCGCAGACGGTGTCTTTAGTGCGGTCCCAAGATTCGAAGATATCAGCGCCAGCGTTACTGCTAAGCGTGTGCTACAACAATTTACCGACGCCGGGGTTGCACGCCAACTTGGTGGCAGCGGAGATGAAGTCGTAAATGGATTAACTCGCGACACAGCCGGCAACACTTATATGTCAGGATCGTTTCAAGGGACGGTGGATTTCGATTTAGGCCCGGGCACCTTGTCACTCTCGAGTGCTGGGGGCAACGACATTTTCGTCGCGAAGTATGACGTGAATGGCAATTTGGTCTGGGCTCGCAGGGCTGGCGGCACGAGCAGCGACCTGGCGACTGCTGTGGCAGTCGATAGTACCGGTAACGTTGTTGTGAGCGGTAGTTATTCTCAAACTGCGGACATCGGTGGAACGAATCTCGTCAGCAATGGATCAACAGATGCCTTTGTCTGGAAGCTGACTGGCACGGGTAGTACAGTTTGGGCCAAGGGTATCGGCGGCATTGCCATTGATTCAGCTAATGGAATTGACGTAACAGCCAGCGGTCAGGTTGTGGCTACAGGATTCTTTTCCGGAACCGTCGATTTTGATCCGGGTGCTGGGGTTCTGAATCAGACGAGCGCGGGTGGCACCGATGCATTTGTGCTCTTGTTGAGCTCAACTGGCAATCTTGTCTGGGCTCGCCAAATGGGCGGTACGGGTGCCGATAGCGGCGAAGATGTGAATGTGACTCCGGCAGGCAACATTACTACAACGGGTTCGTTTAACGGAACCGTTGACTTCAATCCGGCAGCCGGTGCAACGAACGTCACCAATTTGACCAGTGTAGGCAGCTCGGACGGATTTGTTCAGCAACTCACGTCGGCTGGACTTTTTCGATGGGCTTCTCGGTTCGGAAGTGCCGCGACTACGGATCGCGGGAATGACGTGACATCCGATGCGACAGGCAACGTTTTCGTGACAGGCAACGATAATGGAGACATATTTGTTCAGAAACAGGATCCACTCGGCGTTACCGCATGGACAAAAACGTTCGGAGCGGCTTCGACCGATACTGGTGAAGCAATTCAAGTGCTGGCGGATGGATCGGTCCTAGTCGCAGGATCGTTCCGAACGACGGTTAATTTCGGTGGTGGGAACAAAATTGCAGTCGGTGGCAGCGATGCATTTTTACTGAAGCTCGACCCCCTCGGTAATTACAAAGCGGTTACGACATTTGGAGGAACTCTTGATGATTCCGCGCTTGGAGTACAGGTTGAGGACGCGGACAGTCTGTTGGTCGCCGGAATTTTCCGCGGGACAGCCACATTTGATGTCGGCTCGTCCACGGCAACGCTTACGTCTAATGGTGGCAGCGATGGTTTCTTGGCCAAGGTGGCGACCCTAGTCGGGTTGGACGATGGATCTGTGCAACTAACACCTGCAGATTTGAACGGTTTTCAATTCGATTTTTATGGCACTAACTACTCTGGACTGTTCTTCAGTACCAACGGTCTGATTTCCTTCGGGGCTGCCAACAATAGCGGTGCCAATACCAATCTTCTTGGACTCCCAAATGAACCTACGATCGCGGCCTTTTGGGAGGACTTGCGAACGGGCTCTGCGGAAGCTGAGGCCGTCTTCTGGGAAGTGTTGGGAACGGGTATCGACCAACGACTGGTGATTCAATGGAGCAATGTCCGCTTGTCTAATGCGAACAGTGCCGCAGCCGGACCACTTGATTTCGAAGCGGTGTTGTATGAACGCGACGGTTCTATTCGGCTCAATTATCGTAAAGTGGTCGATCCTCAAGCGGTTCCCGTCGAGCCCGAGCAACCGGTAGGAACCTTTGCTAAAGGTTCGCAAGTCGGCCCGTCAATTGCGTCGGATAGTGCTGGCAACTATGTGGTCGTGTGGACGAGCCCAAACCAAGATGGTGCCGCAAACTCAGTGTATGGCCGCTTGTATAATGCTGCCGGAACACCACTCGGAACTGAATTCCTGATCAACGAAACGACTGCTCTCTCTCAGGGATCGCCAAATATCGCCATGAATAGCTCTGGTAGGTTCGTGGTTACATGGAACGGCAATGGAGTGGGTGATGCTGACGGCGTGTTCGCTCGCATCTATTCCCCTGCGGGAGTTGCCGTCACGGGTGAATTCCTTGTGAATCAAGATCCGACCGGTACACAAGGCACGGGGCAGGCTGGCATCGACACTGCTGGCAATGTAGTTATTTCCTGGGATGGGCAGGGTCCTGCGGACACAGTCGGAGTCTACGCACGCAGGTTTAATTCGGCGGGTCAACCATTAGGATCGGTCGATGAAGTTCAGCGAATTCGGTTCCTGGGCCCCCCAGTCAATGGCTCGTCCTTTACGTTGTTTCACGCGGGTGTTGAAACTGCCCTTATTCCTTACGCAAGCAATGCCAACAACACAGCGACAGCCATTCGCGATGCGCTTCGGGCTTTGCCAAATACCGATGATGTGTTGACTGTAACTGCGTTGCCCACCTTGAACGAAGTGCAAACGCTGACCTTTACTGGAGGCCCAACGTCGGGCACATTTGAGCTTGAGTTCGATCGCCTCGCCACAGCAGCGATTACTTTCCTAGGCGTTGGTTTCGGTCCACAAACGGCCGCAAATATTCAGGCCGCCCTGGTAGCCCTAGCCAATATTGGCCCAGGAAATGTCACGGTCGTCCCAGTTGGTGCGAGTGACTTCCAGTTTCGAGTGACTTTTGTTGGAGCAATGGCAGGCACGGATCAGCCTTTGCTGGCCCTCGGTACTAACCTCCTGAATCAGGGTTCGATGAACAGTGTCGAGACTGTTGCGGGCTCGACCTCCGGTCGAGACTTCGAAGTTCGTTTTCTCGGCTTAGACGGCGGAAAGAATCAGCCTTTGCTTTCCCACGGCGTGACCCAGAACGGCGTGACCCACCTACAGTTCTCAACCCGACAAGATGGTTCCAACGGAGAAATTTCCGTCAATAATTTCATAACAGGCAATCAACAGGGAGCGAGATTGGATGTGCTGCCGAGCGGCGCATTTACAATCAGCTGGTCGAGTGCCGCTCAGGATGGAAACTTACTGGGAGTTTTCGCGAAACGTTTTGATGCCAATGGAGTGGCCATTCAACCGGAAGTTGACGAGTTACAGAGGATCACTTTGAATGGACCTCCTAATCTCAACTCGACATTTCGTTTGAGAATGGGTGGTGTCGGTGGACCTACTACTGGAAACATTACGTATGCGGGGCCGAACAGCGGTTCTCAAACAGCAACGCGTATTCAGATCGCTCTGCGAGCGCTACCTAACTTGTCAACCGTGACCGTGACTCCAGGGCCAGGAACTTCGAATGAAATTCAACGACTGAATTTTACCAATCCGCTACCCGGAGCAGGCACTTTCAGGCTTTCGCATCGTGGACTGATCACTGGCCCCATCACCTTTGCGGGGCCGCTGACGACAGACGCCGCAACGACAGCTACGAATATTCAAGATGCACTGCGACTCTTGCCGAACATCACCCCCGACCTAATAACCGTCGTTCCCGTAGTTATAGGTGGTAACAATCAACCTTTCCAGTTTAACGTCACTTTTGCGCCAGGTGCGAATTCTGCTGGCATCGATCATCCGCCATTGGTGTTCGTGAACAATCAGTTGAACCAAGGTGGGATGGCGATTACGACGATTGACGATGGGGGCAAAAGTCAAAACGAATTTATTGTTACGTTCGGCGGTAATTCGGGAAAAACGGATCAACCCGATATCCAGTTGGCACTCAATACCGGAGGCGTCCCCTCGATCCTGACGGAAGAACTGGTTCGTGGAGTAAAGAGCGAGTTTCAAGTCAATGTGGAGACCACCGGCGATCAGATTGCTGGCGATACGGTCATTCGGCCTGACGGCAGCTACTTCATGGTTTGGCAGAGCCCGGGTCAAGATGGTGACGGAACAGGTGTATTTGGCAAATTGTTCAGCCCCCTTGGCGATGTACTGCGCGACGAGTTTCAGATCAACACGTTTACCCAGGGAAACCAAAGCAACCCCAAAGCCGGAGTCGATTCCACTGGAAATTTGATTGTCACCTGGGTAAGTGATGGGCAAGATGGATCTAGCAATGGAATCTACGCGCGTCGATTCGGCGTAGATGCGTTTCCGCTGGGAGATGAGTTTCAGGTACACACGTTGACGGCAGGTAGTCAAAATTCACCGTCGGTTACGGTTAATCCAAACGGTACATTCACAATCGCTTGGAGGTCGCAAGCGGGTGCTGGCGGAATTCATGCTCAGCAGTTTGCTGCCAACACAACAAAAATTGGTGGCGAAGTACAGGTTAGTCAGTTTGGTGTTCGCAGCCAGACGGCGGTCGAAGTTGCTCAAAGCGCCAATGGCGAGCGGCGTCACGAATTGACTGCCGGCCTTGGTCAGCACCGTGCGCACGCTTAATCCGCGCTCGCGCATGCGGCGAATGAGGTCGAGGCACTTGTATGCCGCAATACCGCCGCCAATAATCAGAAGGATACGTTTCGACAAAGGTCACCGCTGGTGTGGGTTCGAGGTCTTTATCATGGTCCCCGGCAACCTAGTGCCCAGCAAGGGCTCTGCCAACACAAGACGGCTGCCAGCCTTTATGACACGATGGCCGCAGACTGCTACCAGGGCGGCCAAGTTAGCCTAAATTCATCGCGATAAAAGGAACTACGAATGCTGAGCCGTTACGTTGCACGAACCGCCCTGATTTTGCTGGCAGCACTATTACCGGCATTGGCACCGGCAACGGCCCATGCCTATGAGGGCAAAGCTATCAGCGTGGCTCATCCATGGGCGCGGGCGACGCCGGGGGGCTCGACAATTGGCGCGGCCTAC
>JANLRK010000282.1:0-19251 GCA_031361585.1 Pirellula sp. | reverse complement strand
TATTCGGACAAGGAAAAAATCTATGCAACGTTGTGGCAATCGCTTGTGCAATGGATTATTTCGCAACAGGATTTGATGCCGGGTCAAAACGTTGCAATTCGTCCAGACCGCGCGACGTTTTTGACTGGGGATCAAGTTACCGCAACGTTGATCGTGCGAGATCGCGAACGTTTTTTGAATGCTAATGGCAAACTGAATTTGGCTGTACTGCTGTATCGCGATGAGAACTCGCTACCAAAAAGGGTTGTGCCGATAGCGACCGAGCAACCGGAAATGTTCCGACTGGAACTTGGAGTTCTGGACGTAGGGTATTTCACCGCCACTGTAGTTTCAGGGGACAGGGAAGATGTCTTGGCAGACACAGCCATCGAGGTTCGCGACCCATGGTTTGAGAAATTAGAAGCAGATGCTCGCCCCGACCTAATGAAACGTATCGCGATGATCAGTGGTGGTGAGGCTTTGCGACTCGATCAAGTGGGAACCATCGTCGATCGATTTGAGCAACGCCTCTATCAGAACCGCCCACCACAGATCATTCGAACGACCGTATGGGATCGCCCAATCGTAATGCTCGCGATCCTAGGTGCATGGATCACCAGCTGGATCGTTCGCCGACGCAGCGGTGCGATTTAGTGCGTAAAAAGGGGTCAGGTCTCTTTATTGCGTACGGCCGTCGCCTACGGCTCGAGTTTAGACTGCGAGACTTTGTAGAGGTACTCGTCGGTTCTCAAATACATCGCGCCATCTGCGAAGGCAGGTGTGGCCAAGGTGCGGCCTGGAACTTCATTTTTGCCAAGTTCCATAAACTTCTTGCCCAAGGCTACCCAAGTTGCTTGACCGGTTTCATTCAAGAAGAGAATACGCCCATTTGCATATATCGGAGATGCAGAAAAATTCCCTCCAAGTCGCTCCATCCAATGGCTTTCGCCTGTCTTGGCATCGACACAGGAAGCAATGCCCTTGTCAGAAACGAAGTAGAGTTCCTCACCCACCAACAACATCGACGGTGTACTTGGTGCACCCCGTTTAAGTCGCCAAACAATGTTTGTATCGGTGACGTCCCCTTTGCCGCCAAGCTTCACGGCATACAACTCTGGGTTATCGTAGTCGTGATTGTAGATGACGAGCCCGTGACCAACGGTTGGTTGAGGTACTACCGACCAGCCTGGAGCTCGCACTCTCCACAACTCGTCACCAGTCGCCAAATCGTATGCAGCAAAATGGTCAGGACCAGGCGCGAGCATCTGGGCCTTGCCATCGACCATCGTCATGGTTGGCGTTACAAACGAGTGACTGATGCGGGCATCGACGGAGCGCGGACGCTTCCATGCGACTTTGCCAGTCTCTGCGTCAACTGCCGCCACGAAAGGCTTCGAACTGCCGTCGCAAGCAATGAATAGTTTGCCGTCATGCAAAATAGGTGAGCCTCCACTTCCGTGCATCGGTGGGTAGTCCAGATCGTTGCACGACCATTGTATCGCACCATCGTTTGCCGCCAGTCTCGCCATACCTAGCGCTCCGAAGTGAACGAAAACGGAACCGTTGCGAACCACGGGTGTCGGGCTTGCATGGCTGTTTTTGGCATGGATCGCCGGCGCCTTGTCGATCGTCCGCACTTCGCGGTCCCAAAGAGTTTTTCCAGTTGCTGTATCCACGGCTACCGCATGCAAAGATAATCCCTCGCCCTTTGAAACGGCAGTCGTCAAATAAACCTTGCCATCCCCGATTGCAGGCGAGGACCAACCCAATCCAGCAATAGGAACCTTCCAAACGATGTTCTTTGTTTCGGACCATTCCATGGGCGTCGCGGGACCCGTAGCATGTCCATCCGAGTTTGGTCCGCGAAACTGCGACCAATCACCTGCGATAAGTTCTCCCGAGAGCAACATGAACAAGGAAAGCAATACGTCAAACATGTGGCGGGACCTTCGTGAGAGTAGGAATGGAGGGAGTACAGGATTCTATCAACAGGCGAATCGAAAGGTAATCGAAGCCCAAGAAGCGGAAATACTTTTTCATGAATTCGACGACTGTAGCATGGCCCCCTAGGCCGTGCGAAACTCGGGCCAGGGGCTCCAGCTACGGTGTACCAACACTAGAACGTTTAGCCAATTCATCGCAATATTGCGCGATCGAGCGCATTCTTAGTAATTCGCTGTACACGTCCATCTGGACCATGCGGTCGGCTCCAATGGGACCACGGAAGAGTATGGCCTGGAGGCGACGAAAGGCCCTGAACCCAAAATATGCTCGAAGCATTAAAGACAGTATTGCCCTTTGGACCTTGGTAGACAGTTGCCGACCACTTCTGCGGCGTTTCCCCTCCGACCCAAGCTGTACCGGCCCCAACTATTTCGAGCCCATTGATGTTGGCTGGATCGCCGTGGTATTCCCAGCCGATGAGGCCTGGGATCTTGTCCCCATCCTTCATCCCGGTCCCCTCAAAGATCCAATGTTTCGCGTTGGTGCAAATCCAATCACCACCACCGTTGACTGGCTCTACGTTTCTTGCTCCCATCAAGAGCCCTTCGTCGGGTCCGTTTTCGGGGAATGGACCGTGTTCCTTAATTCGGTCCTTAGCGACCTGACGATCTCCTCCATACGGCCCTCCGCGAAACATGATCCGATTGGGTCGACCATCAAACCCAGGTCGCATCGGAGTGACCCAGCAAACGCTGTTGCCAGACAAAAACATCAAATTCACCCCTTCGTCCCGCATTTTTTCCACGCTGCGAAATTGGCGTATATCCCAATACTCGTCATGACCCACACTGATAAACATTCGACTCTTGAGCCCTCGATCTGGCACGATCATGTCGCTATTGCAAACATACGACACGTCGTAGCCTTGTTGCTCTAGCCAATAGGCCAATGGGAATTCGAGCGGCAGATACTCGCCCGCTCCGACTGTAAGCGGATCATTCACAACACTGTCGAATTGACCTTCACGGCCATACGGTCTATTGAAACTGACGTCCGCCCATGGACCTTGATTTCCTTTCGGGTGAGTATAGACCGAATAGTGACTTGGCCATCGATTGTAGGCTTGCCAAGTATTGTCCGAACACTGAAACAAAACGTCGCATCGTCGATCATCCGTCACGACAAAGATGACGTAGCTCTGCCAATAGGCTTCCGCATCGGACTTTGGAATGGTGGTCATCCTCCCAAGGTAAACCCCACTCAGCCAATCGTTTGGAATAGTGAGTCTATGCGTGTTAGACCAATGGCATTCGTGCAAATCCTTATCGCCCGGAACGGGTGTAATTTGTGTGGAGGCTTCGAGCGGCCCAATGGACTTCATCAATCGGGCACCCGCGCCTCCATAGAATCCGGTGCGAAAAATCTCTAGGTTGAATGCGCGCGCCGGATTCGCCGAGATTTTGATGTCGATCGTCTCACCGGCTTTGACGCTCTGGCGAGAACAGTATCCTTCGATCCAGGGTGAGCGGTATTTCGCACCATCCACTCGGACTCGAGTGAGTTGCCAGTCGGTCGCTCCAGGTAAAGCATTTTCGGCGACGATCAAGTTTGCTATTGTTTTCACCTCCGATGCAAGTAGCGGGCAGCGGTTAAAACTGAAAGCAGCCAAAAGGAAGAGAATTAAAATCCGCATTGATTGCTCCAGGGGTCTAATGAGAAGCTACAGCCGCACCGATAGTAAGGCGGGAAACGAAAAGACACTACGCTCTGGCGAGCATATCTGGGCTCGCCCGAGCGTGGTCAACCAACGAATATTGTATCGCAATTGACACTACCGTATCGCCATGCTTGATATCCAGCTTGCCAAAGAGTCAAATGAAACCCAATGGTAGCTGCGTTCGCCAGAACGAGTTGAACTACTAGGACTTCCACGACGCTCTGGCGAGCGTAGCTACTAACCAATTCCGAACATGAACACATTCATCACAAGTTTCTTAGCGTCGCTTGTTATCGCTACGAGTTTGCTCGGTCAGGAACCTATCAAAAAAAATAGTACAGCCGATCATCTTCGAGTAACCGTGGAGCACCTTAGCCAAACAATTGGCGAACGGAATTTAGCCAAACCTAAGAAGCTCGCCGAAACTGCGGAGTATATTCAGAGGAAGTTTGAATCGATGGGCTATAAGATCGACCGGCAATCGTTCGCGGTGACTGGGTTCGAAGGAATCGAATGCAATAACTTGATTGCCGAAGTGCTAGGGCGAGAGAAACCCGATGAAATAGTCTTGGTAGGCGCTCACTACGACAGCGCGAGAGGAACACCGGGTGCCAATGACAATGGCACGGGTGTAGCCGCGTTACTTGAAATCGCAAATCAAATGCGAGGCAAGCAATTCGCGAGAACGATTCGATTGGTCTCATTTGCAAACGAGGAGCCCCCATACTTTCAACGCGACGGCCAAATGGGATCTTGGATATATGCGAAAGAATGCCGCAAACAACGCGACAATCTCAAGTTGGTCTTGAGTCTCGAAACGATGGGGTATTTTACCGATGAACCGAATAGCCAGAAGTATCCACCGCTGTTAGCTGCTATGTATCCAAGCACCGGTAACTTCATCGGCCTTGTCTCCGATGTCAAATCGAGGCCGCTATTAACGGAGGCGGTCAAGAGCTTACGAAAGCATTGCGAGGTGGATGTGCAGAGCGCTTCATTGCCGAGTGAACTTCAAGGGGTGGGGTGGTCGGACCATTGGTCCTTTTGGCAAGAGGGTTATATGGGCCTGATGGTGACCGATACCGCACTTTTTCGGTATCCCCACTATCATGAAGCAACTGACACCGTGGACAAGATCGAGTTTGGGCGTTTTGCAAAAGTCGTAGACGCTTTGGTACTTTCGATTGCGGATTTTGCTCAATGAACTCCGCCGAGGACAGCTGGACATACGTGAATCGCCTTCATGTAGGTCAGTCTGTCCTCAGGCTGACATAGCTGCATCGCTATAACGGCGGGCTCAGCAAATTGATCGTCGCTTGGCGAATATCGGACTGTCGCATCAACGATTCACCGACGAGCATGGCCTGGATGTTGGCGAGATAAATTTTTTCTACATCAGCGGCCGTAAAAATTCCACTTTCCGCTACAACGGTGACGTCGGGCGGGATGTCTTTGCGCAATTGAATCACATGATCCAGCTCGACTGCAAACGTATGCAAATCACGATTGTTCACGCCGACTAACTTCGTTCCCGTCGCCAGCACGCGATCCAAATGACTGGGATCGTAAAGCTCGATCAATGCAGTCATCCCCAACCCTTGTATCAAGTCGTACAGTTGCTTCAACTCATTTCCCTCAAGGCATTCCGCAATCAACAGTACGGCGTCCGCTCCCGCCACTCTAGCTTCGTAAACTTGATACTCGTCCAAGATAAAGTCTTTGCGCAACACCGGGATGCCGACTGCGTCGCGAATCGATGTCAGATAGTCTAGCCGTCCCTGAAAGAATGGCTCATCCGTCAATACACTTATCGCCGCTGCACCACCGGCCTCATACGCCAACGCGATATCGGTAGGATCGAACTGTGCTCGTATCATCCCCTTAGAAGGACTCGCGCGTTTGACTTCGGCGATCAAACGAACGTAGTCATGTCCTTGCAATGCAAGCATGAAATCCCTAATTTCGGGGCCGTGCATGGCCCCCTCAATGAGCGATTGCAAATCGCGTCGCGTTTTAGCGAACGCAATTTCCTCTCGCTTGTTAGCTACAATTCGGTCTAAGACGGTTGGCATGTTCAAGCACCGTTAAACAAGGTCGGAATCAAAAATACGAACCTGTTTCCAGTTGGGTTTTTGCTGCGAGATGAACTCCAGGTGCCGAGGTGCGACTTGATAAAGGTCGTGCGAATCACGGCTATCGAACACGACGTTGAGTGTTACATGATAGCCGCGATCATTGACAGGTCTTGCTAGCTCTTTATTCAACCTGCCAATGGAAAAATAAACGACTCCGGGATGCCCGTCGAGAAACTTTTTGCATGCATTGACCAACTCAAAAATCTTGGCCTCCGAGTCATCATTTAGCGAGAAATAAACCATGTGCGAAAGTTGGGGCATTCGTTTTTGCTTTTGCTGTGTGGTGTGCCACTCTTGCCGAGAGTGATCATGCAGTGAAAATAGACTAAATTAGTCGCACCCGGCAGGAGCGACCCACCCAACATAATTCGTTGGCGTGTGGGATATAACCAAGCTTTTTCTACAAATAGAAGTTATTGGAGTCTCGGAGTTCTGGCAAGCCGAGCGATGGCTCAGTCAATGCAAGCACTCCATTTTAAAGGAATTTTCGTTGCAGACGGAAAAACCCGCAAGTCTTAACACCCCGTCAGCCGAAAACAACACTGTTCGACGAGTCGTCGTCTCCGACACGAGAAGGGTTTATACCGATGTCCTGCAAGCGTTTCCAACGAATTACTGCTTTATTACTACTTGCTACGGTTGGCGCGCAGACTGGCTGTGTCAACCTCTCCAATATCGCACTCGGGCCACTTGGTGTTCCGATCCCGATTAGTCCGTATCTGCAGGACAACGAGGAGCTCCAATTCCACGTTCACGAGCGGTATGCCCGCGTGCCGATTATGGGCCCATTGACTGCGGGCGGCCCGGTTGCTGCCATCGATCCGCCGAGCGATGACGAAGTGACTCATGCTCTTGAAAAGGCTCGCCCCATCCGTGGCGGTATTCCTTTGTTGTATGAGAAACAACGCAATCGAGTTCGCATCGTCAAAGAAAAGATGGCCGACTATATCGATGATCCTCGGTTCATTCCGCTGATCGGCTTCGCTCAGTTGCATCATGCTCACTACAAGTGCACAGTTTATTTTGAGGAGCGAACGATCAACGGTTGGCCGGTTCCGTACACCCTAGACGACAAAGAGAGCGTCGAGGTCATCTACATTGACCACAACCACTTCCACATGGTTGGCGATCCCGACACAGGTGCATCAAGCCCGTACTAAGCCAATCGATTGTTAAACGAAAAGGGTGTGTCGCAATCAGCTACACACCCTTTTTTTATTCAATCCATGTTGGCTGGCAAATTAGCGTCGGCCACCAAATAAGTTGTCGGCTGGCAAATTAGCGTCGGCCACCACCACCGCCGCCACCACTTCGGCCTCGACCTCCTCCTCCTCCGCCGCCGCTGCGACCACCGCCGCCGCCGCCGCTTCGACCACGGAATCCGCCACCGCCTCCACCACCGGATCGCCCTCGTCCGCCGCCACCCGACGAGGCTCTCTCAGGACGATCGCCTCCACGTTCTTCAAAAGGTCTGTCTGGATCGACTTCGCCCTCTTCGCCTGGCTCACCGCCTTCGGCACCCCCCTCGGCGCTTGCGAATTCATCTTCTATGCCGAGTTCTTCCAAAGCCCGACGTCTGGATAGCTTGACGCGATCATGGTCGTCTATGTCGATGACAATTACTTTCATCGTATCGCCAACTTTGCAAACTGCATCAACGCTAGGAACGTAACCGCTGGAGAGTTCGCTGATATGGCATAGTCCATCCTTTCCTGGAAGGATTTCCACGAACGCACCGAAGTCACGAACGCTCGAAACAGTACCGTCGTAGATCTTGCCGATCTGAACAGTGGCCGTACAAGCTTCAACACGCGCCAGAGCGGTTCGTGCCGAATCTGCATCTCCGCTCGAGACGGTGACGTTGCCTTCATCATCCACATCGATGTTCGCACCTGTATCTTCTTGGATGGAACGGATATTCTTTCCGCCAGGACCGATCAAAGCACCGATCTTTTCGGGATCGATCTTGGTTCGTAGAAGGCGTGGAGCATAGCGACTGATTTCGCTGCGAGGACGAGGCATGCAGGTAAGCATCTTTCGCAAGATTTCCATCCGGGCCTCTTTGGCTTGCTTCAACGAAGCACGAATGATTTCTTCGCTGATACCGTCGATTTTGAGATCGAGCTGAATTCCGGTAATTCCGTTTTGAGTTCCCGAAATCTTGAAGTCCATGTCGCCATGGTGATCTTCATCGCCAAGAATGTCTGTCAACAGAACATAGGAATCTTTTTCACGGACCAATCCGATACTGATACCAGCCACAGGATTCGTGATTGGAACACCGGCTGCCATCAGTGCCAAACATCCACCGCAAACGCTGGCCATTGAGGATGAGCCGTTGCTTTCGAGGATGTCGCTAATCAGACGAATCGTGTAGGGAAAATCATCTGGATCTGGCAACACTGGCTCGAGCGAACGTTCGGCGAGCATTCCATGACCGATTTCGCGACGACCTGGAGCGCGAATGGGTCGACATTCTCCGACGGAGAATGACGGAAAATTATAGTCCAACATGAATTTCTTGCTGTACTCTTCAACAAGTCCATCTACACGTTGTTCATCGCGCGGAGTGCCAAGAGTCACGGTGACGAAGGCTTGTGTCTCACCCCGTTGGAACAATGCGGTTCCATGAGTACGAGGTAGCAAATCCGATTCGCAGTGGATCGGTCGCAAGCTCATGCTGTCGCGGCCATCGGCACGTCTACCAGCCAAAATCAAATCGCGAACCACTCGGTTTTCGAGCGTATGCCATGAACGGTACAACGTGTCTTTTGTCAATGCCCCTGCCGCTTGCGGATCAGGGATCATTTCGGCCAACGCCGCTTCTCGAAGAACATTGCACGCATCATTTCGAGCTTGTTTCCCCTCGGTCTGTTTCGCATCCCTAAAACGATCGTAGTAGGACGTCGTTAACCGGGCGACGATTTCCGTATCGTCTGGAATTGGGTAGTGAGCCTTGGTTGGCTGAATCTTTTCATGAAGCTCGCGTTGCAGTCCGATGATTTCTTTGCAAATGCCGTGAGCGAATTTGATAGCGTCCAACATTTCGTTTTCAGGAATTTCCTGAGCAAACCCCTCGACCATCACGACCTCTCGCTCGTTGGCAGAGACGATCATGTCAAGATCGCTATCCTCGAGCTGAGCATGGGTAGGAAACGCAATGAAGTTTCCATCGACTCGTCCGACGCGCGTTGCAGCGATCGGGCCAGTAAATGGGAGTGCGCTGATGAACAGGGCACATGCACCACCATTCATGGCTAGCACGTCGGCATCATTTTGAACGTCGCTGCTCAAAACAATGCATTGAACCTGCACATCGTCGCGAAAGCCTTCTGGAAACAACGGACGAATTGGACGATCGATCAACCGGCTCGTAAGCGTTTCCTTGGTCGTTGGCCGGGTTTCGCGCTTTAGGAATCCCCCTGGAAATTTGCCGGCGGCTGCGAAGCGTTCGCGATAATCACAGGTCAACGGAAAGAAGTCCGTTCCTGGCCTCGAAGGACCAGTGGAGACTGCATTCAAGACGACCGTATCACCATATTGGCAAAGCACGCAGGAGGTTGCTTGTTTGGCGAGTTGACCCGTTTCAAACGCTAATACGGAATCGCCGATTTTTTTTTCTACTCGAATTTTCACTACGATATTTCCTTCAAAAAACTACATTCAAACAACTGCTCTAGGGCTTTTGACAGATTCTGCATCCAGTCGATTAGTACGAGAATGACAACCCATTCCAATCTAGGTGACCGGCGATCCGCTTGCCGAGAACAAGTAAGAGAACGACAAAAAAGAGATGACAAAAGAGACCACGCATTGGCCTCACCGACAATCAACACACTTTCCCATGGCGAACAAAACGCGACGGGATATATGTGGGCTAAACCACATCCAACATCTAACTTGCGCAAGCATCCGCTTGCAAGAATCTCAATACACACCAGAAAACGCCAAGGGCTGGTTCAAGCGAACCAGCCCAAAAATTCAACCAACTACTTTCGGATATTCAACTTGCCAATCAGATCCAAGTACCGCTGAGGATCATGCTTACGAACGTAGTCGAGCAACGATCGTCGCTTGCTAACCATTCGAAGCAAACCGCGTCTGCTCGAATAGTCTCGCACTGCACCACGCATGTGCTCGGTCATTCCATTGATTCGCTCCGTCAACATGGCAATTTGCACATCTGGCGAACCATTGTCACCCTCATGTGTGCGAAACTGGCCGATTATTTCTTGTTTTCGTTCTTTTGTAACGGTCATGTAAAGAGAAACTCACATCTGCTTGCAACAACGACCTCAGGAATTCCAGGAGGCCTGGATTTTTACTATTGGAGGACGAATGTTACCCCGTTTTTCAAGAATTGCAACGGCAATTCACCGCTGCCTCGGGTTAGAATGAAACGCTCCAGTGGACCGTCGAGGCAAGTCGCGTTCAAAAACTGTTACTTTGTTGTTCTGCCGCCGATAGCCGTGTTCTCAAAACTATTGCGTTTACTTGCCAAACTAGGGCAAACATGTCTTTCCTTAACACTTTTCGAATCGCCATCCGGGCACTAGCAAAAAACAAAATGCGGGCTGGCTTGACCATTTTAGGGGTGGTCATCGGAATCGCTGCGGTTACGGCCATGGTTTCGATAGGCACCTCCGCAAGCGAACTGGTGCAGGGTGAATTCACAAACCTCGGAACCAACGTCATTGTTCTTCAACAAGGCAACCGTCGCGGTGGACGAGCTGCCCAAATTCCATCCATTACCGCGGCCGATGTCAACGCCGTTGGCCGAGAATGCGCAAGCGTATTGGCGGCCACCCCCATAGTAGGGGCGGCTGGCCAGATCATCTACGGAAACAACAATTGTCGCCCCCGAGATTTACTTGGGGTCGGGGCTGACTACCTGTTGGTTCGAAATTGGCAAATGAGGTTGGGTTCGTTTTTTTCCGAGGGTGACATAAACAATTCGAACAAGGTTTGCGTGGTCGGCCAAACTGTTGTCAAAAAACTGTTTCAAACGTCCAACCCCATTGGCCAAAGTGTTCGTGTTAAAAATATCCCCTTCGAAATCGTAGGCGTCATGGCCAGCAAAGGCGCCAACATCGTAGGCGACGACCAAGACGATGTCGTTCTAATGCCCTACACGACGGTTCGCAAACGCCTCCAAGGAAGCAATTTCAACAATGTAGACGTCGCCCTTATTTCCGCACGCAGCACCGAACTTATGGGTCAAGCGCAGCAAGAAATCGAATCGCTGATGATGGATCGTCACCGAATCGGATTGGGGCAACAACCGGACTTCCAGGTCGCTAACACGACCGAAATTGCAGGGGTCTTTAGCCTCGTAACCGGCACGCTCACTGCAATGCTGGCTTCCATCGCGGGAATTTCATTGGTCGTCGGTGGTGTCGGAATCATGAACATCATGCTCGTATCTGTAACCGAACGCACGCGAGAAATCGGAATCCGAATGGCCGTGGGGGCGCGCCCAAGAGACATCTTGATGCAATTCCTCGTCGAATCGATGGTGCTATCGGTAATCGGCGGGGCGATCGGTGTCATGCTCGGTGTATTGGGCTCGGTCTCCCTGACCATGGCCATCAACGCGATATCCTCTGGCAAAGACTGGCCTATTGTCGTCAGTCAGGCTGCGGCCATCGGGAGTCTAATATTCTCGGCGGCGGTCGGAATCGGATTCGGTTTTTACCCAGCTTGGCGAGCCAGCAGGCTAGACCCCATCGATGCCCTTAGGTACGAGTAAGGGTTTGACAAATAACCGTTTGCAGCACACCATTGAACACAAAGATTTGCGATTCTCATTTCTGTTTTGTAGGCGAGTGTGAACGACGAAGACGAATTGATCCAGTCCGCACTTGCCGGAAAAAGCTCTTCCTTTGAAGTCTTGGTAACTCGTTATCAAGACCGTTTGTATACAGCCATGATAAGCGTCGTCGGAAGCACGGACGAAGCGGAAGACGTCGTTCAAGAAGCCTTCATTCAAGCCTACCTCAAACTCGATACTTTTCAGCAAAACAGTCGATTCTTTACTTGGCTCTATCGCATTGCCTTCAACTTTGCTTTGGCCAAGCGAAGACGCCATCGCGGGCATCTTTCGCTCGATGAAAGTCGAGAAGTTTCTGGTTCCGAACCCAAGGCTAAAACCGAAGCACCCGATTCTCGAATGTCGCGATCCGAAGACATCGATTCGGTTCACCAGGCACTGGCAATCTTGTCGGAGGACCATCGATCCATTCTCGTCTTGCGTGAGATGGAGGAAATGGCCTACGAAGAAATTGCTGAAGTCCTTCAGATATCCATTGGAACCGTTCGGTCTCGATTGAATCGTGCACGCCTTGCACTAAAACAACAATTGGAAAAATTCCCGCAATGGAATCCCGATACTTAAACTAGTAAAAATCGATCGCGAGTTTGAAGCTCATGTTAACCGCTCGAGGCCCTCAAGCCTCGAGCGCGTGCGTCAGGGAAATTGCCCCCATCTCAAACAACCATCACGGGCCAGTCCACGCGCCTCTGCTCCGCCCACCATTGCGCGGGTTAATCGACATCACCTCCCAGTGGCTATCCAAACGATTCCTCCACACTTGGAAACGTTCCTTGTTGCACGTCTGCACAGAACTGACTAACGGCTTTCGACGAAGCGCTTCGAATATCAACGTAACGGCGAACAAACTTCGGGACGTAACCACTATTCCATCCAAGCATGTCGTTGGTCACAAGCACTTGGGCGTCGCAATGCGGTCCAGCCCCAATGCCGATCGTCGGTATACCTAACTGCTCCGTAGCAAGTTTGGCTAAGTCAGGCGGAACGCATTCAATCAATACGCAGAATGCCCCAGCCTGTTCAGCTGCCTTGGCGTCTGTCATCAATTGGTCCGCGTCGCGTTGAACCCGATAGCCACCTAGCGCATGAACGCTTTGCGGTCGCAAGCCAATGTGAGCAATCGTTGGTATACCCGCATCGACAAGTGCCCGAATAGCGGCTGCCTGCTGATGGCCACCCTCCATCTTCACCGCTTGGCATTGCGTGCGTTTCATAATCGTGGCTGCAGACTCCACCGTATGACCGATACTCAACTGGCCAACCGGAAAGGGTAAATCCACCACCACCATGGCTCGATCGGTTGCGCGAGCGACCATTTCGCCATGATAGATCATCTCCTCCAATGTAACTGGAATAGTAGTTGTCTTTCCCTGAACCACCATGCCCAGAGAGTCTCCAACGAGAATGCAATCGACCCTTGCTTCGTCGAGCATCTTGGCGGTTGGATAATCGTACGCAGTTAGCATAGTAAAGCGTTGTCCCTTCCGCTTCATCGCTTGCAGCGTCTTGACCGTGACTCGCTGAGGCCTGTCGTTCATGTTTGGTTCCTTTGGTTTCGTCGATTTTAGCAACTATCACTAACTTATCTTGGGCTGCGCACATTGGAACCACAGAGACACGAGGATCACAGAGAAGTATCGCATTTTATCGTCCGATTCTCTGCGACCCTCTTGCCTCTGTGGTTTGCTGCCCCCAGGTTTATTACACTAAGGTGTCTATTGAAAGTCCCCTCCAATCCCGCTTATCGAGAATCTTAATCATCATGAAAAGACGCCGATTTCTATTGCAGTCTACGTCCAGTTTTGCAGCTGGAACTTTCGTTGCCGCTTCAGCACGTCTCATGGCCGAGGTAAACCCAGAACCGCAACGCGTTGTCGTCGGCTTGATGGGACTCAATCGAGGCAAAGACTTGGCGGCCAATCTGCTAAAAATACCTGGAGTCGAGATCAAGTACGCTTGCGACGCCGATTCCAAACGAGCTGCAGCCGGCGCTAAATTTATTTCGGAATTAGGCGGTCGCCCCGAAGCCATTCAAGACTTTCGGCGCATCCTCGACGACAAAGTTGTAGATGCACTCATTTGCGCAGCGCCCAACCATTGGCATGGACCAGCGACCATTCTCGCGTGCAAAGCAGGTAAGCACGTATACGTCGAAAAACCTGCCTGCCACAACCCTCAAGAGGGAGAGTGGATGGTACTTGCCGCCCAACAGAACAATCGATGCGTGCAGGTTGGCAACCAACGGCGAAGCAGCCCCGGCTACCAAACGGCGATTGCAAAACTGCATGACGGGGGCATAGGGAAAGTGTATTTAGCGAGAGCGTTTTTCAACCGCTTGCGGGGCTCCATCGGCGTGAAGACCGATGCAGCACCGCCCGAATCGCTCGACTACGAACTTTGGCAAGGGCCTGCGCCGCGACGCCCCTATCGCGAAAACATCTTGCATTACAACTGGCACTGGTTCTGGCATTGGGGCAACGGCGAACTCGGGAACAATGGCGTACACGGCCTGGATCTATGCCGTTGGGGTCTACAAGCGGGTTTCCCCATCCGAACCGTCTCCAATGGTGGTCGATACTGTTTCCAAGACGACCAAGAGACACCGGATACTCACGACGTTTCATGGCAATTCGAGGGCGGAAAACAAATCTCCTATCAAGGTGTTTCGTGCTCGCAACATGCCCCCGGTCCATTTGTTTCTTTCTACGGAACCGAGGGCTATATGGAGATCGAAGCCGATGGTGCCTACAAGATCTTCAACTCAGCCAACAAACCAATAGATTCGGGCGACAAGACGAGCGATGGGCAACCCGAGCACATGCAAAACTTCATCGAATGCATTCGTGCGAACGATCCATCGAAGCTCAATCAGCCAATCCTGAGCGGTCATCAAAGCACATTGCTTTGTCATTTAGGAAATGCATCGCATCGCACCGACCGAGCCATCCATTCCTCGAGCACCGATGGCCGCTGGAGGGACGAGGGGATCCCAAGCAACCTTTGGCGTCGAGAGTACGACCCAATGTGGGAAACGCAGATTTCATCCTGACGTCGACAAGGCTGACACACACTTCAATACTTTCACACGTAGGTCAGCCTGTCCTCAGGCTGACACGCACACTCGTCAATACTGTCCGGCTGAGGACAGCCGGACCTACGTGAATCAAACGAGATGGGGCTGTTGCGTGGCAGCCTCCATGATCCGCTGCTCTGTCGCTTCCTCGCGTGTGAACTCGCCCGTGATGACCCCTTCGCAGAGTACCAAGATCCTATCGCTGACGGTCAATAACTCCGGTAGCTCCGAAGAAGTCACGATGATCGCAACTCCATCTGTTGCGAGCTGTTCCATCAACTGATAGAGCTCTGCTTTTGCCCCTATGTCAACACCTCGTGTTGGATCATCCAAAAGTAAAATGCTCGGGGTGGTTAGCATGCACCGCCCTAGGATGCATTTTTGTTGATTGCCTCCGCTCAAGCTGGTGATCATGGCTTCAGGCCCGCTTGACCTGATCGACAAGGCTTGGATTTGTAGATTCGTCGCTACAAGTTCTCGCAAACGACTCAAGACCCCCAGGGTCGAGAAATTCTGTAGAGAACAGATAGTCGTGTTTTCTCGAACCGTCATGCGAGAAAACAGTCCAAGCCGTTTTCTATCTTCGGTAACCATCGCAATGCCTGCTTTCACAGCCTCTGCGGGATGGGAGAATTGCCTGACAACGCCGTGAACAATTAGTTGCCCCTGAGGCTGGACCGAGCTCGCGCCGTAAAGACACTCCAACAACTCTGTTCGACCGGCGCCCATCAGACCCGCGAAGCCTAGAATCTCACCTCGATTTAGATGGAAATCAATGTCTTTGAGACGCCATCCGCGTGGATGCCCCGGCCAAGCTAGTGAGAGTGACTTCGTTTCCAAGACAATTTTGGCGGCTTGATTGGTTTCGCGCCTCCGTGCTGGTTCGATATCGCGACCGACCATCAGATGCGCAATCGAGCGTGGCGTAGCGCTCGCCCGTTCGACCGTTTGCACAAACTGACCGTCACGTAAAACCGTGATGCGATCCGCCAGCCGAAAGACCTCATCCATCTTGTGCGAGATGTAAAGGATTGTTACGCCACGCTTCCTCAATCGATCGATTACGCCATAAAGTCTCGCGACTTCCGATTCCGTCAGTGCACTGGTCGGCTCATCCATGATGAGAATTTCCGCTTCCAAAGAAATCGCTTTCGCAATTTCAACCAATTGTTGGTCGCCAACACGGAGCGAGCTCACTAAAGCTCTAGGCGATATATTGGACTCGAGTTGCGTGAGCAACTCGGCTGCGCATCTATCCATCGCGCCTTGGTTCAGTATCCCAACCGACCGATTCAACATCCAAACAGATCGCTTGATTTCTCGACCCAAGAAGATATTTGCGGCAACGGACAGTTGCTCGACCAAGTTCAACTCTTGGTGGATAATACCAATCCCAGCGTTCTCGGCATCGCGGGTACTTTGAAAATGAACGCGTTTGCCTCGGAGGTACAACTCTCCTTCGTACTCACAATAGACACCCGATAGGATTTTCATCAACGTGCTTTTGCCTGCACCGTTTTCACCCATCACCGCATGTAGTTCGCCGCCCACGAGGTCAAAACTCACGTCGTTCAACGCTCGCACGGCGTTGAACTGCTTACCAACTCCTTGGATGGAAATAACTGCATCGGATTGTACCATGGCTAGTTAGCTCGGAACCTTCATGCTCGTTTTGCCCGAAGTTCAATGACCCCACGCGCAGCCAAAATGCATGCAACAATGGCGCCGAAAGCCAAAGCGTGCAGCGACGAAAACCAAGGTTTGTCGCGAAAGAAAAGTAAGAATGATATGCCGGTCAGAACGCTCAGGACTGGAATACATGCCCATCCAATCGGTGTCGCAAAAAACTTCTGAGCCTTGGCCATACCCGTGCGTTGACTAAACGTCACCGCCATCACAACTACGATACCAACGATCATCCCCTCATAAACATCGGCCCCTGAACCAACAATTTTGTTTACCGAATCGATCACCGTTCTAAGGAACAAGCAGCCAAGTATCGTCCCGGGGATAGTACCGATTCCACCTTGTAGCGAACAGCCCCCAATCACCGAAGCCGCAATCGCGTTCAACTCATAGCCTCGTGCTAAAATGTCCGGCTTGGCGGATCCTGTATCCGCAAAATAGACAATGCCGACCATGGAAGCCGTTACCGAGCCGATGACGTATGCAAGCCATTTGAGCCGTTCGGTTCGTATTCCACTCAGTCTCGCGGCTTGCTCATTGCCACCCATCGCGTGCAAATGACGACCAATAACTGTTCGGCTCATCAGAAACCAAATCGCAAAGGCCAACACCAGGAAGACTAACGAGACACTGGTCACATCCTTGAGCGAATCTCGAAGCGCCAAGTCAGGAAAATCGATCTGAGACTTGTTGTTCGTCATCGCCAACGTCACACCACGACTGAAGCTGCGAAGACCAACCAACGTCGCCAAAGTCGCGATGAATGGCGGCAAGCCCACGCAAGTGATCAGCCAAGCGTGAAGTGTTCCAACCATGGCGCCTGACAGGAGTGTCCCAATAAACGCGATTATGACTGCCCAAGTCGCGATATGCCCCTCGCGAAAGCCAATGGGATCGAGAGCGATTAGAAGCGAGCCAAAAACGGTTGCACTCATGGCAATCACCGAACCGCTCGATAGATCGATACCGCCAGAAATGATGATCACGGCACTGCCAAGCGCGAAAAAGCCTAGCAATACCGAGTTACGGATGATTAGTTCTGCCGCATTGCCAGGATTGTTCCAGTACGCATGGCCCGGATCTACCAACACAGTCACGACGACCACCGACAACCATGCCAAAATCAGTTTGAATTCAACAGTCGACCAAAGTCGCGATAATAGTCCTGACGGTTGAGAACTCATTCACAATACCTGTTTGTAAACATGGCGAAATGCAAGACTGTAGCATGGCCCCCCGGGCCGTGTAAAACCGTAGCATGTCCGGGCCGTGTAAAACCGTAGCATGGTCGGGCCGTGTAAAAACGTAGCTTGGCTGGGCCGTCTGTCCACCGGTCTAGCCTGTCTAGTTCCCAGGCTCTACCTGGGTACCCATTGCCTTGCTGGCTCCGAACTGCAATCACTAGGTTGCGCGCTTGCGCGTCGTGCTATGAACTTGTCAGACCGTACTGCTTTAGCCACTCTCGGAATTTGCTCATCGAAACGAATTCGACACCGGCACCAAACTCCTTGAACATCTCTTCTTTGAGAATAGTGCCGCTATCTGGAACAACCACCTTGAGGCCTGTATCCATCATGTCACCACCGGGTGTACCCATTTTTGGAAACATTTCCTTGAGTGTCTTTTCGTCTTTGCCAAGCTTTGCAACACAATAGCGCACCGACTCGAAGCCCATACCGAATGGGTTTTGAACCACCATGGCATCGATCATGCCCTCTCCCATTTGCTGAATGGCAAGTTGCTCTGCATCGAACGTTACGACAGTCATCTTTTCTTTTAGTTTGCGTTCCTTGACCACGTCGACGATCGCAGGAGCGTTGTAGGACCAAATGCCAACGAGAATTGATAAATTGGGATTTTGGTCGATGCTTTGGCGTACATTGTCTTTAGCTCGCAATCGATCCGTATCATCGGTGCGCCGGGCTATTTGTTTGAACTTAGAACCAACCGCAGCGGTGAATCCATCCATGCGTTGGATGGCGTTCAATTGGCTATCCAGTCCAACAAATTGGACATACTCTCCACCGCCAGCCTTTAGATTCTTTGCGGCTGTACCTAGAACTTTGCCACCCTTTTCGTTGTCCGTTCCGACATAAAATTCTCGATGCGAACGTAACTTTTCGTCCAGATCGCTATCAAAGCAACCGATGATGATCCCCTTTTCCTTCAACTTTTTTAACTCGTCGGCGACGGCAGGGTTGGATGCAGAAGTGGGTGAAATCACAACCGCTACGATATCGCTTTGAGTGCCGTACTGGCGTAACTTCTCAATTTGCCCTTGGTCGGTACCATCATTTGTATCCATCCCGGCAGAGAATCCGAGCTCGGCAAGATTAAGGTCCGAAGATGCCTTGCTAATTCCAGCTCTGGCTGCATCCCAAAATGGTGAGTCGGTATTATTGAGCAAAACGATACGCTTTAATCCTCGGGCTTTGCCCGTCCGCCGGTTGGTTAACTCAGCGTTATCAATCGGCGTGCTCATTGTTTCTTTTGATTTTGCTTGCGCAGGAGTCTTGCTATCGGAATTATTGCAGCCAAAAAATAGGAAGCTGCTTAAAAGCACCGAGAGTAGTACTATTGGTTTTCGCAACATGTAAATAACCTAAGCATCAGAAGTTAAAAGTAATACCACTGCGAAGAGCAATGGTGGAGCGGTACTTTGTCGTCGAATTGCAATGGGTTGAAACGATTCAACGGCATTTGTCAGCATGTATTAGGATACTCATTGTCCTTTGCCGTGCCAGTATCCCACGGTTGTGACCGGCTAAGCTTAACGAATTTAGTTTGATCCTCTAAATGCTAGCACAAGATGTTGTAGCACCATTCTTAACCGACACACGATGTTTCAATTTTTGGTACCGATGCAGATAATAAGGGCGTATCAACC